>DDWE01000025.1 GCA_002345625.1 Desulfuromonadaceae bacterium UBA2294 | reverse complement strand
GCAAGAGTGTCTTTTTCGGCCGCTTTGTCGGCCCGATTCGTGGATTCGTCCCCTTTGTCGCCGGTTGCGCCAGGATGCCACCGCGCCTGTTCACCGGCTACGCCATCGTCAGCGCCATCCTCTGGGGACTGGCTTACCCCGGCCTCGGCTACCTGGCCGGCGTCAGCTGGCAGAATGTGCGCGACTGGAGCGGCCGTTTCAGTCTGTTGATCCTGCTGCTGCTCGCAGTCACCGTCCTGATTATCATGCGCCGCCGTCGTCTGCACTGACAGAGGCAAAACATTCAGGGTTGGTCATCCAAGCCCTGCTTATTTCCTTTTTGCCCGTCCCTTTAACCTTTTTCCTCGCCGGCTTTTTTGTGGTACATATTTGCTCTTTGACCCACAATTATCTGAACCGCAGCAGGGAGATTTTCTATGACTCGCCGTTTTCCCGCCGAATGGGAAGCACAGGACGCTGTCCTGCTTGCCTGGCCCCACGCTGACAGCGACTGGCAACCGATCCTGGCCGCCGTCGATGGCGTCTATCTTGAGGTGGTGACGGCCGTCACCCGCTTTGAACGCTGCCTGATCGTCACCCCCGAGCCGGACCGGGTGAAGTCCCTGCTATCGACCCGCCCCCTCGATCAGGCGCGCATCAGCCTTTACGAGCTGCCGAGCAACGATACCTGGGCACGGGATTTCGGGCCGGTGACGGTGCTCGAAGATCATCAGCCACACCTGCTCGATTTCGGTTTCAACGGCTGGGGGCTGAAATTCGCCAGCGATCGCGACAACCAGATCACCCGTCGCCTGCAAGAAGCCGGTGCCTTCGGGACCACGCCCCGTGAAGTCATCGGCCTGATCATGGAGGGGGGGAGCCTGGAGAGTGACGGCGCCGGGACCCTGCTGACCACCAGCGAGTGTTTGCTCAACGCCAACCGCAATCCGCACCTCGACCGCGCCACCATCGCCGCGCAGCTGCGCGACCTGCTCGGCTGCGACCACCAGCTCTGGCTCGAAAACGGCTACCTGGCCGGCGATGATACCGATTCGCACATCGACACTCTGGCCCGTCTCTGCCCCGGGGACACCATCCTTTATCAAGCCTGTGATGATCCGCAGGATGAGCACTACCCGGCTCTTGCGCGTATGGCGGAGGAGCTCGCCGCCTTTCGTACCCGGCAGGGAGACGCGTTTCACTGCATCCCGCTCCCCTGGCCGCAGGCAAAGCATGACGATGAGGGGCAACGCCTGCCGGCCACCTACGCCAACTTCTTGATTATCAACGACGCCGTTCTGGTGCCGATCTACGCTGATCCGCGGGACGGCATCGCCCTCGCTCAAGTGCAAACAGCGTTCCCTGACCGCGAAATCATCGGCATCGACTGCACGCCGCTGATCGATCAGCACGGCTCGCTGCACTGCATCACCATGCAGATTCCGAAAGGAGTGTTGCCATGAATCCGTTGACCATCGGCCTGGTCCAGCAGACCTGCAACGCCGACCGCACCGCCAACATCGACAAGAGCATGGCCGGCATTCGCGCCGCAGCAGCCAAAGGGGCGCAACTGGTGGTGCTGCAGGAGCTGCACACCACCCTCTATTTCTGCCAGAGCGAGGAGACCGCCTGTTTCGACCTGGCCGAAAGCATCCCCGGGCCGTCGACAGCGCAGTTTTCCGCCATCGCCAAAGAACTCGGCGTGGTTCTGGTCATCTCCCTGTTCGAAAAACGTGCCGCCGGCCTTTATCACAACACCGCCGTGGTGCTGGAAGCGGACGGCACAATCGCCGGCACTTATCGCAAGATGCACATCCCCGATGACCCCGGCTATTACGAAAAATTCTATTTTACCCCCGGCGACCTCGGCTTCACCCCGATCGACACCTCGGTCGGTCGCCTCGGCGTGCTGGTCTGCTGGGATCAGTGGTATCCGGAAGCCGCGCGCCTGATGGCTCTGGCCGGCGCTGAAATCCTCATCTACCCGACCGCCATCGGCTGGGATCCGCGCGATGAGGCCGCCGAGCAGGAGCGTCAGCGCGAGGCCTGGATTACCGTACAGCGCGGCCATGCCGTCGCCAACGGCCTGCATGTCGTCGCCGTCAATCGCTGCGGCTTTGAAGCCGCCCCCGACCACGGACCGGGGAGCCAGTTCTGGGGGAGCAGCTTTGTCGCCGGTCCGCAAGGGGAGATCCTTGCCGAGGCCGGCCGCAGTGACGAAGACGTGTTGGTCACAACCATCGATCGCCAGCGCAGTGAGGACGTGCGCCGCATCTGGCCGTTTCTCCGCGACCGGCGCATCGAAGCCTTCGTCGATCTGACCCGGCGCTACCGGGACTGAAAAAAGGTGTCAGGTGTCAGGTGTCGGGTATCAGGTAACGGGGAGTGATCAATGTTTATCCTGATTCCTGATTCCTGACTCCTGATTCCTGATACCTTTTCGAAAGGACAAACCATGGAAGTACAATTGAACGATATCGAAGTCCGGGTGCTGGGCTGTCTGATTGAAAAAGAGATGGCAACGCCGGAGTATTATCCGCTGACCCTCAACGCCCTGACCAACGCCTGTAACCAGAAATCGAATCGCGATCCGGTGCTGGAGCTGGCCGAGACTGACGTGGTGCGCGCCCTTGATAATATGCGTTTTGCCGGTCTGGCCGTACAGACAGCCAGCGACGGGGGACGGGTGCCGAAATATCGCCACCTGCTGTTTGAAAAACTTGGGCTGGAGCCGGAGCACCTGGCCCTGCTCTGCGAACTTCTGGTACGTGGACCACAGACCACCGGCGAACTGCGCACCCGCGCCAGCCGCATGCATGAGCTGACCGATCTGGCACAGGTCGAGACCCTGCTGCAGGAGCTGATCGATCGCGAGGACCCGCTGGTGACCCTGCTCCCCCGCCAGGCCGGACGCAAGGAGCCGCGCTATGCCCATCTGTTCGCCGGACAGCCGCAACTGGTAGCAGAAGAATCGGCACCGGCGCCGGAAGCGGCGCGACGACTGGTCGATGAAACCGACGCCCGTATTGCCCGGCTCGAATCCGAGATGGCGGCCCTGCGTGAAGAATTCGCCGCCTTTCGCAAGCAGTTCGAATAAACCAAAAGGCGAATTCGATTGACGTCGGCGGCTGTAGCCATTAAAAATTGAATCGTGAAAATTAATTATTTCTAGTTTTGCGGCAGCGCGCCGCAGAAAGGAAGGTCAACGCGTGGTTCTGACCTACTGGCACTGGCTGGTCCTCGGTCTATTGCTGATTATCCTTGAACTGTTTATCCCCAGCTTCACCATCTTCTGGTTCGGCCTCGGCGCACTCGTCGTCGGACTGTCGTTAGTGCTGATCCCCGGACTGCCGTTAACCGGACAGTTGCTGCTCTTTTCCTTCGCCTCGGCCCTGTTTACCTTCCTCTGGTTCCGCTATCTCAAGCCGTTGATGGGCGATCGGACCAAGGCCGGCCTCTCCCGCGAGGCCGCCGTCGGCGAAACCGGCCAGGTGATCCAGGTGCCGGTTGAAGGGCGCCGCGGGATCGTCCGCTTTACGACACCGCTGCTCGGCACCGACGAATGGCCGTTTATCTGCGAACACCCGGTCGCCGTCGGTGACCGCGTCATCGTCCGCGACATCTCCGGCAACACCCTGCTGGTTGACCGTATCGTTCCGAATCCGTGAGGAACCAGGAGTAAGGGGTGAAGGCAAATTCTGCTCGTGCCCCTCACGCCTCCCCCCCTCACCCTTTACAAGCCTAAGGAGTCCCACATGACTGGCATGCTGGTTTTTGTTCTGGTCCTTCTGTTTCTGGTCGTCATGACCATCTTCCTCGGCGTGCGCATCGTCCCTCAGGGGTACAAGCATGTCGTCCAGCGTCTCGGCAAGTTCAACAAGACCCTGCCGCCGGGGCTGAACATCATCATCCCCTACATCGATTCCGTCGCCTACAAGGTGACGACCAAGGATATTGTCATGGATATCCCGTCGCAGGAGGTTATCACCCGCGACAACGCCGTCATCATCGTCAATGCCGTCGCCTACATCAACATTGTTTCGCCGGAGAAAGCGGTCTACGGCGTGGTCGATTTCAACATCGCCATTCAGAATCTGGTGCAGACCTCATTGCGCTCCATCGTTGGCGAGATGGACCTTGACGATGCTCTGGCCTCGCGCGACATGATTAAAGCCAAACTCAAGGCAGCAATTTCCGATGACATCTCCGACTGGGGAATCACCTTGAAGACGGTGGAGATCCAGGATATCAACCCGTCGAAAACCATGCAGAAGGCGATGGAAGAGCAGGCAGCGGCAGAGCGGGCGCGACGCGCCACCGTCACCCGGGCCGAAGGGGAGAAATCGGCGGCGATCCTCGAAGCCGACGGCCGGCTCGAGGCATCCAAGCGTGACGCCCAGGCCAAGGTGGTGTTGGCCGAAGCGAGCCAGCGGGCGATCCAGAAGGTGACCGAGGCGATTCAGCAAAATGAGATGCCGGTGGTCTTCCTGCTCGGCGAACGCTACATCGAAGCGATGCGCGAGCTCGCCACCTCGGCAAACGCCAAGACGGTGGTCTTCCCCGCCGACCTGCCCAACGCCATCCGCGGCATCATGGGAAATACCGGCAAACCAGGGTAATCTCCACGCAATCGAACGCAAACAGGCCGGTCACAAAATGACCGGCCTGTTTCATTTTTTAAATAAAAATCAGCTGCCAAGGCTGATCAAAAGCCTGTGAATGCAAGGCGGACGCAGTCTAAGGAGTGAGGCGTAGCGGTAGCTACGTCGCAGCGACGAAGACAAGGACAACGCCGCAGACGCAGGCTTTTGATCAGCCGACTTTACGCAAAACCCAGTAGGTTTCTCCGGGCCACCCCGGAAACATCTGCGCAAAAAAGAGGTTGAAACGTAACCACCAGGGCTGATCTTCCAGCCAGCTGCCGCTGATCCGGGCGAGAAACGCACCACTGATAAAATCGAGCTCAAAGCCGCAGGTGGCGGCGAGCTCGCGCATCCGCCGCGGCGAAAAGGCGCTGACATGGCCGTTACTGTTCGGATTGGCACGGATCTTCGCTTCACGGGTGCCGACCAGAAAATGGGGCAGGCTCGGCAAGCCGCCAAGGACCAGCGCGCCGGGTTTCAGCGCCGCACTCAAGGAGCGCATCGACTCTTCCGGTTCCAGCAGATGTTCCAGGATATGCAGCAGGATGACGATATCGGTATCAGGATCGATAAAGCCGGGAACATCGTCAATACCGGCCTCGGTCAGTTCATCGTACCCCTGACCGGCCAGTCCATCGCGCTTGAGCTTGATATCGACCCCGTGCCAGCGGGCAATCTGCGGCGCCGCTTCGGGATGGCAGGCGCTGGCGGTGCGGACATATTCGCGCATCTGGCCGACATCGATACCGATTTCGCAGACATTGAGCGGCGCACCGCGACGGGCGGCTGCCGTGCGCATAAAATGGTATACAAACCAGTAGCGCAACAGCCGTGCCGGATAGCTCCGTGACTTGGTGTTGTCGCGCATCCAGTCGCGTTGACGGATAACCGGATCCTTGAGACTGTCGATCTCCCAGCCAAACTGCGGCAGGACCTGATCGAAAAGGGGCATGGGTGCGGCTTCTTTCATAAAAACTCCTGCTGACCTATTCGTTGAGTTACGCGGCGCATTCTCGCAGACCATCTCCAATTTGGCAAGTCTCGATTGAACCCTTTTCTGAGACCACCTGACCATGCTACCTTGTCGGGGCAACGTCACCCTTAACCGACACGTTGAACGATGCCCGGATTCCTGCTCCGATACAGCCCCCTGCTTCTTGTCATCCTGATTGCCGTTGTCAGCTGCGCGCGGCCAAAACCGGCACCGCTCCCGATCCCGCCGGTGACCAGCGAAGAGCCCGACCTGATCGGCGAACTGCTTGAATCGGCAGCCCCGCTGGCACGGATGGGCTTTTCGGTTCAGGTCGGCGCCTTTACCGATCTTGACAACGCCGTGCGTCTGGAGCAGCAACTCGAGGCGAAGGGGATCGATGCTTATTACTTCCGCCACGAATCGGGGCTGTACAAGGTCCGGTTCGGCAACCACACCGACTACGCAGCGGCGCGCAGTGAGGCCGAAGCCCTGCAATCACAGGGCTTGATCGACAGCTTCTTTATCGTGATCCCGCAGGATTATGCCGCCGCCCGCATTGCCAAAAGCGGTCACGGTGATTTGGGGCAGGAACTGGTCGCGACCGCAAAACGCTTTATCGGGATCCCTTATCGCTGGGGCGGTGAGGATCGTAAAAACGGCTTCGATTGCAGCGGCCTGACCATGGTCTGTTATCGCCTCAACGGCCTCAACCTGCCACGCAACTCCCGCGCCCAGCATGCGGCCGGCAAAAAGATCGCCAAAAAAGACCTGCGCCCGGGTGATCTGGTCTTCTTCGCCACCAAAGGGGGGAGCCGCGTCACCCATGTCGGCCTCTACATCGGCCGCAGCCAGTTCATACACGCTCCGCGCACCGGCAAGGATGTCTGCATCGAGCGCCTGGACAAAGCATTTTTCAGTAAAACCTATGTCGGAGGCCGGCGCTATTTCTGATTTTTTTTGTTCAACACGGGGCGTACCGAACGCTCTTGAATGGGTATATGCCGCTGGACTTTCCCGGGGACTTCGGGTAAACCTGCGCAGCAGATAACGACTCCTTTTTCGGCTCACAGGCCGGTGCAGATATGATACTTCTCGACAACTCAATCTTTTTACTGCTGTTGATCATCATCCTGGGTGAACTGCTCGGCAAAGTACGAGTCTGGGGGATCAGTCTCGGCCCGTCGGCGATTATCTTCGTTGCTCTGGGATTCGGACATTTCGGCCACACCCTGCCGCAAGGAATCCAGACCATCGGTCTGGCGATGTTCATTTACGCCGTCGGGCTGCAGGCCGGTCCCGGTTTTCTCAGCTCGTTCCGTAGCCACGGACTGGCTATGGCCGCCACCGTTCTCGGTATGGCGGTCGTTGGTACACTGGTGACCTGGCTCTGCTGCATTGTCTTCGGTTTCGACGCCGGCACCGGCGCCGGCCTGCTGGCCGGCGCGATGACCAGCACCCCGTCTCTGGCCGCTGCGGTTGAAGTCATCGGGATCGACAAGGCGCCCGCTGCCTACGGGCTCACCTACGGATTCGGTGTCGTCGGCGTTGCGGTCGCCATCAGGCTGTTACCGCGCCTTCTGCAACGTGATCTCGCCGGTGAAGAGGCGGCCCTTGGCCAGGAGTTGGCCGAGGTCAACCCACCGATCACTTTCCATCACATCGAAGTCAACAACCCCAACCTGTTCGGTAAAAAGGTCAACGAGATTTTCCTCAAGAATATCGCCCAGGTCACCATCACCCGGATGCTGCGCCGCGGATCAAGTGAACCGATCCTGGTCGGCGGCGAGACGGTGCTGCAGGAGGGGGATCGGTTGCGGGTCGTCGGACGCACCGCCGATCTGGAGAAGGTTGAACTGTTTGTCGGCAAGAAAGTCGACGGTGAAATCGCCTTCGATCGGGTCCTGGTCAAAAAAAGCATTGTCGTCTCCAAGCGCAAATTCGCCGGATTGGCCCTCGGATACTTCAACTTCCGCGAAACCTTCAACGTGCAGGTGGCGCGCATCACCCGCAGCGGCATCGACCTGCCGGCCGAAGCCCACACCCGCCTGCATCTGGGGGATGTCCTGCACGCGGTCGGCGACGAACGCTCCCTGCGCAACATCAGCCGCATGCTCGGCAACGACCTCAAAGCCGTCGGTGAGATCAGTCTGCTGCCGATCCTGGTCGGACTGCTGGCCGGTTTCCTTCTCGGCCAGATCACGATTCCGCTCCCCTTGGTCGGTCACTTCACCCTCGGCACCACCGGCGGTACCCTGATTGTCGGCCTGCTCCTTGGTGCCCGCTACCAGACCGGACCGCTGATCTGGGACATCCCCGACGCCGGTAATCGCCTGATCCGCGACCTCGGCCTCGCCCTGTTCCTCGCCGCCGTCGGCACCTCGGCCGGGGTCTCCTTTCTCACCACGTTGCAGGATCACGGGTTGCCCCTGCTCTTCTCCGGCATACTGGTCACCCTGCTGCCGGTCGTCGCTGGCGTCCTGATCGGTCTCTACCTGATGCGGATCCGTTTCCTGCGTCTGCTCGGCGTGCTGGTCGGCGGCATGACCAGCGCCTCCGGTCTGACCTCGGCCCAGACCCTGTCGAGCACCGCTTATGCACCGGCGGCTTATGCGACGGTTTATCCGGTGGCATTGCTGGGGAAGATTCTGGCGGTGAAGGTGTTACTGATGTTTTTTTGATTCAAGACCGGTTGGACGCAGAGGCGCGGAGGCGCAGAGTCAAATCAGAGTTAAAACAATCCCTGCTCTTTTCTCTGCGCCTCCGCGCCACTGCGTCAAATCTGTCTTTTGAGTTACCCGTCGTCTGCCTCTCTCAATAGTAATCCTGCAACCCGGCCGGTAGCTTCTCATAGGGAGCCATCTCGGCAAGCTCACCCGACAACGTCTTTTCGTCGCCAACGCGCAGAACAACCTCGATGAAATCGGTAATCTGCGCCCCGCTCAGGTCAAAAACCGCCTGCCGCGCCTTCTCCACCACCACCTTCATCCTGTCACTGACCCGCACCGCAACAAACGGATTACGGTAGCTGACCGATGTCATCTGCCGACAGGCGGCATAAGCGACCTGCAGGGTAAACGGGGCAAAATCGACCAGCGAGAGTAGTTGCGGGGCAAAAACCAGCTGTTCCCGGCTCGATCCGTAGCTCCACGACCCGGACGCAGCCCCGAAAGACTGAAACTGCTCTGCCTGCCGGGCAATATCGGCAAGGCTCCCCTGCAAGGTCAAGGTGCGCAGATAGCCGCTGTCGGTCAGGGTCTCGACCGGCTTGACCAGAAATTGTGCGTTACGCTCGCGGGCAGCAGCGGCCTGATAGCGGTTCTTGTAGACAAAGGAGCAGTAATTGATCGGTAGCCCGATTTTTTGATCGTGTGAAAACTGCAGCAGCTCCAGCGCCGTCAATTCCGATTCGAGGACCGTCACCTTTTCTCCGTGCACAAAGGTGTAGTTGCGCTTTGCCAGTTCAGCGAAGTTATAAGGCGTCAGGCGCAGCTGGTGCAGGTTGAGGTGGTCGACGCCGACCGTACGCAACTCGGACAACATATCGCGCAGCCGCTCCCCCTCCTCCGGCACCGCCGGGATTTCGACCGTGACGGTCGGGATCACACCGACCGCCTTGCGCAAGGCATCGAGGCGGTAACCGGTGGCGCCGATATCAAAACGGATCTCGTCGAGACCGGCATCACGCAGTCGTGCCGCCATGGCATCATCGAACAGAAGCCCGTTGGTGTAGAGCCAGACATGCATATTTGCACCGAAGTGGCGCTTGATCGCGGAGATAAACGCCAGACTGCGCTGCGGGGTCAGGAGCGGTTCGCCACCGCTGATACTGGCGCCGGTAAAGCCAAAGGCTTCCAGATAGCCGACATAATCTGCCGGCAGGCGAAACTCCAGAGTGTTGGTGGCCGGAAGACCGGTCTCGCCCTGTGAAGTCGGACAGTAGAAGCAGCGCGCATTACAGCGCCCGTTGATAAACAGGCAGGACCATTTGCCGGCGACGCATCGCTGGCAACCGGGGGCAAGATTGTTATGGTCGAGTTTGGTACCACCGCAGCCGACCAGGGCCTGCCCGGCCAGCGCTGACAGTAATTCATCGCGCCGGTGCCGGGCGCGTGAAGCTTCAGTATCGGTTAAAAAATGCAGTTGCTCATATCCGGCAGTGTATTCCAGCCGGTTGCCGGCGATGAAACGTTCCTGCGCCTGTGTCCTGATCATTGTTGGCCTCGCCACGAAAACCACCCCCTTTTGACACGCCGCAACCGCGGGGAAAAGGGGGTGGAAACGGCGCGACTATACACGAGGTCAGGATTGCCGTATAGAGTGATTTTTCTGCGACTGCCAATCCAGCGGGCCAACGCTGTTTTTACCGGGATGACGGTTCCTTTTTGCCGCCTGATCGGCTATGGTGACACGTTTCATATCAACCTCAAAGAACAGCAACGGCCATGCCCTCTGCGCACAACACCAACCCGCCCGTCGTATCGCGCTCGGCGACTCTGTTCGTGGTCTGCGTTGCCCATTTCCTCATGCCGTTCATGATGTCGGCGGTCGGGGTGGCGCTACCGGCCATCGGTCGTGAGTTCAACGCCACCGCGTTGCAGCTCGGATTGGTTGAGACCACCTACGTCCTCTCCGCCTCGATCTTTCTGCTGGCGATGGGACGTCTTGGCGACATCTACGGCCGCCGCCGCATTTTTCTGCGCGGGTTGATCCTGTTCACCATCATGGGCGGGGTCCTCTCCCTGTCAAGCTCCATCGAAATCCTCATCGCCCTGCGCTTTATCCAGGGGATGGGCGGGTCAATGGTCATGGCGACGACACTGGCCATCGTTGTCTCGGTCTTCCCGCCTGAAGAGCGCGGCAAGGCACTCGGCATCGCTATTGCCAGTGTCTATGCTGGTATCTCCTGTGGCCCCTTTGTCGGTGGCCACCTGGTCACCGCTCTGGGCTGGCGCTGGATTTTTTACCTGAGTATCCCGCTGGGGCTGATTGCGATCAGCGCCACGGTGCTTAAACTGCGCGGTGACTGGGCCGAAGCCAGAGGCGAGCCGTTTGACCTGCGTGGCAGTCTGGTCTATGCCACCGGCATCCTGATGCTGATCTGCGGCGCCTCCAATCTCGAGCAAGGGTTCTGGCCACTGCTGCTTGCACTTGCCGGAGTCGCGGTGCTGATGCTGTTCTTGTGGCTCGAAGCACACACCCCCTACCCGGTCCTTAACGTCAGCCTGTTGCGCGACAACCGAGTCTTTGCCCTGTCGAACCTTGCCGCTTTACTTAATTACGCGGCGACCTTCGGCGTCACTTTTTTCCTGAGCCTCTACTTGCAATACGTCAAGGGGATGAGCGCCGGCAGCGCCG
>DDWE01000085.1:13304-14455 GCA_002345625.1 Desulfuromonadaceae bacterium UBA2294 | reverse complement strand
GGTTTCGTTCGGCCCTTTGGGCAAACTTTCGTTTCTCCGTTAACGACGCGACGTTTTCCGCTGGTCAACTTCAGCGAAGATGAAGGGCACCTCTTCATCGAGGCATTGATTCCCGGCGTCGACCCGAAGGACATCGATCTCTCCGTGCTCCGCAACACCCTGACGATCAGCGGCGAACGCAAGCCCTTCGTTGAACAGGATGGGCAGGTTGTGCACCGCTCCGAACTCGGTTCCGGACGGTTCTCCCGGACGCTTGAACTGCCCACCGACATCAACCCGGAGAATATTCAGGCCCAGTGCAGGGATGGCATCATGCAGATTACGCTGGCCAAGGCGGAACATGCCAAACCGAAAAAGATCGCAATAGAAATTTCTTGACGTCGTCCCACTCATCTCTCAGAAAAGGAGGTCCCTTCCATGGCAGTCAACAGCTTGACCCAAAGAAACAACGAAGGAAATATCCCGACCCGTGAAGAGACGCGGGCAAATGATAAATATATTCGGCCGGCAGTCAATATCATCGAGACCGAAGAAGGACTCATCCTGACGGCGGACATACCGGGGGCAACAAAAGAAAATCTCGATATCAACGTAGAAAAGGGGATCCTCACCATCCATGCACCGGCGCAGCACGCCGCGATCGGAACCCCAAGTTATCGGGAATTCGAATTGGCCAGCTACTACCGGCAGTTCTCCATCCCGGAAAGTCTCGACCATGAGAATGCCAAAGCCGAGTATGTCAACGGCATCCTGACACTGCGGGTCCCCAAGGCTAAAATCGCCAAACCCAAACGCATCGATGTGCAAGTCGGCTAACGGCTAAAAATCGGGTATAATTGAAAATGATTCAGGCCGAAGCATGCGGCTTATCTGGCATGCAAAAGGAGAAACAAACATGTGCAAGGTATTGATCGTTCAGTACAGCATGTACGGGCACATCAGCAAGATGGCTGAAGCAGTAGCCGAGGGGGTGCGTGAAGTCGCAGGGTGCGAGGTCGTCATCAAGCGGGTGCCGGAGACCTTGCCCGATGAGGTGCTGGCGAAGATGGGGGCATTGGACGCGCAAAAAGCGATGGCCCATATACCGCTGGCCACCGTCGAAGATCTGGCCAGTGCCGATGCGATCATTTTCGGCACCCCCACCCGGTTTG
>DDWE01000085.1:0-13241 GCA_002345625.1 Desulfuromonadaceae bacterium UBA2294 | reverse complement strand
CCCAGCATGGCGGCCAGGAATCGACCATCCTCAGCTTTCACACGACGCTATTGCACCAAGGGATGGTGATCGTCGGCCTGCCTTATGCCTTTGCCGGCCAAACGATTATATCCGAGATCACCGGCGGCTCGCCTTATGGGGCTTCGACCATCGCCGGCGGCCAGGGGGAGCGGATGCCGAGCGAAAACGAACTGGCCGGGGCCCGTTACCAGGGGGCGCATGTCGCACGGATCGCCCTCAAGCTTGTCGCGTAGAGAGTCAAAAGAAAAACACCAAAGCAATAAAGGCTTAGCCCTGCAAAGAGCTAAGCCTTTATTTTTATGTTCGCTGTGGCGCTGATTATGCCTTTTCAAGCTGCATCCGCAACGGTTGGAGGTGGCGGAGCGAAAGCATCGCAACAGCAACAGCCAACGCATAGAAGAGACCGTCCGCGGGGCGGGATGATTCGACAAATAGATTGACGAGCATGGGCATGTCCTCCGGAATGCGCCTTGAGGTCAGCACTTGCCAATAGCTCACGCCCATGGTGCTACTGAACAGGGCAAGACCAGCCAACACATTGGCAACAAACCCTCCCAACAGGGTTAGTAGCAGCACGCTGCCATAATGCGTCCAGCGTGGCACGTTTCCGAGCAAGTGATGGGCATTGCCGACCATGGCGCCGACCAATACGACCATGGCTACGGTCATGACTCCGGAGATGAGTGTCACCCCAACCCACAAACAAGTTGCGGCGACCAGGGCGGCGACCCTCATTCCATAGAGCTGCATCAGCAAACGGCTGTCGTCATCCTCCAGATGCATGGCAGTTTGCAACCCATGTTGATTCAACATCATGTGATCGAACGTTCGGCTCATGCTGTCCTCCTGTACTCTTTTAATTTCTGCCTTTTCCCGCTTGCCTTAGATTATTGCCATTTCCGTTCCAAGTCTGTAACAACCTGAAACTAAAAGATTATACCGTAATGATCGATTTTCAGTAGTACACAACGTCAATGTTTTGACCTTGTGGAGGAAGATAAGAGGCCGATCGCGCTGAAATAAACGACAACCAATAAGAATGACAAACGATTTAGATAGAAGCGAAATAAGGATAATAAAGAGGGGGATTTTTTGGCCGGGATTTTGACACGCCACCCAGCAAAATTGAACGCGGTGCTATTTGCAATTCTCCTTTAATTAGGTTTGACGGGTGATTTCTCCATACCGATTCATATCTGCTACACTACCAGAAACCTCATTGATCTATCGCACGCAAATCCCCCCCCAGTCCTTGATTCTGTAAATACTCTTTATAAAGTCGAGAATCAACGGTGCCTGCCGCAGGTCCTTGTTCACCAGCAACGAGCGATGGCGGTAATGAGAAAAACCATCGACCCGGTGGAGTAGTAACTCTCCCCGGCGCAAAAATTCTTCGGCGAGGCTCAAAGAGAGGAAAGAGATACCACGCCCGGCGACGATCTCCAGCAGCGTTAGCCGCAGGTCGTCGGAAACGAGCACGCCGCTAAAGTCGTCAATCGATCTTCCTGCGTTTTCCAGGTTACGCATGAGCAACTTTTTCGAGCTGCATCCATCCCGCCGGGCATAAATACGAAAAGGGAGGAGTCTCTCCAGTTCCGTCACCCCGGCGGGGATGCCGAGCTGTGGGGCACTAACAAAGACCAGCTCGTCCTGCTGCAAGTCGATCTTTTCTATTCCGGAAGACTCAATGTCATCGCAATGCTCTATGATCGCCAAATCGAACTGCCGCGCCTGCAAGCCGCGCAGTGCCTCCTCCGGTTGCTGAAAAGAGAACTTGAAGTCAGCAATATCAGAATTGCGCTGCATGAAATCATTGAGGACCTCCGGAAGGAAAACCATTCCGAAAGTCGGGGTACAGCAGAGCGCCAGCCGCTTGCCGCCGGAGAAAAGCTCCATCTGCTGTTTCAGGGTGCGCATAGATGCAACTATATCGCGTGCGTGGGCAACGACAACCTCCCCCGCCGGGGTCGGACGCAGTTGCGCGCCCCTCTCCAGGAGCACCTGACCGAAATGATCCTCGAGAAATTTTATCCGCTGCGATACTCCCGACTGGGTGAGGTGCAGGAGTTCAGCCGTTCGGGAAAAACTGCCGCTCTCGACGGTCGTCAGCAAGGTTTCCAGATAGCGGGTTTCCATTGATTTCTCCATTTCACTTATAAAATCTCGAATGATTCACTGGCCTCAACTTTCTGATTAAATCACCACCTCCCCCGATTAGGCAAAGAAAAAAGCCCGGCCGCTTGCGCGACCGGGCTGATGATACATAATGTCTGGGCAATCAGAACTTGTAACCGAGACCGACGCTGCCGCGCCAGGCAGTACCATCCAGGTCGCCGTAAACGTAAGGATCTTTGTCCTCAAGCTTTTGCCATGCCACCTGGGCGGTGGTATAGAGAGCCGGAGTGAAGCTATAGGTCCCCCCGAGTGACAGGTCGGTCTGGGTGTAATGCAGATCGGAATAGTTGCTCATTTCCGACATCAGTGCCGGATCGTAAAGGTTGAGCAGGGTTGCGTCGGTCACGACGGCGTTGTAGCTGACCGAGAGATCTTTCCAGTCGGCGCGGGCGTCGCTGTAGCTGGCACCGGCTGCAAGCTGGAGTTTTTCAGTGGCCGCGAAATCGGCGTTAAGTGAAAGGCTGTGGACATCGGTGTTGTAGTCGGTCTGATTGCAGGTCGCCCCAAACTGGGACGATACGATGACACCCGCTCAGCCATCGTACCAGCCCTGACAGAACCTCGATTCAGCTCTTTGCCCGAGATAGTTGTAGGCAAAGGTGAGATTCAGCTTTTGGGCTGGGGCGTACCAGAAAGAGAGGGAGGGACTGAGGGTTTCCTGCTGCCACTCAGAACGGTCGAGTTCGTTCTCCTCGTTACGATAGCGGATCGCGGCCGTCGTTGAGAAGTTGGCGACCGGCGACCAGGTGGACGATACTTTCCCTTCGTGCACGTTTTCGGGCTGATTGCTCAGATCGGTCTGGCGCAGGTCGTAGAAGGCGGTGCCATAGAGCGGACCGTTGCCAATAACGTTGACGGTCGGGTCGTTGGTGTAGGGAAGACCGGTAATTGGGTCGATGTAACCGGCAGCATTTTCATGCATGAACGGGTCGTCAATGTTCTGGTAAGTGTAACCGGCGCGAAAGGTGACATTCTTGCCGAGGACCGTTTTCAGTATCGCATCGGCAGTCTGCTTGGTGGTCTTGCCGTAGTGCTCGCTGTCGCGATCGTCGGCCTTGTATTCGTAACCAAGGCGCAGGGTCGACTTGCGCGCCAGGCGCCAGACCGCATCGGCGCCAAGGGTGACGACGTCGCGGCTTTCGACCGATTCATAGGTGTTGGTAATCGAGGCCGGCAAGGTGCCGCCGCCCAAATTTGGCTGAGCAGTCGTCCCCATCGGGAAGAAAGTGATGACGGAATCGTCCGTTTCTACCTGCTCGAGCTTGCCGTGCAGCAGCACCTTGACAGAATCGGTGACCTTGGAAGCGAGGCGGAAGCCATAACCGTCATAGGTCGACTTGAGCTCCTGATCCGCGATATTCCAGATCCCGGCCTCGCCCTGCTTGCGGCTTTTGGTATCACTGTTAACGAAGCTGCCGATCAACGAGGTATCGTTGGCGAAGTCCATCCGCGCCTTGAGGACATGGCTCTGTTTCTTTGAATCCGGAGTCTGGTCGTAAACCAGAGCACCGTCCTCGTAGTCGTAAAGCAGGCGGTTGTCGAAAACCGCGTTGCCCGGAGTGTAAGGCGTGGCCGGCGAAGGCGCGAGTGCCGGGTCGTAGACCCGGGTCGGGGCGGCGGCGTTTTCGCGGAATTCGCTGTTCTTGTAGTTATAGTCGACGGTGAGCAGTCCGAAACGGCCGGTGGCGCCGACGTTGAATTCATCGGTCTGCTCAGCAACTTCGCGGCTACCGCCGGTAACGTGGCAGGCAGTGCATTTGCTCATCCCGATCGATTGCTCAGTCCCTTCCCGGCGCTCATTGCGCACCCCGGCATGGAAGGTGACGTTGGGCAGAAACGGCAAGGTCAGGTCGGCATTCGCCTTGGCTTCCTTGCGAGTAATCTCGAAGACCTGGTCTTTGGCGAAATCCTCGCCGTAGACGCTGGCGCGACCGACTTGCTGCCAGGCGACCGTTTGTCCAGCGATGCTAGGGGGAAGCGCTGCCAGGTTGGTCGCATACCAGTTTCCAGAAGCATCTTTGCCAATATAGGCTGGGATGTTGTTTGGGTTCAATTCCTCATCGGGGCTGGTTCCGAGGCTCCAGATGCTGGTGCCTGCGGTGGGAACTCCGGCGGCATCGATGCTCACCGGCGCGCCGGGGTTGCCGCTGGCAAAAAGATTCGCCCCCGGGACCGCCGCATTCATGTAGTCGATGCGGTCATGGCCGAGCTGGTGCTTGAAGGCACTGTAGTCGGCATCGACCCGCAGGATACGGTTAAAGTCGAACTTCACCTCGACGTTCGGATCATCGGCTCCGAGTATGTCTATCGAAATATCCGCTGCCGAGGTCGGTGTGGCGCCATGAAAATCGAAGATGCCGTAGCCGGGGCTGGTGTTGCCGTCCCCGAGTCGTGAATATTCGCTGACTCGCGTCCCGTTCTTGCCGATATCCTGCCCGTAAACCCCGGCCTCGATCTTGCCGCCGACGGTTTCTTCGGCTCGAGATGTCTGGGGTGAGAGCAGGACGGCCAGCACGAGGGCGAGCAGCCAATTGCTTCGTGTTCGCATTTTTTCCTCCTGATTCAATCGTCCGATTAGCGGGTTAGGCCTTTACCGCCATCCGGGAAGCCTTCGCCGTTGTTGCCGATGGTCGGCGAGGTCTGCGACGGCAGATCGCTGCCATGTACCTGACTGTGACAGACTGTGCATTTGGTGCCGAAGGCCTGCTGCCAGCTGTGCTCGCCCAGGGTGTTGGTCATTGGGACGGTCACTGCGCCGGCGGTGTTCGGCGTGCCGGTAATGGTCGTCACCGGTGTACCGTCGGGGTTGTAGGCGCTGAAGGCCACATTGCTGGCATTGGCCGACGCTCCAATCCGCATGGCATGGAAATGACTTTCATGGCATTGCAGACAAAGGAACGGCTCGTTCTGCTTGAGCAGGTTGTCGGCTACGGTGCCGTGCGGGTCGTGGCAGATGCCGCAATCTTCCTGAACCGGCGAGTGCTCAAAGACAAACGGACCCTGATAGCGAGCGTGACACTCGAAGCAGAGGGCCGTGGCCCGCTCCTCGCTCAGTTCGGCACCGTGTGGGTTGTGGCAGCTGGAGCAGGTCATCTTCCCTTCCTTGATCGGATGATGGGAGGGGAAGTTGGCCTTGGCCATCTCTTCCTGATGGCAGCTGTAGCAGAGTTCGGGCTCGGCTTTTTTCAGGTTAGCCTTGGCGGGTTTCTCTGCGGCGTGAAAGACGTGGCAGTCGTCGCAGCCGACCTCAGCCAGAGCATGGCTGCCGTGGCTCCAGTCGATCAGTTTGCCGCTGCTGTGGCAGGTGGCACAGATAGCGGCGGACTGGTCGCTGTGCAGCTTTGCCGGGTTGATGATCTTTGCCGTGTCACCATCAACGACATGCAGACTGGCCGGGCCATGACAGGCCTGACATCCCTGTTGCGCGCCGAGCAGATCCGACTTTGCCAGACGCAGATGGACGTTGCCGGTCATGGCGACCGACGCGTCCTCATGACAGCCGACGCAGCTCTGCTGCTCGGCATAGGTGGCTCCTTCGATTGTCGGCAGCGTCAGAACCCGCTCGCGGATCGCGCCGGTGGCACAGGCGGCCAGAACGACGATCAGCGGCAGCAAACGTGCCGGTCTCAGGATTTTTAGCAAAACAGACGGTTTCATGTTAACTCCTTGTAACGCACATTCATCAGGTTCACCTCATAATGATCGGACGGGTGGCGCTTGCCAGTCAAAAACTCCTTTCTGTGGGTGGGATTGCACCAGTGTGCAGTGTGTGGAGGTGGTCTTGTTATGCAAACTTCATATAGAGATCTTAACGCCGCCGATCATATCCAAGGCTAAGAACGATGCAAGCGTATAATCCTGATAGACTCATAACAATGTTTAATACCAAGAGTTTTTTGTGCACAAAAATGATTAAAAGTTAATTTTTTAGTGACAAATCTGCTTCTATTCTTCAGTCAACCTTGGTAGAGTATCGGTATAATTATTGAGGGAGTAAGTAGTAGCCTGGTGATGCTCCCGGTCTTCAAAACCGGTGAGGGGCGTATCCCGTCCCTGGTGGGTTCGATTCCCATTTACTCCCGCCAAAAATTAAATAGAAACACCTGTCCAGGGGTTTTGCGTTGTTTTCCCTGTCGGGAATCACTGTGCGGAGGTGAGGAATTTCTTGTGACTCAATATTCAAGTAGAATAAGATTCAAGCCATGACCGACTGCCGCGCTCTTCTTCGTCAAATACCCTCCATCGACCGGTTACTCAGCACCCCCCCCCTTGCACAAATGGCGAACTCTCATCCTCACGCGCAAATGCGCGAGGCAGCTCAGCGCGCAGTTGAGGAGCTGCGCTATCGCCTTCTTGATGAACAAACGCCGATCCCACCACACGATCCAGTGGCCGTGGCCATTCGCGCCGTCCAGATTCTGGGCCAACTGGAAACCCCCTCACTGCGCCGCGTTCTCAACCTGACCGGCACGGTACTGCACACCAATCTCGGCCGCGCCCCACTTGCTGAAAGTGCGCTGCAGGCGGTTGTCGATGTTTCACGCGGCTATTCGACGTTGGAATACGACCTCGCTCAAGGGCGACGCGGCGAACGACATGTCCATGTTGAAGAACTGATCTGCAGACTGACAGGGGCCGAGGCGGCGCTGGCAGTGAACAACAATGCCGGCGCCGTACTGCTGTGCCTCTCTGCCCTGGCCGGGGGGAAGAGCGCCCTGGTCTCGCGGGGTGAACTTATCGAGATCGGCGGCTCTTTCCGTATCCCCGAGATCATGGCCGCCGGCGGGGTGCAGCTGGTTGAGGTCGGCGCCACCAACAAGACCCACCTCAACGATTACCAGCAGGCGATCGGGCCGGAGACAGCCCTGATCCTCAAGGTTCACACCAGCAACTATCGGATTCTTGGCTTCACGGCAGCGGTCTCTGGCGAGGAACTGGCGAAGCTGGGGCATGAACGCGGCATCCCGGTGCTGGAGGATTTAGGCAGCGGCTTGCTGCACGACCTTACGTCCCTTGGTCTGCCGCGTGAACCGACAGTGCGCATGTCGCTGGCCGCCGGCATCGATCTGGTGACCTTCAGCGGCGACAAACTTCTGGGGGGTCCGCAAGCCGGACTGATCGCCGGACGCAAGGAGTTCATTTCCCGACTCAAGAAACATCCGCTGGCCAGAGCCCTGCGTCTCGACAAGATGACGCTGGCAGCTCTGGAGGCGACGTTACGCCTCTATCTCGATCCACAACAGGCGCTACGGGAGGTGCCGACACTGCGCATGCTCGCCATCTCCCCGGACGAATTGCAGGGCCGCTGCCGGGAACTGCTGCCAGCGCTGCAAGCGGCCGTTGGGGAAAGGGGCGTGCTGGACATTGTGGCATCGACGGCTACGGTCGGAGGTGGGGCCATGCCGCTGGCCGAACTCCCCGGCTTTGCCATCGCCGTCTCTCCCTGCCGGCTCTCCTTGCAGCATCTGAGTGAACGCCTGCGCCAGGGGACAACTCCTGTGATTGGCCGGATTCAGGATGACCGACTGCTCCTCGATCCGCGCACGCTCCTGCCGGAGGAGGATAATCAGCTTGTCGCCGCGCTAGGAGAGGCATTGGCGGAGACGGAAGGCATTACTGACAAAGGGACGCTTGAAGGGATTGATCCGTGACCGCCCCTCGTTTTCACATCATCGGCACGGCCGGTCACGTCGATCACGGCAAGACGGCATTGATCCGGCGCTTGACGGGAATCGACACCGACCGACTGCGCGAGGAGAAAGAGCGCGGCATCTCCATTGATCTCGGCTTTGCCCCGCTCACCTTGCCGGAAGGGATCATCGTCGGCGTGGTCGATGTACCGGGACATGAGCGTTTCATCCACAATATGCTCGCCGGGATCGGCGGCATTGACCTGGTCCTGCTCGTGGTCGACGTCAACGAAGGAGTCATGCCCCAGACACGCGAACACTTGCAGATCCTCAAACTCCTGCGCATACCCCGCGGCATCCTGGTCCTGACCAAGTGCGATCTGGCCGAAGCGGACTGGCTCGATATCGTCGAAGAGGAGATCCGCGAAGAGGTGGCCGGCACCTTCCTGGCCGAGGCACCGGCTTGCCGGGTTTCGGCCTTTACCGGCGACGGCATTCCGGACTTGCTGGCGACCATCCAACGGATCTTGACGGAACTGCCGCCGCGCGACGAGGAGGGACCCGCCCGTCTGCCGATCGACCGTCATTTCACGATCAGCGGCTTCGGGACTGTGGTCACGGGAACGTTACTCTCGGGAAGGATCAAGGTCGGTGATCTGGTCGAGGTTCTGCCACCAGGCGAAATTGTGCGGGTGAGAGAGTTGCAGGTGCATGGCATAAAAGCGGATATCGCCCGTGCCGGGCAGAGGGTGGCGGTGAATCTGGTCGGTTTCGAGCGGGCCGACCTGCAGCGCGGTGCCGTCTTGGCCACTCCCGGATTCTTTAAGTTGACGACGCGGGTCGACGCGCGTCTCACCCTTAACAAGGAAGCGGGCAAGGCACTCAAATTCCGCGATCCGGTACACTTACATCTCGGCACGGCCAGGACCACTGCCAAAGTCGTCCTTCTCGACCGCGACAAGCTGTCGCCAGGCGAGAGCGTCCTCACCCAGATCCAGTTTGACCAGCCGCTGGTCGCCCATCGGCAAGATCGCTTCATCCTCCGTTCCTACTCGCCGATGAGCACGATCGGAGGGGGGCAGATCGTCGACCCCGCCCCGGCACGTCATCGTCGCTTCCGGCCGGAGGTGATCCAGTCCCTCGAAGAGTTAGAATCGGGAGAAAGAGCCTTTTTACTGCAGAAACTCAGCGAACTGGTCTGTGCACGGGGCAAAGATCTCGAGCAGGGTTCCGGCCTGGGACGGGAGCGGGTCGCTCATCACCTCGACGCTTTAGCAGCGGCCGGACAGGTCCGGCGGATCGGCGACCAGTGGATGACTGAAGTGACGGCTCTGCATTGGGAACGGCTGCTCCTTGAGGCGATAGACGATTGTCATCGCAATCAACCTCTGTTGCCGGGACTTCCGCATGCCACGTTGAAAGGGGTGCTTCCCGGCAAGGTGGCCCCGAAAGCCTTCGAGGAGTTCCTTGCCCGTTTGGTTGCCGCCGGAAGGCTGGTGCAGCGTGGCGATCAAATCGCCCTTCCTGGTTTTGAACCGCGCCCCTCCGCTACGCAGCAGCGGCTGATCGACCAGATCATCGAGATCTACCACCAGGCTCATACCCGTGCCAACAACCGCAACGAGATGCTCGGTGCGCTGCCCGTACCGGAGGAGACGGTCGAAGTCTGCCTGGCCTTTCTGTTTAGCCGGGGTGACCTGGTCCGGCTTTCTGACGAGATGATTTTTCACCGCGATGCCTACCAAGCGGCATTAGAGGCGCTGTGCGAACATTTTAGTGCCAAATCGACCTTGACCCTGGCCGAGTTTCGAGATCGCATCGGCAGTGCCCGCAAGCAGACACAGTCGTTACTCGAACACTTCGATGCACTGAAATACACTTTGCGCCGTGGCGACGAACGGGTTGCCTGGCAGATCTCAAGAATATCCTGTGCTGATTAAAAGTGTTGCCCTGGGGACAAAGGCTTAGCCCTGTAAAGAGCTAAGCCTTTTGTTTTTATGGCGCGCCTCGATCAGTTTTGTGGACAAAAAAGCGGATAGCTCTTGGCGATGAAGAGGTCAGCGGGAAAGGATCGGCGGACGTTCCAGCACCACCCGGAACGCTTCGAGACCATGGTTGGCAAAGGAGTAAGCCGAACCCCAGAGGTAGATGCGAAAAGAGCGATAGAGTCGTTCGCCCCAGCGTTGGACGACCTCTTCACGGGCCGCTTCGAGATTTTCCGCCCAGGCCTTGCAGGTGAGATAGTAACTGTGCCGGTCGTTGTGCACGGCCAGCACCTCGAAGGAGGTTTTGTCGACCTCGGCGAGGAAATCGTGCAGGCAGAAAAAGGCGTGGTTGCCGGGAAAGATGTAGCGGGAGATAAAGGTCGATTTGGAATACTTTTCCCGAAAGGCGCTGGCGTCAAGATAGACCCGGCCACCCGGCTTCAACAGTCGGAGCAGCTGCCGCAGGACGGCCGGATAATCGGTGAGATGTTCCATGACTCCGAGAATGGCGATGGCATCATACGGTTCAGGGGCCGCATATTCGAAAAAGTCCTGGTAATGGACCTGACAGGGGAGTTGGTGTTGCTGGATCAGATCCGCCAGAAACTGCTCCGACTTGCGGGAAATGGTGAGTGAAGTCACCTGGATCCCCTGTCGACCGGCATATTCCGTCAAGGTTCCCCAGCCGCCGCCGACATCCAGCAGCCGATCTCCCGGCTTGAGCTGGCACGCTTGCAGGGCGTAATCGAGTTTTCGTCGCTGTGCCACTGCAAGTTCTTCGTCATCCCGCTCAAAGATTGCTTGCGAGTAGCAGCGGGACTCGTCCATGAAGAGGAGGAAAAAATCCTCGTCGTGTTCGTAGTGGCTGGAGATCGCTTTGCGATTGGTCTTGATCTGACCGATGAAGAACGGAAGGCATCGGCTCAGCAGATAGTGCAGGGGGTGACGATCCGTCAACATCGTCCGAAAACCGGCGAGGCGGTAGAAATCCCCCGCCACATCCAGACTCCCCGCGATATAAGCTTCGCAGAACTTCAACTCGTCAAAGCTGCACAGCGCCGCCAGCCCGTTGCGATCATTGACGGTGAATGCCAAGGCGGGTGATCCCTGGCCAAAAAGATAGGTAAAACTCCCGAGACGAAGCTCAAAGGGAGTGCTGATCTTGTCCTCCATTTGCCTTTGGATCAGTCTGATGATCCGGTCGTAGCTCGGCAACTCCAAGGTCGATTCGGGCATAAGAACCTCTGCACAGAAGTAAATTTACCCTCATATATAGCACTGTCTGTTACTTTTTCAATTCAGCTCACTCCGGGGCACAACTGCGGAATTTTGTAGTAGTCCTTGAATTCCATCGCGTACGTTCTCTCCGGGGTAAAGACAATATCGAAAAAATGTTAATTAGAATGAGAATTTGACCCATTTATAGTCCCTTTCGGCTTCGAATTTGTGTCCCACCCTATTTCCATCCAACACCCTGAAATTGAATGTAAAAGATCGATGTTCTTGGGTCAAATCACAGCGCCGATGGTGGGTAATTTCAATGCCGATTCACATCTGGACTTTCTCGATGATACCAAGGACAGATTTTTTCTGTCCTTGGAGGGATACTGTTTTCTAGCAAACGGCCTATTGCTTTCATCTACTTTAAGACGGTGCAGGATTCCGTTTGGTGATCAGTCGAACCTGGCGTTCATGAAACCAGTAGTACCAGACCCAGTTGAGCATGACGACGATGCGATTACGAAAGCCGATCAGATAGTAAAGGTGCAAGAGCAGCCAGACTAACCAGGCAAGATACCCTCGGAAGTTCATACCAAAGGCAGTTGCAACTGCTGCATTCCTGCCGATGGTTGCCATGCTCCCTTTGTCGTGGTAGCGAAATGGTGGCAGAGTTAAGCCCCCCTCTTTCGCCAAAATTGATTTCCCGGCGTAGCTGCCCATTTGCATGGCGACCGGAGCAATCATGGGAAGTGCCGATCCCTCCTGCTCTAGATACGCCATGTCTCCAATGATGTAGATTTCAGGATGGCCGGGAAGGGTCAGGTCAGGTTCAACGGGAATCCTGCCCCCTGCCTTGGGAGGGATATCCAGAGTTGCTGCTATTGCCGCAGCTTTTACTCCCGCTGACCAGAAGAGCGTATGGGCCGGAATTACAGAGTCGTCGTGCAGAATAACCCGTTCAGGACCAGCATCCACGACACGTGCATTAAGAAGAACTTCTACTGACATGCTGCGCAGTTTTCTAAGCGTGTACATACTTTGTTTTTCCGGCATGGACGCTAACAACTTATCGGTAGCCTCTACAAGAACAACTCTCGCGGCATGGATACTTAACTCTGGATAGTCCTTAGCTAATACAAAATGCACCAGCTCGATGAGTGCCCCGGCAAACTCGACTCCCGTAGGGCCACCGCCGACGATAACGAAAGTCATCAGCGCACGCTTACGGGCCGGATCGGGCTCAATGACTGCCCGCTCGAAAGCGGTAAGAATGTGGTTGCGCAATTTCTCTGCGTCCGACAGTTCCTTGAGATCAAAGGAGTTGTGTTCTACCGAATCCAATCCAAAAAAATTAGTGACGCTACCCGCGCCAATGACAAGATAGTCAAAGTCAATGTCGCCGGTATCGGTTCGTATGGCCCGGGCGGAAAAGTCAACACCGGTGACTTCCGCCAGATGGAATCGTGTGCCGGGCCAATTGCGGGCCATCGCCCGCACCGAATGGGCGATCGACTCCTGTTCCAGACCGGCAGTTGCCACCTGATAGAGTAAAGGCTGGAACAGATGATAATTGTTTCTATCCACCAGCACGACATCGTGGCCTTCCCCTGCCAAAATGCGCGCTGTGCGGATTCCCCCAAAGCCCATTCCGACGATAACAATCCGTTTTTTCATCAACCCCGGTTCTTTCTGCTAGAGAAGAGATCGTTCATGTTTGTAACACAAAGATTCCCCGGCGGATTTCGTTAATATAGAACGGAAAGTTCAATGAAGTCTGTCTGACAGGATGAGTCCTGCCAATAAATACACGAAACCGGGCAGACATCGATGGCCTCACTTTCGATTTCTGCCTCGGATGCGCCGCTCGAATCACGGTCAGAGTTGAGCCGCCTTTGGAAAGAGGATGTTGTTCTCCAGATGGACATGCTTGTGGAGATCGTCCTCGAACTCTTTGAGCTTCTGATAGGTCACCATGAAGGTATTGCAAACATCACTCGGTATGTCGTAATTTTTAGACAGATGGCGAATAGTGTGGACGGCGTCGCCGATCTCTTCATGTTCGCGCTGAAGGGTGATTAAGGTGAGACGGATCGTTTCCCGGTCCTTTTCATCCGGTGAATGACCGGCGACCCTGGCCGCATCGGCCCGTTTGATGGCGGGAAAAAAGACCTCCTCTTCGTTCTGCAGGTGAGCAGCCATATCGATGGCA
>DDWE01000074.1 GCA_002345625.1 Desulfuromonadaceae bacterium UBA2294 | reverse complement strand
CCACGTAGTCGATGGTCGGCTCGAACGAGGCCAGGGTTTCCCGGGTAATGTCGTTGGAGATTTCGTCGAGGGTGTAGCCGACTGACAGCTTGGCCGCGATCTTGGCAATGGGGAAGCCGGTCGCTTTTGAGGCCAGTGCTGAGGAGCGCGATACCCGCGGGTTCATCTCGATGACGACCAGTCGCCCGTCGTCCGGATTGATGCCGAACTGAATGTTGGAGCCACCGGTCTCGACCCCGATTTCACGGATGATGCGGATCGAGGCGTCGCGCAGGATCTGGTATTCCTTGTCGGTGAGGGTCTGGGCCGGGGCGACCGTGATCGAATCGCCGGTATGAACTCCCATCGGGTCGAGATTTTCGATCGAGCAGATAATGACGACGTTGTCAGCCAGGTCGCGCATGACCTCGAGCTCGTACTCTTTCCAGCCGATGACCGATTCCTCAATCAGGATTTCGTCAGTCGGCGAAGCGTCGATACCGGCGACGGCCATCTGCTCGTACTCTTCCATGTTATAAGCGATGCCGCCACCGGTGCCGCCGAGCGTAAATGACGGACGGATGATGGCCGGAAAGCCGACATGGCTGACAACTTTCATCGCTTCATCGTAGTTATGCGCCAGTCCCGAGCGCGGCACAGCAATGCCGATGCGCTCCATGGCGGCTTTAAACAGGGTCCGGTCCTCGGCCATTTCGATGGCCGGTAGTTTGGCGCCAATCAGTTCAACGCCGAATTTTTCCAGAGTGCCGTTTTTGGCCAGGGCGACGGCGGTGTTCAGGGCGGTCTGGCCACCGAGGGTCGGCAGGATAGCGTCCGGACGCTCTCGCTCAACGATCTTGGCCAGAGTGTCGGGTGTCACCGGTTCGATGTAGGTACGATCGGCGAAATCGGGGTCAGTCATGATTGTTGCCGGGTTTGAATTCAGCAGGATGACTTCGTACCCCTCCTCTTTCAGGGCCTTGCAGGCCTGAGTGCCGGAGTAATCAAATTCACAAGCCTGGCCAATGATGATCGGGCCAGCACCGATGATGAGGATCTTTTTCAGGTCTGTACGTTTCGGCATGACATTTCTTTCGTGATTCGAGGAAAAAGGTTAAGGGTGAAAGGGTTAAGTGGTTGTTTATAAGACCCTTTCTTTTACTGCTAGAGCGTTTACCTTTTGCCTGTTTTATGTTGTTCCATCATCTCAATGAACTGGTCGAACAGATAGCGGGCATCGTGCGGACCGGGGGATGCTTCAGGGTGATACTGTACCGAAAAGGCCGGGACGCTGTTATGGCTGAGTCCCTCGACCGTATTGTCGTTAAGATTGATATGGGTCACGGTCGCCTGATCGCCAAGGGTGGCGGCATCGACAGCAAAACCGTGGTTCTGCGAGGTGATCTCAACATTGGATCCGGTGCCGCGCCGTACCGGCTGGTTGCCGCCGCGATGACCGAATTTGAGTTTGTAGGTCCGGGCACCGAGGGCCAGCGCGAGGAGTTGATGACCGAGACAGATGCCGAAGACCGGCACCTTGCCGAGGAGGTCACGGATGGCGTCCTGAGCGTAGGTGATCGGTTCCGGGTCGCCGGGTCCGTTACTGAGAAAGACACCATCCGGCTGCATTTTCAGCACCTCGGCTGCCGGTGTTGTCGCAGGGACAACCGTGACCGAGCAGTTGCGCTCGACCAGATTACGCAGAATGTTACGCTTGATGCCGAAATCGTAGGCAATCACACGATAGGCGCCCGCTGTGGTTTGCTGTGCGTAGCCGGCTTCAAGGGACCAACTCCCCTCTTTCCAGTCGTATGGCTTTTCGCAGGTCACCTCTTGTACGAGGTCACGACCGACCAAGGTTGGTGCGGCTGTGGCCTTGGCAATGAGGCTCTGCACATCGAGGTCGACCGATGAAATAATACCGGTCTGGGCGCCACGATCACGGATGTGACGGACCAGGGCGCGGGTGTCGATCCCTTCGATGCCGACGATTTTGTTCTCCAGCAGGTAAGCGCTGAGGCTCATGGTTGAACGCCAGTTGCTCGGAAAAGCGCAGGCTTCTTTCACCACGAATCCAGCCAGATGCGGTCGAACCGATTCGACATCTTCGGGGTTGATCCCGTAATTGCCGATTTGCGGGTAGGTCATGGTGACGATTTCACCACGATAGGACGGGTCGGTCAGGATCTCCTGATAACCGGTCATACTGGTGTTGAAAACCACTTCGCCCGTGGTTTCACCGATGGTGCCCAGGGCGCGTCCGTGAAAAACGGTGCCGTCTGCCAGCGCCAGAATTGCCTTCATAGTCTTGTATTCTCCAGTTCTTATTTTTCTGCAACAATCCGGCCGCCGAGCAGGGTTTTAATTGCTGCCCCCTGCAGGGTCGTGCCGATAAACGGGGTGTTTTTACTCTTTGAAACGATGGCGGCGGTCTCCACCGTCCAGGACAGGTCCGGGTCGATAATAGCGACATCGGCCAGTGCGCCAACGCTCAGAGTGCCGACCGGAAGCTGCAAGGCACGGGCCGGACCACAGGTCAGCAGTTCGATGGCCCGATTCAAGGTCAGCGTGCCGGCACGGACCAGATTCAGAGTCAGCGGCAGTGCGGTCTCAAGCCCGATGATGCCGTTTAAGGCGACATTGAATTCAACATTCTTTTCGTCAATATGATGTGGTGCGTGATCAGTGGCGATGGCATCTAGGGTGCCGTCAGCCAGGCCTTGCTGGACAGCAGCGACATCGGCGCTTGATCGCAAAGGGGGATTCATCTTGGCGTTGGTGTTGTAACCACGCACCGCTTCATCGGTCAGGGTGAAATGGTGCGGTGCTGCTTCAGCGGTCACCGGAACGCCGCGTGCTTTGGCCGCACGGACGATCTCGACCGAACCTTTGGTCGAGACATGGGCAATATGCAGGCGACTGCCGGTGAGCTCGGCGAGCATCACATCGCGGGCGGTCGCGGCATCCTCTGCGACCCAGGGGATCCCTTTGAGACCGAGTTCGGTGGCAACGAACCCTTCGTTCATCACCCCGTCCCCGACCAAGGACAGGTCTTCAGCGTGTGAGATGATTACCGTATTGAACGGACGTGCATATTCGAGGGCGCGCCGCATCAGTTCGCTGCTGGTGACCGGTTTGCCGTCGTCGGAAAAACCGTAACAACCGGCCTCTTGCATATCACCCATTTCACTCAGGCTGTCACCGGCCAGGCCCTTGGTGATGCTGCCAATGGGGAACACCCGGGCCAGGCCCTGCTTCTCGGCCTTTTCGATGATATAGCGAGTGATCGCTTTGTTATCATTAACCGGTTTGCTGTTCGGCATACAGGCGACAGAGGTAAAGCCGCCGGCGGCGGCGGCACGGGTGCCGGAGACGATATCTTCTTTGTATTCGAGCCCTGGATCTCGCAGGTGGACATGAATGTCGACCAGTCCGGGTGTGACCAGTTTACCGCTGGCATCGATGATCGTGGCACCAGTAGACTTGAGGTTGTTACCGACTGCGGCAATTTTACCGTCTTCAATCAGGATGTCCTGCACGGCATCAATGTTGTTGGCCGGATCGATCACACGGCCATTCTGGATCAGGGTTTTCATAGGGAGCACCTCATCAGTGTCTGTCGTTGACTGCTGTCCTTATACTTCGCCGCGCTCAACGCCGCTGACCAGATAAAGCAGTGCCATGCGTACGGCAACACCATTTTCGACCTGATCAAGGATGACGTTCTGCGGGCCATCAGCAACGTACGAAGAGAGTTCAACGCCGCGATTGATCGGCCCGGGATGCATGACCAGGGCATCCGGTTTCGCCAGCTTGAGATTGTTGACATTAAGGCCGTAAAATCTGGCGTATTCGCGCAGAGTCGGCAGCAAGGTCTTGCCCTGTCGCTCGAGCTGGATCCGCAGCATCATCACCACGTCGGCATCACGGATCGCTTCGTTCATATCGGTGAAAATCTCGGCACCGAGTTGCTCTATGCCGACCGGCATCATGGTGCCGGGACCGCAAAGGCGGACCTTGGCCCCCATCTTGTTCAGGGCGTAGAGGTCCGATCGGGCGACGCGGCTATGGCCGATATCGCCAATAATGGCGACGGTCAGCCCTTCGATACTCCCCTTGTGCTGACGCATGGTGAACAGGTCGAGCAGCGCCTGGCTGGGATGCTCGTGCGCACCGTCGCCGGCGTTGATGACCGAGCTGTTGATGCGTTCGGCGAGGTAGTGACAGGCACCGGAGGCGGCATGGCGCATAACGATGATGTCGGGATTCATCGCTTCGATATTGCGCGCCGTATCCTCGAGGGTCTCTCCTTTGGTGACCGAAGAAGACGAGGCGGTGATGTTGATCGTGTCGGCCGAGAGGCGCTTGCCGGCAATCTCGAAGGAGGTTCGGGTACGTGTACTCGACTCGAAGAAGAGATTGACAATGGTTTTACCGCGCAGGGTCGGCACTTTCTTGATGTCCCGGGAGTTGATCTCTTTGAAGCTGTCAGCGGTATCGAGAATGGTGACGATATCGTCGCGGGAGAGTTCGTTGATGCCGAGGATGTGTTTGTGACGAAACTCCATGAACGCCTCCTTGGGTTAGCCCTGCGGCTTGAGCAGCCGGACTTCGGCAGCACAATTGTCAGCATTGAATATTACGTCGATTTTCTCGTCACGGGAGGTCGGCACGTTGCGGCCGACGTAATCGGGGCGAATCGGCAGTTCGCGGTGGCCACGATCGATCAGCACTGCCAGTTGAATGGTCCGTGGCCGGCCCAGATCGATCAAGGCATCCATGGCGGCACGAATAGTGCGGCCGGTAAACAGAACATCATCGACCAGAATGATATTCTTGCCGTCAAGGGAGAACGGAACATCGGTGCGACCAACCTCGACCGTGCCACGCGAAGCGAGATCATCGCGGTACATGCCGATGTCAATGGCGCCCAAAGGGGCGGATTTCCCTTCAATCTGTTCGATGCGGCGGACAAGCTCCGCCGCCAGACGGTCACCGCCGGAGCGGATCCCAACCAGGGCGAGATTGCTGACCCCCTTATTGCATTCGAGTATCTCATGGGCGATCCGGGTCAATGCCCGGCCGACACCTGGACCATCCAGTATCGTCGTTGTGCCGTAGGTCATGACTCACCTCTTCGCGTCGGGAAGGGCAGACATAAAAAAGGTACCTCGCCCGCAAGGGTTAGGTACCAGGATGATTTTCCGGGGACTGACTGGTGCATGCTGTAACCTTTATTGATCTCTCTGGATCAACTTAAAAGGTGTCTGTTCGTGTCATTTTCGGCACTATATCAGGGGGGTGCCGGATGAGTCAATACGAAATACAGTGGGTAAACGGCTTTTACATCAGTTGATCAGGCGTCCAATCCTGTCCCAGCGGACGCTGTTGGTCGTGCTGTCCCAGGACCAGTATTTAATGAACGCCAACCCTTTGATCTTGTCCTCAGGCACAAACCCCCAGAAACGGCTGTCGGAGGAGCGATCGCGGTTATCTCCCATGACAAAATAATTTTTTGCCGGCACGACAACTTCCTTAAAATTATGAATCCGTTCATCGGCCGACCCGATAGGGCCTTTATGGATGGCTTGCGGGATGACAAAGGGCTGGTCGTTGACATAAACCACCTGGTCCTGCATGCGGACGCGATCGCCCGGCAGACCGATGATCCTTTTGATGAAATCGCGTCGTGAAAAATAGGACAGATCACTGTCTCGAGGGTATTCGAAGACAATGATGTCGCCGCGTTGCGGATCACGGATCGGGAGGATTCGTCCGTCCATAAAGGGAACCTGGCTACCGTAAATAAACTTATTCACCATCAGGTGGTCGCCAACAAGAAGGGTGTCTTCCATGGAACCGGAGGGGATTTTAAACGCCTGAATGACAAAGGTGCGGATAATCAAGGCAAGGATCGCCGCAAACAGCAGGGCCTCAAACCATTCCCGATACCAGGGTTTTTTCTTTTTGCCTGTGCCACTTTTCTCGAGAATGATTGTGTTTTCAGACGGTAGCGACATACTTATTTGTCCTTTACCTTGAGAATAGCGAGGAAGGCCTCCTGGGGCAGTTCGACACTGCCGACCTGTTTCATCCGTTTCTTCCCTTCCTTCTGTTTTTCTAACAGTTTACGCTTGCGCGTGATGTCGCCACCGTAGCACTTGGCGGTGACATCCTTGCGCAGGGCCTTGACCGTTTCACGGGCGATCACTTTGCCGCCAATAGCCGCCTGAATAGCAACTTCGTACTGTTGACGTGGAATGAATTCCTTCATTTTCGAGACCAGATCGCGACCGCGATAGACCGATTTTTCACGGTGGACGATCAGCGACAGCGCATCGACCAGATCACCGTTGATCAAGACATTGAGGCGGACCAGATCACTCGGTCTATAATCGAGATGTTCGTAATCGAGTGAGCCATAACCGCGGGTGCAGGTCTTCAATCGGTCGTAGAAGTCGAGTACGATCTCATTGAGCGGCAGTTCATAGATGACCATAACCCGGTTCGAGGTCAGGTAGCGCAGTTCCCGCTGTACCCCCCTCTTCTCTTCACACAGGGCAAGGACGCCGCCGACAAACTCGTTGGGGACATGGATTGTTGCCAGGATAAACGGCTCTTCAATGGTTTCGATGTGCTGGACTTCGGGTAGTTTGTTGGCGCTGTCGACCTCAAATGTTTTGCTTTTGACGTCCGTCACCCGATAGACAACGGTTGGCGCCGTGGTGATCAGGTCGATGCCGAATTCGCGCTCCAGACGCTCCTGAACGATCTCCATGTGCAACAGACCGAGGAATCCGCAACGGAAGCCAAAACCCAGGGCGACGGAATTCTCCGGTTCAAAGGAGAACGCCGAGTCGTTCAGTCGCAGTTTCTCCATGGCGTCGCGCAGGGCGTCGTAGTCGCCGGTGTCGATGGGGAACAGGCCTGAGAAAACCATCGGCTTGACAACCTTGAAGCCTGGCAGCGGTACGGTGGCGCTGTTGCGTTCATGGGTGATGGTGTCACCGACCTTGGCGTCGTGTACGGTTTTTATCCCGGCGATAATAAACCCGACATCGCCCGAAGCCAATGCCGGAAGTTCAACCGGGTGTGGTGTAAATGCGCCAATTTTGAGGACTTCGTGGCAGCGTCCGTTGGCCATCAGGCGGATGCGATCGCCCTTGCGCAAGGTTCCGTCAAAAACACGGGCCAGAACAATGACACCCTGATAGGAATCGTACCAGGAGTCGAAGATCAAGGCTTTGAGTGGCGCCGTCGGGTCACCGGTCGGCATCGGGATTTTACGGACAATCTGCTCGAGAATATCATGGACCCCGATGCCCTCCTTGGCACTGGCCAGAACGGCATCACTGGCATCGAGACCGATGATCTCCTCGATTTCACTTTTGACCATCTCCGGGTCGGCGCTTGGCAGATCGATCTTGTTTAAGACCGGAAAGACTTCGAGGTTCTGGTCGATGGCGAGATAGACATTAGCGAGCGTTTGAGCCTCTACCCCCTGGGTGGCATCCACAACCAGCAGGGCACCTTCGCAGGCCGACAGGGAGCGACTGACTTCATAGTTAAAGTCAACATGCCCCGGGGTGTCGATCAGATTAAGGATATAGTCCTGCCCATCATCGGCCCGATAGGTCAAGCGGACGGATTGGGCTTTGATCGTGATGCCGCGTTCACGCTCCAGTTCCATTTTGTCGAGAAACTGGGCCGATTTCTCTCGATCCGTGAGGGCACCGGTCGCTTCAAGCAAGCGGTCCGCCAGAGTCGATTTACCGTGGTCAATATGGGCGATGATGGAGAAATTGCGAATTCGATTCTGATTCATTCTTTTACGCCGTTTCCATGGCTAGAGACCAACGTGGAAATATATAGCCATACCGGACGTTTGTAAAGAGATTAGCTGATGCCCTCTGGTGCCTGGACGATTGTCGTCCAAACGGGAAGCATGGGAACGGCAGGATCTCAGGCCAGACCACCTCGGACGACTTCAACCTTGTAACCATCAGGATCGGTAACAAAATAAAAATGCGGGGGGGAACCAGGGAGGCCTTTCAGCGGTCCGGGCTCAAGGCCCAGGGTGAGGTGCTGCTGATGGGCAGCTTCGAGGTCGGCGACACCAACTGCGACATGGGAAAAACCGGTTCCTGGCTCGTAGGGTTCACTGCGGCCGACATTCCAGGTCAACTCCAGCTCAAATGGAGCGCCGGGTGCCGCCATGAAGCTGAGAGTAAAGTCACCGGGAAACTCCTTGCGACGGACAATTTCAAAGCCAAAGGCTTTTTGGTAAAACGATTCCGAGGCTTGAAGGTCAAGAACACGAAGGCAGACATGGATCATTTCAAAGTGCATGATGATCTCCTTTTTGATTTT
>DDWE01000077.1 GCA_002345625.1 Desulfuromonadaceae bacterium UBA2294 | reverse complement strand
GGCGACCCGCTGCTGCTGACCGCCGCTGAGCTGGTTGGGGACATGATCAAGGCGATCGCCGAGCCCGACCCGGACCAGGGCCGCCTCGGCCGCTGCCGCCGGATCGAGGATGCGATGGCGGCGGTCGTAGAGCATCGGCAGTTCGACATTCTCCAGCGCCGTGGTCCGCGCCAGCAGATTGAACCCCTGAAAGACAAAGCCGATCTTTTCGTTGCGGATGTTGGCCAGGGCGTTGCGGTTAAGCTCGGCAACGGCGACCCCTTCGAGCAGGTAATCGCCGTCAGTCGGCAGATCGAGACAGCCGAGGATATTCATCAGGGTCGACTTGCCGCTGCCGGAGGTCCCCATGATGGCGACAAATTCACCCTGTTTGATCTGCAACGAGACGCCGCGCAGGGCATGGACCTGCACCGCGCCGAGGTCGAAGACCTTGGTGACATCGCGCACCACCAACGTGGCGGCGCTCATCATTTACGCTTTCCGCGCATGGCGCCGAACAGGGAGAAGCTCTTTTTGGCATCGGTGGCGGTCTGGTCGATGCCGGTGATAATCGACATCCCTTCCTTTATCCCCGCACCATCGATAGCCGCCAGCTGGCCGTCGCTGTCGATCAGTGTCAGCGTCAACGGCTGCAGGTTGCCGTCGGGCTGGAGTTGATACACGGTCCGACCTTGATCGCCTGGCGCTTTCTTCGCCCGTTCAGCTTGTTTTGTCGGCACTTCTGCTGTCTCCGCCGCCGGTTTAAAGCGCAGAGCGGCGGTCGGCAGAAGCAAGGCCGCCTCGAGATGATTGACGACAAAATCGACGGTAGCGGTCATCCCCGGCAACAGCACACCGTCGGTATTGTCGGCCTCAACGATGACGGTGTAGGTGACGACATTCTGGATGGTCTGCGGCTGCAGACGGACCTGACGGACGATGCCGTTGAAGCTGCGATCGGGGTAACTCTGAACCGAGAAGCGGACCGCCTGGTCGGGGAGAATCTGGCCGATGTCAGTTTCATCGACGTCGGCCTCGATCTGCATTCTTGAAAGATCGCGGGCAATGACAAACAGCTCCGGCGTATTGAGGCTCGCCGCCACCGTCTGACCGGCGTCGATGCTGCGCTGGATGACGGTGCCGTCGATGGGCGAACGGATGGTGGCGTTACGCTGGTTGGTCTGCGAGCGGGAGAGTGCGGCGCGCGCCGATGCGACGCTCGCCCGGCCACGATCGACATTGTAGCGCAGCGGCAGAAACTCCTGCTCGGTGAGAAACCCTTTGTCATACAGGGGCTGATTGCGTTCCAGCTCGCGTTCGGACTGGGCGAGGTCGGCCTCGGCGCGCAACAAGGAGGCCTGCGATTCGGCCACCGCCGCTGCAAACAGGTCGGGTTTGAGCGTCGCCAGCACCTGCCCTTTGGTCACCTGATCATTGAAATCGACCATGATCCGGTCGATGGTGCCGGAGACCTCGGTGCCGACGGTGATGGTCTCCACCGCCGCCAGAGTGCCGGTGCTCGACACCGTGCGTTCAAACAGGCCACGGCGCACTTCGGCACTTTTATAGGTGGGAGGCAGCGGATCAGAATCGCTATTGAGCAGCAGGACGATAAAGCCGATGGCGATTAACAGCAGCACTGCGGCGCTGGTCCAGAGCAAACGGGAACGTTTCATCATTGATCCTTAAGCCGGGTTGAACCGGGTCAGCAAAGTGTCCAGATCACCACGGGCGTAACCGACGGCGAGGCCTTGTTGCAGCAGGGCGTAACGGGCCCGCACTTCGTCGCCCTGAGCGCTGACAAAGGTGGCCCGTGCCGCGGTGCGATCAACCCAGCTCGAGGCTCCGGCCCGATAACGGGCTTCGGATGCCTCCAGCGCCTGCCGGGCGGCTTCAAGTTTGGTCCGGGAGACTGTCATTTTGAGTTCGGCATGATGGTAATCGGCCAGCGCCTGACCGACTTCAACCCCGATCTGCTGTTGAAGACGCTGGACTTCGACACTGGCGTTACGTTCGGCAATCTGCGCCTGGGCGACGTTACTGCTGGTCTGACTGCGGTCGAACAGTGGTACGCTCAAGGTCAGGCCCAGGGAGGCTTCGCCCTGATCGCGGCTGAGCTGCGAACCGACATCACGACCGCTGTTGAGCGAGCTGTAGCCGGTGTTGGCGGCCGCGGTCAGATCGAGACGCGGCAGGTTGCCGGCGCGACTCTGCTGAATCGCTTCCCGCGCCGCTTCGACCTGCCAGTTTTGCGCGATCAGATCGGGGCGCAACTTCAGGGCCATGTTCAAAGCGGTGGTCGGCTCCAGCCCCTGGAGGGCATCGACCAGAATCTGGGTGTCGACCGGCTGGGGATCGACGGCAAAAGGCGGTAGCTGGCCGAGACTCTGCACCAGCTTGAGCTGCACCACTTCGAGGTTGCGTTGTGCATCGAGCAGGTCGAGCTCGGCTTGAGCCTTTGCGGCCTGCTGCTGGTAAAAATCGGTCACTGACCGCACCCCGGCCTGGTAGAACGCTTCGACCTGGTTCAGCAGGGCGACCTCACGGGCCAGACTCTCTTCGGCGACGGTGACCAGCTCACGGGCACCGAGGACGACAATGTAGGCGACGGCGACGTCGTAGGCGGTGGTCTGCTGTTGCCGTAACAGACCGGCACTGACGGCATCGAGCTGACGACGGGCGCTGTCGAGGCCGGCGCTGTCGGCAAAGCCGTTAAACAGGTTGAGGCTTGAGGAGATTCCGAGGTTCATGGAACGGGAATCGACATCATCGAACGGCGGCGGTTGCTGGCTGTAGCGTGTACTGGCCCCGGCGCTGGCTTTGAGATCGGGGAGGAAAGTACCTCGGGCGGAGCGGACCGAAACCTGAGCCGACTCCTGCTGGTTGCGGGCCAGAAGCATGGCCGGATTGTCAGACAAAGCCAGATTGACCGCTGCCGGCAACGTCAGTCGTAACGGTTCGGCGGCAGTGACGGATTGCGGCAGCAGGGTCAACCAGAAGGCACAAGCAAGCAACAGGACGGGACAGTTCATCAGGGTAAAGCCTCGGCACCCGTGTGCAGTGCCAGCAATAATAACAACAACCCTAACCGGGTAAAAAATATCAGGACAACGGGGTTCAGCATAAGCCCGAACCAATCTGCCTGCAAGGGGTAGACGGACGATTTATGAAAAGGTTGACGAGAAAAGCGTCATAGGTTGTGTTGTACAAAAAAAGCGGGGAGACATATCGTCTCCCCGCTTTCGGCTATCAAAACCGTATCGACGGATCTAGAGAATCTCAACCAGTTCGATTTCGAAGCTCAGATCCTCACCGGCCAGGGGGTGGTTGGCGTCGAGGACGACCGCGTCATCTTCAACTTCGAGCACGGTGACGATCATCGACTCGCCATCTTCGCCGATCAGTTCAAGATTCTGGTCGATATCGGGGTTGAGGTCGGAGGGGAACTCATTGCGGGCGATGGAGAAGACGCGCTCCTCATCGTAATCACCGAACGCCTCATCACAGGGGATGACCAGGGTCTTCTTGTCGCCGGGAGCCATACCGATCACGGCCTCTTCCACCTGCGGAAAGAAATCGCCGTTGCCGAGCAACAGCTCCATCGGGCCGGTCTCACCACAACCACAAGCATCATCGCTGCAGGCGTCGTCACTGCAGGCGTCGTCACTGCAACCGCCGGTTTCGAGTGTCGTATCGAACACTGTGCCATCTTCAAGGGTGCCGGTAAAATGAATCCGCACCCGGTCGCCTTTTGCTGCCTGGGCCATGGTCTTTGCTTCCTTTTTGTGTTGAATAGAGTGAAAGAGATGCGGCCCTTCTATCATGAAAGAGCCGCGATGAAAAGGCAAAATCGTCAGCGCAGACCTTGTGTCGCCGCTTCCCAGTGACCGTTGTCGAAGTCGATGAGCAACCCGGTCGGAATGAAGGTGTCGAGCTCGCGCAGGGGCCGGCCACAAAGGATGGTGGTAAACATGTGCAGAAAATTGTTCTCGTCAGCAAAGGTGCGCCGGAACTCCCAGCGCAGCTCCGGCAGCAGCAGCGGATCGACGCCGACAAAGTTGTGGCTGCAAAAGTCATCGGAGAAGCTCTCGCCGGACAGATCGATATTCGGCAGCCCGTGGAGACGACAGGTCATGGGTCGATAAGCATAGACCATGCAGGCACCGTCAGCGCCGAGCAGCGGACAGGGGGTGGCGTCATCTTCCGGCATCTCGGTCCAGCCCTCGTCCGGCAGGCTGTTGAGCAACCAGGGATGGTTCAGTGTCGGCCACCGCTCCTGCAATTCCGTCAGGCGCGAACGGCTCTGCTGTCGCACCCTGCCCTGCACCTCTAACGGTAGCTGTGCCACCCCCTGCTGCAGCAGCGCCGCATCAAGCACCGAGATATCGAACAACCCTCGGCAGCATTCGCTGCAGCCGCGTCGGCAACGAATCTGCTGTGGCCCGACCGCAACCAGACAGCGATCGAACCAGGCATCGACCTGCTGGAGCAACGCCTGATAGTCAGCCAGCAGCGTCAGAAGTTGTGGTAGCAAGCTTTGCTTGTTCATTAAGTCACCAAGTAAACAGGGCACTCCGCGAAACGAAGCGCCCTTGATTTTAGCTGTTTCGAAGTACCGGATAAGCCGACCTATAGGGCGCTTTCGCGCTTGAGCTGCTCCAGCTTCTCAATCACTTCGCGGCTGCCGTTTTGCCGTGCTTCGATTTCGAAGAAGATCCGCTGCGCCATCTCGCGGACGCTCTGCACCGCTTCGTCGATTTCACGCATCTTGGCTTTCTGGTTCTCGGTCGCGCTGGCCATTTCATCGGACATGGCAACAACATTCTCGATGGACCGGACAATACTCTGAATCCCCTGAGCCTGTTCACGCGAGGAAGAGGTGATCTTGGACGATAGGTCGCCGAGGCTCTCCACCGACTGGCTGACCGAATCGACCGCATGCGCAACCTCACGGGTTGATCGGCGGATCTCCTGGGTCATATCCATAGCCGTCTGCGAGCTGGTCTGAATCTGCTGTAGTGATGACTCCACCGTTTCACCCAGGGTGATACCGGACGCGACCAGACGTTTGGTCTGGGTGACATGGCTGACCGATTCGCGAGTAAAGCCCTGAATCTGGTTGATAATCTGGCCGATGGCGCCGGTCGAATCAGCCGCCTCGCGCGCCAGGGCACGGACCTCCTCGGCGACGACGCCGAACGCCAGGCCATGTTCACCGGCCTGTGCCGCAATAATGGCCGCATTAAGTGCAAGCAGGTTGGTCTTTTGCGTGATCTCGGTGATGACCTCGGTAATATGGCCGATCTCTTCACTCTTTTCTGCCAGACGGCCGATCACCGCCGCCGTCTCATCGACGGAAGAGGAGATTCCCTGGAGCCCGGTCAGATTGTCAATAACCGCGTCAAAACCGTCTTCGGCCTGTTGTCGGACCACCTCAGCCATGTCATGTGAGCGCTGGCTGTTCTCCTCCACCGATCTGATGGTGCTGGAGATTTCAGTCATCGACGCAACGGTCGAGCTCATGAAATCACTAAGCTGATTGAGATTGCCCGAGATCTCCTTGATGCTGACCGAAATCTGACTGGAGGAGGAACGCGTGCTGTCGACCGCCCCTTGAATAATCTCGGCCCCACGGGCAATTTCGGTAATCGATTGCGCTGTAGAGAGGGTTGCCTGGCGCAGATGCTCTTCGACGGCGTTGTGCTCGCTGCGGAACCCGAGCAGTTCGCTGAAGGTCTCTTCAAGCTCATCGGTGAGATTTTCCGCCGCCCGCAACAGGTTGATCTTGACGATGGTCGAGGCAACCTGGACCGCAAACAGCTTGACCGTGTCGACATCGGTGTCGGTCATCGGCATGCGCCGCAGTTTATTGTCGACCCCGAACAGACCAATCACTTCGTCATGCACCGAAATCGGGCAAATAATAAAATTCTTCGACCGTAGCTGACGAATGGTGTCACAGGGGGGCTGCAGGTGAAACTCTTTCGGCAGGCGGGTGATGTCTTCAACCATCAGCAGGCGGTTGCCTTCAATCGCCTTGAAGAGTGCTCCAGCCCGGTGGTCGAGGGGGAGTGTAATCGAGCTGGTAATTTCTTCACTGCCGCCACGACTGGCGACAAATTCGAGGCATTTCTTCTCTGGATTGACCATCAGCACGTTGACCCGGTCATAACCGAGAATATCGTGCAGGCCATCAGCGGCCAGATGCAGGACCTCTTTGATATCGAGGGATTTCTGGATATGGGTGTTGATGGAATGGAAATTTTTCAGGTTGTTATTAAGCGTCTGGAAGCGTTGCTCAAATTTCTCTTTCTGAACGGCAATTTCGAAGTTGAGTCGGTCGAGTTTCTCTGCCCGCTCATGCATCTTGATAATACCGCGACCGATCAGGCGGCCACAGGTGCCGAGGACAAAGGAGGTCCCGACCCCCATATAAAGAAACAGAGCGAAGGCCTGGCTGCTCCCGAACAGATTGGCATAAATTTCAGCAAAAAAGCCGAGACTCGGGTCGGAGTAAAATAGTTGGCGCAGCAGCTGCCAGCCGATCGGTGCCGCAACACCCAGAGCAATACCGACAACAGCAAAGGTCCACTCACTACGAACTGACTCAAGGGAGAAGCTGCGTAGACGCGAGATAACGATTCCGGACGGTTTTTCCATAAATTGCCTTAGAATGTCTTGCCCGAAAACACCTGGCGAAAATCGCCAGAATAACTGCAAGAAACTCCTAACACATTATTATTTCAAGTCGTTAGCGTCAAGGGTTTTCTGGCGACCGAGCATGATCCCGACGGCCTCGGCGGTACGAACCAGATCGCCTTCGGGATCGACCAGATTGAGTTGACCCACCGCTTCAGCGATATCGACGGCAACCAGTGACCTGCCCCTTAAGGCGACCATCTGGTTGAAGCACCCGGACACGACTAAATCGACCGCTTTAACCCCGAAACGGGTACTGAGAATCCGGTCAAAAGCACACGGAGTGCCGCCACGCTGGACGTGACCTAATACGACGACGCGCACCTCCATACCACTGCACAGTTCAATCTGTCGCGCCAGGGAATGAGCAATACCACCAAGACGTTCAACCCCGAGATTCGCCTGCGCATCGAGCTGAACCACCTTCTCTCCGCCGGCCGGCTTCGCCCCTTCGGCGACAACGACGATAGAAAACCGGCTCCCGGCTTCGCGCCGTCGCCGGATAGCACCGCAGATCTCTTCGACCCGAAACGGAATCTCCGGAATCAGGATCACGTCTGCAGAACCGGCGATTCCAGCGTGCAGAGCGATCCAGCCCGCATCGCGCCCCATCACCTCGACCACCATGACCCGGTGATGGCTCTCCGCCGTCGAGTGCAGGCGATCAAGGGCTTCGGTGACAATTTCAACCGCAGTGCTGAAGCCGAAGGTGACATCGGTACTGGAGAGATCGTTATCGATGGTTTTGGGGACGCCGACCACCGGCATACCGAGTTGCCCCAACTGGCCGGCAATTTTCAGGCTGCCGTCGCCACCGACCACAATCAGGGCATCGGCACCCAGCTGCCTGAAATTCTCCAGCACCCGCCCGGAGACATCTTCCAACGACACCACGCCGTCGCGGGTGATCGGGTAGGCAAAGGGATTGCCACGATTGCTGGTGCCAAGAATAGTTCCGCCGCGCGGCAGAATACCGCGCACAGCTTTGAGATCAAGCTCAACCGTGTCCGGACCAGTGACCAGGCCGTCAAATCCGTCACGGATGCCGATGACACGCCAACTATGCTGGAGGATGGCACTGCGCACCACACCACGGATCACCGCATTAAGGCCGGGACAATCGCCACCACCGGTCAGAATTGCAATCGTTTTAGACATCGTTACTCCCTCTTTGTTGTCGTCATTCACAAAATCATCTTACCACGATGGACACGAAGATCAGGCTTCAGGCTTCAGGCGCGAGTTTGCAAGATCCAGTCAATCCCGGTTAAACACCTCTTCCTGAATTTGCCTGAAAAAGATTTCCTTCGTGTTCTTCGTATCATGGTGAAAAGCTTATAAAAACCCGTCATCACCAAACGCCCCCAAAGCCGCACCGATGATGCCGGCGTCGGCTCCGAGCTCGGCGGCGACCAGTTCAGGCAGTGGTGTGCCGGGGAACAGGGCATCACGGCAGGTGTGTTCGAGAGTCGGTCGCAGCAGATCGAGATTGGTCGCTCCCGAACCGGCAAAGATGACGGTTTTCAAACCGAGCAGATTGATGACACCGGCAATGACGGTACCGAGATGGCGACCGGCTTCGGCAAATGCGACGCGGGCGACCACATCGCCATGCTGCGCGGCAGAGGCGACCATCGGGCCGGTGATTCCGGCTGATAGCGACAAGCAACCGATTTCACCGCGCAGACCGGCCAGCTCGACACTGTGCACCAGACCGGGACCGGAGGCGTAGGCCTCAAGACAGCCGCGGTGACCACAACCGCAGAGACGGCCATCGGGCTCGACAATCACATGACCGATCTCGACGGTCGAAGCAACCGGACCGCGCCAGACCCGGCGTTGCAACAGCAACCCGCCCCCGACGCCGGTGCCAAGGGCGATCACCAAAAAATCAGCAGAATGACGACCGGCACCGCAGCGCGCCTCTCCGGCGGTAATGGCATCGACGTCGTTACCGACCTGCACCGGCAGCCCGAATCGTTCGCGCAGAAGATGTGCCAGTTCGACGCCGTGCAGTGCCGGCAGATTCGGCGCGTTCAGGACGCGACCGTGACCATCGACGACGCCCGGCACGCCAACGCCGATATGGCTGACCGCTAAGTCAGCTGCGCCGGCCTGATTGATCAACTGATAGCAGAAAGACTCGAAGCGAGGCAGGAAATTGTTTGATGCATCGGTCGACATTTCGGCACGCAGCCGCAGATGGCCGTCGCCGTCGACCAGACCGCCGCGACAGTTGGTGCCGCCAAGATCGATACCGAGAGCAACAGGAGGGGTCAAGGGGTTCTTTTCTCCTCGGTAGCGATAGCCAGTTTGCCAAAACCGGCGACTTTGGCCGCGTCCATCAGCTCCACCACCTGACCATGTCGGGCATCGGTATCGGCATTCAACAAAAAAGTCATCTCAAGAGCGCGACTGCCGTAGGCATTCAAACGCGCGGTCAGCTCAGCCATACTGACTTTGGCATCATCGATGGAGATCTCCCCATCCCTGGTCAGGTAGATACGGACCGATTTCTCTTCATCGCGGGAGACCGTCGTGCTCGCCTCCGGCAAACGAACAGCCAGACCAGGCGCATCGATAAAGGTGGTGGAGATCATGAAGAAGATCAACAACAGGAAGACCACATCGATCATGGCGGTCAGATCGACGCGCAGTTCCTCCCGGCGTTTGCGACGAAACAGCATGTCACTCTCCGATCAGGTCGACAACCCGCAGCGCCTTCTCTTCGAGATCGAGGGCGATACGGTCGACGCGACTGGTCAGGTATTTGTGCAGCAGCAGGGTCGGTATGGCGACAGAGAGGCCGGCGGCGGTGGTGATCAGCGCTTCAGAGATGCCGCCACCGAGGGTCGCCGGCGTACCGGTCCCCTGTACGGCAAGCACGTTAAACGCGCGGATCATGCCGAGGACGGTACCGAGCAGACCGAGTAGTGGTGAGATGGTGGCGGTGGTGCCAAGCAGTCCGAGATAACGTTCCAGCGGCGCCACTTCCCGACCACCGGTCTCCTCGACCACCGCCTTGATCTGGATCCGCGGCCGCCCGGCCAGGCGCAAGGCAGCGATACAGACTCTGGCCAGTGGGTTGCCGACCCTCTGGCAGACGATGGCCGCTTCATCGAACCGTTGTCCGGCCAGCAGCGGCTCGAGGTCATCCAGTAAGCCGCGGTTGCCGCGGACAAAACGGGCATAAAACCAGACGCGCTCAAGGAAAATGGCCAGGGCGAGTACTGAACAGAACAGGATGGGGTACATCAAAACCCCACCTTTAAGCAAAAGCTCCAGCATCAGATTTCATCTCCATGGGATTGATCAGCAACGGACGGAGTCTTCTCCTCCGGTGGCGGGGTCTGGGGTTTGCGCGGCTGCAGCTTGCGCCCGACACTGCGCAGCGACTGACCAAGCAGGGCGAGCAGAACACCGGCGAAAAACGCCGTCAACAGAGGCAGAAACAGTGGCAGTTGCGGCCCTTCCCAACCCGGAAAACGCAGCACAACCGGCTGGGTATTGAACACACAAAAAACAAACAGAAGTACGAGAACAAGCAAGGACAGGAATCGACGAAATACTAACATAATGACCTCCCGGCAAACGCCGCGGCGAGCAGCTCATAGGTACGGTGCAGATGTTGCGGAATCACCCGTAACTCACCAACCACCGGCATGAAATTGGTATCCCCCTGCCAGCGCGGCACAATGTGCCAGTGCAGATGAGCGGCAATCCCGGCTCCGGCGGCAACGCCAAGGTTCAGCCCCATATTGAACCCTTGCGGTGCCATGGTCTCCTTCAGAACCTGTTGGGCCAGACAAACCAGATCGAACAGCTCGCCACGTTCAGGAGCGGTCAGTTCGGGCAGATCGGCAAGATGGCGATAAGGGACGACCAGCAGATGGCCGTTGGCATACGGATAGCGATTCATGACGACGAAGGCATGCGCGCCCCGGTAAAGAATCTGTCGCTCCCGGTCTTGTTCCGGTGTCGATGCGACGCAAAAGACGCACTGCGCAGTGTTGTCTTTGTCGGCGGTGATGTATTCCATGCGCCAGGGCGCCCATAATGGTTGCATGCTCCCCCTTTTTTGACGTGCAGTCAATTTTTGTTGCGTGACCAGGTGTCGAGATTGACAATCTGCCCCGAAAGCCGACGACCAAGACTGAGCAGCGCAACCGAATGAAACGGTGCCTGTCGACGGTCCGTCGGGCTGCCGGGGTTAACCAGCAACAGATTCCTCTCGCGGCGGCATACCGGGAAGTGACTGTGGCCATAAATCACGGCTGATAAAGGTTCATGCCCGAAGGCGTTCAGGACCCGGTGCTCAAGATCGGCTGTCCCACCCCAGCCGTGGATCAGTCCAAGGCGATAACCGGCACGCTCGACAATACGCTGGCTCGGCAAGGTGTCGGCAGCCGCATCACAATTACCGCGCACCGCCAGGATCGGCCGAGCGGTCACCGCGGTCAGTAAATCGGGATGGACAATATCTCCGGTATGCAGCACCAGATCGACATCGGCAAAGACACCGGCGAACAGGCCGGAAAAGAAATCGAGTCCGTCGTCCAGACGCTCAAAATGAGTATCACCAACAACACCGATGCGAATTAACTCGTTGGACACGTGTTCAAAGTCTCCATTTCAGGATGTGCTCATTCTACCCTAAGGTTTTACTGCCGACCTGCACACCTGTCAATTGGATTGCCGCCTGAACTGTTCTGTTCAGAGTAAATCGCCATCTTTTCCATTGCAATACAGCGGATTTCACTTAGAATTCACGAAATGCCTTGACAGTGAATGATGCATTCGCTAGTTTGCATCTTTAATTTTAATAAAATTTTTCATCATGGCTTAATTCTCAGGTATCTCACACTGGCCCCGACATTGATCACGTAAGTAACGTCGGATTACGGCCCACACGAAGACGGAGGTCTCACTTCATGTCCAACAAACGCCAGGACGCACTTGATTACCACAGTTCAGGTCGCAAGGGCAAAATCGAAGTTATCACCACCAAACCTTGTGCCACCAGCCGCGATCTCTCCTTGGCTTACAGCCCGGGTGTCGCAGAACCCTGCCTTGAAATCGAAAAAAATCCGGACATGGCCTACGAGTACACCGCAAAGGGGAATCTGGTTGCGGTAGTCTCCAACGGCACGGCCGTTCTTGGCCTGGGCGACATCGGCGCTCTGGCCGGTAAGCCGGTCATGGAAGGCAAAGGGGTTCTGTTCAAGCGCTTTGCAGATGTTGACGTCTTTGACATTGAGCTCAACACCAAGGATTCCGACGAAATTATCCGCACGGTCAAACTGCTCGAACCGACTTTTGGCGGCATCAACCTCGAGGACATCAAGGGGCCTGAGTGCTTCTATATCGAGGAAGAGCTGAAAAAGATCATGAACATCCCGGTCTTCCACGACGACCAGCACGGCACGGCGATCATCTCGGCCGCCGGCATGCTCAATGCGCTGGAAGTCGTCGGCAAAAAAGTCGAGAACGCGAAAATTGTCGTTAACGGTGCCGGTGCGGCCGGTATTGCTTGCGCCAACCTCGCCATCACCATGGGGATCGACAAAAACAATGTCATCCTCTGTGACACCAAGGGGGTCATTTACAAAGGCCGCACCGAAGGGATGAACGAGTACAAGGAACGCCTTGCCGCTGAGACCGATGCCCGCACCCTTGAGGACGCCATGGTCGACGCCGACATCTTCTTCGGCGTTTCGGCCAAAGGCGCCGTCACCCCGGAAATGCTCAAGACCATGGCCAAGGACCCGATCGTCTTCGCCATGGCCAACCCCGACCCGGAGATCACCCCACCCGAGGCTAAAGCGGTTCGCGACGACGTCATCATCGGCACCGGCCGCTCCGACTACAACAATCAGGTCAACAACGTCCTCTGCTTCCCGTTTCTGTTCCGTGGTGCGCTGGATGTCCATGCCAGTGCCATCAACGACGAGATGAAACTGGCGGCGGTCAAAGCGTTGGCTGCCCTGGCCAAAGAGGATGTCCCTGACTCGGTGCGCAAGGCCTATGGCGGCGAAAGCATCAAGTTTGGCCGTGAATACCTGATCCCGAAACCGTTCGATCCGCGCGTGTTGCTGCACGTCGCTCCGGCTGTCGCCAAGGCAGCGATGGATTCCGGAGTTGCCCGGCGACCGATCAAGGATATGGCCAAGTACATTGAGCAACTCGAGGCGTTGCAGGGACGCTCGAAAGAGGTTATGCGGACCCTGATCAACAAAGCCAAGGCCAACCCGAAGCGGGTGGTGTTCCCGGAAGGGGAAGAAGACAAGATCCTGCGCGCCGCTCATATCCTGGTCGAAGAAGGGATCGCCCATCCGATTCTTCTCGGCGATCGGGAGGAGATCGAGACCCGGGCCAGGGAACTCAACGTCGACTTGATGGCAATGACCATCATCGATCCGGTCAACAGTGAGAAAACCGAGGAATACACCGAGGCGATTTTCAAACTCCGCCAGCGTAAAGGGGTCACGTTAGCCGAAGCCAAGCGCCTGATCCGCAAAAGCCGTAATTACTACGGAGCAATGATGGTTAACGCCGGTGACGGCGATGCCCTGCTCTCCGGTATTAATCATCACTATCCGGAGACCATCCGACCGGCGCTGGAGATCATCGGCAAAAAGGATGGCCTCTCCCGCGTCCACGGTGCCTACATGATGGTGACCAAGAAAGAGGTCACCTTCTTCGCCGACACCACGGTCACCATCGAGCCGACGGCTGAAGAACTGGCTGAAACAGCGATTCTTACGGCCGAGCGCGCCCGTCACTTCGACATCGAACCGAGAGTGGCCATGCTCTCCTTCTCCAACTTTGGCAGTGCCGACCATCCACTGACCATCAAGGTGCGTCGTGCCACCGCCATGGTCAAGGAACGCTGTCCTACCTTGATTGTTGACGGTGAAATCCAGGCGAACGTCGCCCTCGACCCGGATCTGATCGAGAAGCAATATCCGTTCTCCACCCTTAAAGGGAATGCCAACTGCTTTATTTTCCCCGACCTGCAGTCGGGCAACATCAGCTACAAGCTGCTGCACAAACTCGGCGGCGCCGATACGGTCGGTCCGATCCTGATGGGGATGAAAAAACCGGTCCACGTACTGCAGCGCGGTGACGATGTCGCCGATATCGTCAATATGGCAGCTGTTGCGGTGGTCGATTGTCAGGAGGCGGAAGGCAAGTAAAAGCCCTCCACTTATATAAAAACCATGGAGGGGAGCCGCAGGGCTCCCCTCTTTTAATTGGGAGGTCAAGCTGGTTGCAGTCTCCATTCTTTTCCCCACACCCAATGATGACAAAACACAAGGGATGGAACAACAGACGGAATCCGACCTTGCCGTTCCCGTGGTTATAACGACTCTAGCCCACACACTTATCCGGTCACCAAACACGAGAATCCATTTCATTTTCCAATCCGTTATGTTTATAATGCCGACCATGAAAACGATCCGACTCCTTCTCCTGCTGACCCCATTGTTCCTCGCCACAACCACATTTGCTGCCGAGACGCCAGCGTCGCAGGCAACGGGACAGACGGAGCAGCTGGATATCCGCCAGGATGTCGGGAACCGCGAGACCATTCTCGATCTGGTCTTTGGCAGCACACCGGCGCCACCGACGGAGCACGGCACCTTGGTTCTCGACGCCTTCATCGATAAGAATGGCGATGGGGTTCGCGGCAGCGACGAGCCGGCGCTGACCGGTGAAATCGTCTGTACCGTCGACAAGATCGATTACATTGTCCCTGCCTTCATCCCCGGCCTCGACTACAACGGCCGCTACGAAGTCCGCTGCACCGGGACCAACTACCTGCCGACAATCAATGAAAGCAATATCCTTATTGAACGACGCGGAGCGGTGATTGAGATCGACCTCCCCTGCCGTCCGTCTTCATCACCACGCTGAGATCCCTTGTGCAGCTTTTTTTAAACGCCTTTCTGCCTGGCGGACTGACCGTCATCGTCCTGGCCGTATTGATCGCGACCCCTCTGGCCACGTACCTGACCCATTTTACGGTCGATATGGCTGCAGCCGGCATTGTGATTGGTACGGCAGCCCTTGCCTGGCGTTTCGACCGCAGTCGTATCGTCTACACCCTGCTATTGCTGGTCTTCACCGATCTGGCCGACCGCCACCTCCCAGGCACTCAGCGACCGCTGACCACTCTGCTGCTTGCCGGCAATCTGTTGTTGGTCTCCGGGCTGATTGAACGGGGCATGCACACGATGCGCGGTGCGTTACTGCTCGCCCTACCCGGGCTACAGTCGGTCATCGCCAGCGCGTTTGCCGCGCCGATCGGCCTCTGGTTAATGCCCGTCCTGCACTGGTCACCGCTCCCGGTGATCAGCACCGGCCCGCATGCGGCGCTGTTACTCGGCATCGTCGCAGTCCTGATCCAGATCGGGCGTTTCCTGCGCTCGCCAACCCCGGTGGAAGGGAGTCTGATCTGGGCCCTGAGCGCGTGTCTCGCTGCCGGGTTCCTGCCCATCGGGTTGACAACAACCCTGCTGCGTGCCGGGGCCGCCCTGACGTTATGCGTTGCCCTGATCGAGATGTCCTACACCCTCGCCTACCGCGATGAGTTGACCGGCCTGCCGGGACGCCGCGCCCTGATGGAGCACTTCCGTCGCCTTGGCAACCGTTACAGCATTGCCATGATCGATATCGATTTCTTCAAAAAACTCAACGACCGCTATGGCCACGATGTCGGTGATCAGGTTTTGCGCATGGTTGCACAACGCCTGCGCTGCTGCGGTGGAGGAGGACGCACGTATCGTTACGGCGGGGAAGAGTTCTGTGTCGTCTTTAACAGATCAGACCGCACAGCCAGCCAATTACATCTCGAGGAACTGCGCAAAGCGATCGCCGACAAACCGTTTATGATCCGCCAAAAATCCCGGCCGAAGAAAAAGCCGAAAGTACCACGCAAAACCGACACCGGCACCGCCCTGAAAGTGACAGTCAGCATCGGTGTCGCCGAGTCCGGTGCGGCAGGCAAAACCCCTGAAGAGGTCATGAAAGCCGCCGACAAGGCGCTGTACCGGGCGAAGGACGGAGGGAGGAATCAGGTTTGCATTTAATCAGAGGTGGGGGTGTTTATCTTAAAAATGCCGTAGGGCACCAATGGGAGCAGACCTGACTGCAGCGGCTTAGCCAAAGGCGGCTCACTGCTTTATGCATGACTTAACAAAGTATTTATTTCCAAGCATTTACCTGAACAAATCTCATCCGTTTTACAATCTGAAAATCTCTCATAAAACTCTTTTATCAGACTTTGCAATCAATCTTCAATCAATCTCTACCCAGCCATCAATAACGGGGAAAAAGAGACCGCCACGTACCGGGCGATCCGTATCAAGTGCCTGGAGCAGTCGACGGTAGAGAGTCAGCTGAGGGCGGTAACGATCGGCTTCCCGTTGCAGGAAGAGATCGAGGGGTTCGTCATTGGCCGGTGCGGAGGTTTTGTAGTCTATGGCCCAGCGCTCACCCTGATCAACGAAAGTCCGGTCGATAACTGCATGGACGATCTCGCCATCAATGATGCCATGCAGGGCATATTCCGCCGCCCCTTCTGCATGCGGAGCCAATAACCATTGCCCCCTGTTTGAGGTCAACGCCTGACACAGGCAGCCTTGCACCTGTTGCAGGGCATCATCAAGGCGGCCAGCTGCGACCCCGGCTACCGCCAGTTGTGCCCGTAGTTGCGGTGCAACTGCGGAAATCCGTTCCGGGGTCCAATGATTAACCCCGTTACGAACGATCAACTCCAGCCACATGTGAACAACGATACCGACGAGTCGCGCCGGGCCGGGGAGCAGTGCCGTGCGCTCCAACTCCAAACCGGCGGCGTCTGACGCCCGGAGAGGGTCACTGCTAGCAGCAAGTCCCCAGTGGGGCAGTTCAGGCCGATTCCAATCCAGAGGGAGACGGAGCAACGTTGAAGAGACAAAAGGGTTGGTTTCGGCGGGCTGAGGCTCTGTGGCACGAACCGCGGTGGTGAACACCTCATCCAGCGCCGGCCAGGCCGCGGCCAGCAACGAACCGGCCTCTGGCGTCGGAGTATCATCCCCGCCAGCGGTGGCGTGACCGAACAGCAGCAGCTGCTGGCGGGCGCGGGTTGCGGCGACGTAAAACAGGCGCAGCAGTTCAAAATCGTCCCTCTCCTGCTGCAGGCGGCCGATGGCTTTATAGGTCGCGCCTTCGTCGCTGCCATCACTTGCCGGGACCGGCGCCAGCAGCAGTTCATAGTCAGGGTGTTCGAGCCAGCGCAACAAAGTCCGATCACCACGGCGCACACCCCGCCCGAGGCCGGGGAGGATCACCCGATCAAACTCCAGTCCTTTCGCCTTATGAATGGTCATCAGCTGTAGTCGGCCATCAGCCGCCGGATCGGGTCCGGCATAAAGAGTGGCCAAGCGCTCATCAAGCTGATCGAGATAGACCAGGTCGCCACCATCGTCCAACTCAGCCAGCAGGTCAAAAAAGCGCCGGGCGTCCGACAATCCCATGGCGTCGGTACAGGCCGGGCCTCCGAGCTCGATCCAGACCGACTCGACCAGATGACGCAGCGGCAATTCGCCGCGCCGACGCAGACCCCGTTCGAGAGCCGGAACGATCCGATCAAGACGGGTCTGTCCCTCATCGCTGAGGCCGAACAGGACCGGTTGCCGTTCATCCCGAGAAAGGACCGACCAGAGCGGTGCTGTCAGGCCGGCCTGCTCACACAGAATCAGTAAATCGGCCAGTTCGAGGCCGCACCAGGGGGCGCGCAACAGCGCCAGCCAGCAGACCCGATCGGCGACCTGCAACAGGGCGCGGGTCAGAGCACGGAGGTCCTGGACCACGGGCCGCTCAGCGAGCAGATCAATCTCCTGTGACTGGAACGGCAGTCCGGCACGCTTGAGCGTGGCGATAATCGCCTTGGCATGGCTACGGGCCCGGACCAGAATCGCCACGGTTCCGTCGGGGTCGTGACGACGGGCCGTGTGAATGGCCGCCAGGATCGCCTCCGCCTCAGCGGTATCGTCCCGGGCGGCAAAACCCTGGATCTGCACCGCCGGTTGCAACGAAGGGGCAAGGACCGCTCCGGCCGGTGTGTAGGGGACGGCGCCACGGACCGCATCTTCCTGCACGGGGAACAGACCGGCAAAGGACTGATTGAACCAGTCGATCAGCCCCTGCTGTGAGCGGAAATTGGCACTTAACACCAGCGACGTCAAAGTGACATTGGGCAGGCCGATGGCGCGGGCCCGCAGATAAAGGCCGACTTCGGCTTCACGAAAGCGATAGATCGACTGCATCGGATCACCGACCACAAACAGGGTGCGGCCATCCCCCCTCTCCCAACCGGACGTCAGGCGTTGCAGCAAATCGTACTGTCCGTAAGAGGTGTCCTGAAATTCATCAATCAGGATGTGGCGCAGACGACTGTCGAGTTGCAACAGGAGCTCTTCCGGTGCATCGATGGCACCGAGAGCAAGACGGGCGGCGGCGGCAACCTCAATAAAATCGACCTCGCCCCGCCGCCGGAAGACCTCCTGCAGAGACATGACTGCCTGTGGCAGCAGTTGAATCAGGGCATCAAGGATCAACCACTGCTCATCCCGGTAGACCCCTTCCGGCAAACCCCGTAGGGCAACCAGCCGGGGCTCCAGACCAGGCTGTTCACGCAAGGCGGCGAGCAGATCGAGCATGCGACGCTTCATGGTCGCTGCCGGTTCCGTCTTGTCAGCCGGAAAGCCACTCCGTTTATCGACACTTTTTCGTAGTGTACCGCTGCCGGTGAGCAGTAACTGGATCAGCGCCTGCCAGGCACTGACGCTGGCAGCATCAGCCGGCGGAACCTGCTTCAGGTCGGACAGAATCTGGGCAGTTGCGGGGTCTCCCTGTTCAGACAGGGTCAACGCCGCAAAGCGGCCCAGTTCGACCAATTCTTCTGCAGACGCGGGGCCAAGGGCGCTGGCCGCCTGTTGCAGAACATCGGTCACATAGCGCTGCAATCCGGCCTCGAGAAGCGGTCGTGCGTCTGCAGATCGGGCGCCAAGCAGATGCCGCAGCCATTGATCGCGGCGGCCCAACAGCGCAACCAGCAGGTCACGCAGGGTGGAGAGCCGGTTATCGACATGCTGCAACAGACAAGCGTAGGGGGCCGGCGCCCGCCGCTCCAGATCGGCCAGTAACGCCTCCACCGCCTGCCGGTACAGTTCGTTCGGCACATCGCACATACGCGGGTTCATGCCGAATCGGGACAGCCAGGGCATACGTCGTGCGATACCGGCACAGAAGCTGTCAATGGTCATGACCTGCAGCCGCGACGGATTGCCGGGCAGATCCCAGCCGCAGGCGCGATCACGCTGCAGGGCGGCCGTGGCAAGATCAAACGTCTGTCGGGCATGACTGGAAACTGGAACGTTGCCGCTGGCAGCAAGATCGAGAGCTTCCAGCAGGCGCGCTTTCATCTCACCGGCCGCCTTGCGGGTAAAGGTGATGGCAAGGAGTTCTTCCGGCTGGTTCACCGTTGCCAGCAGGCTCAGTGTACGCTGGATCAACAGTTCGGTCTTACCGGAACCGGCCGGAGCCTGAACGATGTAAGAGCCGCACGGATCGATGGCGGTCAGTCGCTGGGTCTGGTCAACCAGAGGGGAGTCAGGGTTCATGTGCCCTCCTCCCCCGCCGTCGTCAGTTCATGAATCCGGCACAGCGGCATCAGATCGCAGGTGCGACAGACCGTCGGCTTGACGGGTGCCACGGCAGCCCGACCGGCGACAAAATCGTCACCGAGGGCGGCGAGCACCGGACGCCAGCGGCGTAACAAAGCAGCGAAATCGTCGAGGCCGGCCTCGTCCAGACTCCGTTGCTGCCGGGAACTGGAGAGACCGGGCCAATCATCTGCATCGGTGGCAAAACCACTGAATCGACATTCGTTGCTGCGAACGAGAGCAAACAGCACCGCGGCCACCTCAGTCGTCGCCAGGTCCTGACAATAGACCGGCAGTTGCGGTTCGGTGAGCCGCTCGTCCAGCCACTGTTTCGGATCGACCTGTCCGGTTTTATAATCGATGATCACCTGACGGCCATCACTCAAGGTATCGATCCGATCGATGCGGGTACGAATCTGCAGTGGGCCGACGGTTTCAGTCCGGGTCGTCTCGGCCGCGACGCTGAAAGGTGTCCGCCGCTCCTCAATCGCCAGCCAGTCGAGCGCCAGGCGCTGCAGACGTTGGCCCTCGAGTTGCCGTTGCAATGGCGGCAGATCGCAGCGTTGTTTCTTTTCAAAGTGGCTTAAGGCTTGTTCGATACAGCTCTGCAAAAGGGCTTGTCGTTGTTCCGGAGCCTGTGCCAGAAGTGCGGCTTGAGTTAATGTCGCCGCCCAGAAGTATTCAAGAACCGCATGGACCAGGGTGCCGCGAGCCGCGCCGTCAAGACCGAGATCGACCGTATCAAACCCCTCGGCTCGCAGTCGATGATGGGCAAAAGCACGAAACGGACACAACGCCTGATCCTTGATTAAATTGGTACCGCCGGAGACCGGACGCAGGGAGTGAATCGGTGGGGCTTGAACATCGACGAAGCTGACGAGCGCGGGGGCCCGGGCCTGCAACCGGGTGGCGGGATCGGCCGCACAGGCAAGGGGTGCCGGAAGCGCTGGATAGGGCAAAAGCAGTGGACTCGGCCGGCAGAGACTCCCCTCAGCCTGCCCCGGCCAGCAGAGCAGAACCTCACTGGCAGCTGTAAAGAGGTGGCTGGCGGTACGACGGGCAAAATCGAGTTCGCGGCCGGCATCGGCGTGGGGCATACCGAGTTTGCGCTGTAACGGTAAAGGGATGAAAGGGTTGGGTGCCGGTGCCGCCGGGAAGGCGGCGTCATGCAGGCCAAGAACGATAAGATGATCAAAGCTCTGACCGGCAGCTTCGAGCAGGCCAAGAACCTGCACCGGGGCCTGTGTCCCTTCCGCCTGAAACAGGGTGTCCGCACACAGACCGGACAGCAGGGCAACGGCACCGGCGCGATCGACCAGTGGCGAGACCAGATCCAGACTGGCCAGCGCCGCCAGTTGGTCCCGGAAGCGGTTGACCGACTGGTAATCCTCACTCGACAGCGGACGGTCGCCGGGCCAGCCACAGGCATGCAGTTCGCGGGCGAGTTGTTCCCCCCAGGCACCGGGGGTTTGACGGCGGGTGCTGGCCAGCTGCGATTTACGGGTCGCAAGCAGAGCGGCGAAACGGCGCAGCCCCGGTTGGGCGGCGAACAGACGACAAAGCCCGGCCAGCGGCCACTGCGCCTGTCGCCGGCGGCGCAGATCACGATCAGCCCCGGCGCGAGCAGCCCGTTCGACTGTAAAGCCGTCCAGATAAGGGGTACGCAACAGCCAGGCAATCTCTTCCAGCGGCAGATGATGCCCGGTGCGCAACAGGCGCATGGCGGCGCAGACCGGAGGGCGGCGATCGAGACTCTGTCCAAGGGAGATGTTGACCAATGGTGAATGCCCGGCGCCAGCGGCATAGGCGGCAGGGTCGAGTTCGGCAAAGAAAAGAGACTGCAGACGGGACTGATACGGCGCCATCTGTGACACGACGACGCCGATACGGGCTGATGGTCGCTGCTCAAGAAGATGACGGACAGTCTGGGCGCAAAAACGGACTTCGTCGTCAGGATCGATGCAGGCAACGCTCTGACAACGCGCCTTAAGTTGTGCAGGCGGCAGCCAGTCGCGGATCAGACAGCCGAGGTCGGTTAGGGTCTGGCGTAAATGCAGATCATCGGGAGCAAGATCGTCAAAACCGGCAAAAAAAATCTCGGAGGGTGGGGACAACCTGCCGGAGCTCAAAGCGGCCGTGACAGGCAGGGCCAGCTGTTCCGGATCGCACCAACCGGCAGATAGCGACCGCTGCATCCAGACCTTGTGCCAACGCAAAAAGGCACGCTGGTCGGCGGCGGCCGCATCGGCGGTAAACGTTGTTCGATACCGTGCCAGGAGATTCGACGCTGAGCGGGCGGTGCGGGCGGTCAGCGGCACCTGCAGAAGACCGTGGTCATTGTTCGCGACATCATCGCGAACAATCTGCTCCCAGACCAGGTGGCATTGAGCGGCGCTGAGAATCAGGGGCGCATCGATCAGCCCAGCACAAAGCTCCCGCAGCCAGACCTCTTTGGTTAAAATCGGGGGACGGGGCCAGACGGTCAAGCCAAGATTTCGGCAATAATCGTCATACACCGACTCCAGGGAACGACGCAGGCGTCGGTTCACCGTGATAACAAAGACGCCGCGCTGCAGGGCGACGATCAGCTCATGATGGGGGGTGGTCGTGGTCATGGACGCAGGAGAAGCCGGGAACGAGACAGAATAAGACACAACCAACCAACGCTCCGGTCAGGTTGGCGACCATATCGAGCCCTTCAGCTTGACGGCTACTGGTCAACAACGGCTGGAGGAATTCCAGCAGGGCACCGGTCGTCCCGGCGTAGAGAAAAGCGGAGGCCAGAACAGGCAAACGACGTAGAGGGAAGCAGGCAAAGGCACGGGCAGCCAGCCAGGAAAGAACCATGTAAGCGAGAAAATGGCCCACCTTATCCTGCCCGGAAAAAAGAGCGACCCCCCCGGGGACGCGAATGAGTGACAAGACGATGATCGTGGTCGTTCCGGCAAACAGAAGAATGAGAAACAGAAGAAAGCGGTTGTTGCGGTTCATTGAATTGGACATGCAGGCATTATAACGATGCGCTTGCAGATTGAAACTGAATAATCGTCTTTGACAGCAGAAGATTCGCAAACGCTCCACATTCGACAGACAGGTACTGCCACCAACGATATGCATGCTTGTTTATATCCAGAAAACAGGGAAAAACAGCGAAAGACCCATCGGACACGAACACCTGACTTCATAATGTCATCACCGCGCAGTTAAGCCGCGGCGGTGGCGACCGGACCGCAGGTCCCGATCCGGTCACCCACTGCGTTGCAACTACTTCACTATGTACGGGAACATGTACTGGCGCTTTTTGCCGTCCTCAAGTTTGCAGGCAACCTCGATGTTGTACTTACCCCTGGCAGCCAGTGTCACATCCGCTCCGAAAGAACCTTCCATACCCATCATCATCATCGGCTCAGTCGTCTTGCCTGATGGGTCGGTAATCCGCACCGCCACAGTCCCTTTGTCGAGAGGATGGTCGTTGGCACTGGCAAATCGAACCATGACGTGATGTGTCTCGCTCATGCCATGCTCCTTCATCGCCTCATGCACGTCCTTGATCATTGCTGTCGCCTTGACGTTTTCGACCATCATGTGACCCAGTGGTTTCATATCGGCCATCATATCGCCCATCTGCTTCTGGTTCATCTTGCCATGATCCATACCGGCCATACCGTCATGCGACATTCCAGACATACCGTGCTCGGCTGCCAGAGCACTGCCGACCAAAAGAAAACCGGCGAAAAGTACGGTTACAAAGACAGTTAGGTTAAGTTGCTTCATTTTGATTCTCCTTGTTGTTGAAAGCCCGGCTCGTCCGGGCGACTAATGTTTAACCTGTTCATCAGAGTGTAACGGAACCATGCTGTTCGACAAGCCCCTTCCCCGCCAGAGAAAGTAGATCACCGGGTAGACCAACAGCTCCATCACCCCTGAGGTTACGACGCCGCCGACCATCGGCGCCGCAATCCGTTTCATCACATCTGCACCGGTCCCGTGACTGAGCATGATCGGCACCAGACCGGCGATAATGACACAAATGGTCATCGCCTTCGGCCGGATACGCTTCACCGCTCCGTAGTGAATCGCCTGCACCAGATCACCCCGATTCAGCATCCGCCCTTCATCGCGCCGGCTGTAGTAGGCAAGATCAAGATAGAGCAGCATAACGACCCCGGTCTCAGCGTCGAGACCAGCCAGAGCAATAAGCCCAACCCAAACGGCGACCGACATATGGTAATCGAGCAGGTACAGAAACCAGAACGCGCCGACCAGAGAAAAAGGCACAGCAAGAAAGACGATGCCGGTTTTGATAAACGATTTGGTATTCATGTAGATGATCAGCAAAATGATCATCAAGGTCAACGGAATCACGACGAGCAACGTCGCTTTGGCCTTCTCCATATACTCGTACTGGCCACTCCAGATAATGTTGTACCCTTCCGGCAGCTGGATCTTCTCGGCGATGACTTTTTTCGCTGTTTCAACATAACCACCGATATCCGAGCCGCGCAGATCAACATAAACCCAGGCGGTACGTCGGGCATTCTCGCTTTTGATCCCCGGTGGCCCCTTGCGAATATGAATCTGCGCCACCTGCGAAATCGGGATGTGAGTACCGTCCGGCAGGGGGACCAGCACCCGCTGCAAGGATTGGATATCATCACGATAATCGCGTTGATAACGGATGTTAACCGGGTAGCGTTCCAGCCCCTCGACGGTCTGGGTGACGTTCATGCCACCGATGGCCGAAGCGATCACCTCCTGCACATCACCGACGGTAAGACCGTAGCGGGCCGCGGCAGCGCGATCGATATCGAAATCAAGATAGTTGCCACCGGTGACCCGTTCGGCAAAAGCGCTCAAGGTACCGGGAACCGTGCGGATCGCCGCCTCGACCTCCACACCCAGCTGCGCCAGAGTTTCCAGGTCATCACCCATAATTTTGATACCGACCGGGGTTTTGATCCCGGTGGAAAGCATGTCGGTGCGGGTCTTGATCGGCATGGTCCAGGCGTTGGTCAGGCCGGGGAACTGGATGGAACTATTGAGTTCATCGGTCAACTGATCGACCGTAATGGTTTTCTGCTCCGGCCAGACCCAGCGCAATGGTTTTTTAAGAAACTCCGTTCCGTTGGGCCAGTTCGAGTAGAAGCGCATGGTCGGCACCTTGCGCCACTCCTCCTCGGGCTTGAGCATGATGGTCGTCTCGATCATCATCATCGGCGCCGGGTCAGTGGCGGTCTCGGCCCGGCCGACCTTACCGAAGACCTGTTCCACCTCCGGAAATTGGCGGATAATGCGGTCGGTCTGCTGTAGAATCTCCTTGGCCTTGGTCACCGACAGCCCCGGCAGGGTGGTCGGCATGTAGAGGAGATCCCCCTCGTAGAGCGGCGGCATAAATTCCGATCCCATCTTGGACAGCGGCCAGGCAATGGAGAGCATGGCCGCCAGGGCCAGCAGCAGAGTCACCTTGCGCCATTTGAGAACCCAATCGACAACAGGATGGTAGAGGCGAATAAGAAGCCGGTTGAGGGGATTGGCCGATTCCGGCTTAATGTTGCCACGGATAAACCAGCCCATAAGGACCGGCACGAGGGTGATCGCAAGCAAGGCAGCCGCTCCCATGGCGTAGGTCTTGGTAAAGGCCAGGGGTTTGAACATGCGTCCGGACTGTTCGGTGAGGGTAAAAACAGGAGCGAAGGAAACAGTGATCACCAGGAGCGAATAGAAAAGGGTCGGCCCGACCTCGGTGGCGGCGTCGAGGATAATCTGCCAGTGGGGCTTGCGGCCACGGTCACGTTCCAGATGCTTGTGGGCATTTTCGATCATGATGAT
>DDWE01000065.1 GCA_002345625.1 Desulfuromonadaceae bacterium UBA2294 | reverse complement strand
CTCGCAGGACGACGGGCGGTTTTGTGCTCTAATGCCGCCCGTCGTCCTGCGACCTGATTCCGCCTTCAAGGAGGCTGCCCATGTGTGCCAAACGCAACCCCTGTAGTCTTAAAAACAAACGTCCCCGTCAGAAGATCCGCCTGCGCGGCTTCAACAACCTGACCAAGACGCTGACCTTCAACATCTACGACATCTGCTACGCCAAATCGGCTGCGGCGCGCAAGGAGTACCTCGAGTATATCGACGAGGAGTACAACTCCGAGCGTCTGGTCAAAATCTTGAGCGAAGTGGCTGACATCATTGGTGCCAACGTCCTGAACATCTCCAGCCAGGACTACGACCCGATGGGAGCCAGCGTCACCATCCTCATCGCCGAGGAGCCGGTCGACCCGAAACCCGACCAGGTACTGGCCCATCTCGACAAAAGCCACCTGTGCATCCATACCTATCCCGAGACCGATTCGAAGAGCGGGGTCTCGACCTTCCGCGTCGATATCGACGTCTCGACCTGCGGCAAGATCAGCCCCTTAAAGGCCCTCAACCACCTGATCGACTCCTTCGAGTCGGACATTGTGCTGCTCGACTACAAGGTCCGCGGCTTCACCCGCGACATCAAAGGAAAGAAGCACTACATCGACCACCGTATTCACACCATCCAGCAGTTCGTGCGCAAATCACTGCTCGATGACTATCACTGCGTCGACATCAACGTGCATCAGGAGAACCTCTTCCACACCAAGATGCTGCTGCGGGATCTGGAACTGCGCCGCTACCTGTTTGCCACCGCCTATGAGGATTTCACCTACGAGGAACGGGCCCGGGTCGAAGAGATTCTACGGCAGGAGATGACGGAGATCTTCTACTCGAAGAACATCTACCCGTAACATCTGCACCCGGTTCGCCCGGTTTTCCTGCTCCACAAAGGGACCGCTATGCCTGTTTCACGCCTGCACGCCCTCTGCGTCCTCGTTCCGCTGCTGCTCGGCGCCACAACCGTTACGCCGCCACCTCTGGGCAACAGTCAAAACCCCTACCCACTCGATCCACCGCCGCAGATCGGCGATATCGTCCACCTCCCCACCGGAATCCGCGTCAGCCATGAGCAGATGCTGGAGATCGCCGGCGACAGCCGACTGGTTTATGTCGGTGAAACCCACGACAACCCTGCAGCACACCGCCTGCAGCTCGACGTTTTGCAGGCGATCGCCGCCCGCTATCCGGGTCAGGTGTCCCTGGGGATGGAGATGTTTACCCCGGCGCAGCAACCGGTCCTCGATCGCTGGAGTGCCGGCGAGCTCGACGAGAAACACTTTTTGCGCGACGTCCACTGGTACAGCACCTGGCAGTCCGATTTCGATTACTACCGCGACCTGCTGACCTTCGCCCGCGACCAGCAGATCCCGGTGATTGGCATCAATGCCGAGAAAAAGATGGTTCAGGCGGTCAGTCGCCGCTGGGATGAGCTGAGTGAACAGGAACGGGCCGCCCTGCCGGAGCTTGACCTGACCGACCCCTATCACACGGCCATGGTCGCAGCCATCTATGGCGACCATGTGCAAGGGGAAGGGAAACTGGCTGGATTTGCCCGCGTTCAGGCGCTTTGGGACGAGACCATGGCCACCTCCATCGCGACCTACCTGCAAAGTCCGCAGGGGCGTGGGCGCCATATGGTGGTGCTGGCCGGTGGCAACCATGTCCGTTACGGCTTCGGTATTCCGCGCCGCGTCTTCCGCCGCCTGCCGCTCTCCTACACCCTGATCGGCAGCAGGGAACTGGAGATCCCGGAGAGCAAGCAGGACCGGTTGATGAATGTCGACCTCCCCGACTTTCCGCTTCTGCCCTACGACTTCCTCACCTTCACCCGCTACGAAGACCTGCCGGGAGAACGGGTGAAGCTTGGCGTCCAGTTTGAACAACGTGCGGAACCGGCCACCGGCCTGAGCATCATCGCCGTGGTCGAAGAATCCTCTGCCGCCAGTGCCGGCCTGCAGGCCGGGGATGTTCTGCTCTCCCTGGACAGCGAAACCCTGGCCGATAGTTTCGACCTGGTCTACGCCATCGGCCAAAAACGCGCCGGTGACCGGATCAGCCTGACCATCGAGCGCGATGGCGTACCACAGGAGATCGACGTCATTCTGCAGCCGCTGCCGGTCAAGCACGGGCAATAGGACTTGAACTAAATTATTGACGCAGAGGCGCAGAGGCGCTGAGAATACACGTAAAAACCCACTTGACTCGATGATAAGCTCTGCGCCTCGGCGTCTCTGCGTTAAAATGATTTTGTATTAAAACCCGAACCGTTAAACACATATCGCTTCAGATGGAGGGGGAAACCATGCTGCCAGCGCGTCACGCCATTTTTCTGTTCACTTTACTGCTCACGTTTTTACCGGTCACATCCCGCGCCGCCTGTCCGATCCTCGATGACACCACCGCCAGCAACCGCATCAACACTCTCAGCGCAAACATCCACTACCACAACCGGCTCTATTATCAGGAGCAGCGCTCCGAGATCTCCGACGCGGCGTTTGATCGCTTGCGATCGGAGTTGACGCAACTGGAGGCCTGTTTTCCGCACCTGTGTGCGGCGAATTCCCCAGTCAAAATGATCGACGGGGAGGAGGTCGGGCCGCTGAGCCTGCGTCACGAAAGCGCCATGCTCGGGCTCAACTCATCCTCGGACGCGGAGACGGTACAGGCTCTGCTGAAGCGGACGGATAAGTTGCAAGCGGACGTCGTCTACACCGTCGAACCCAAAGTTGACGGCCTGCCACTGGAACTCTGCTACGAAAAAGGTGTGTTGATTTCGGCAGCAACGCGTGGTGATGGCCGCATCGGCAACGATGTCACCACCCGCGCCCGGTCCATCCGCGGCATTCCGAACCGACTGACGCCACCGTTTCCGAACCGCCTGGTGCTGCGCGGAGAAGTCTACGCCGACCTCGCCGCATTCCGCGCTCTGCCGGACGATCAGGACTATGCAACGCCACGTCATCTGGCCGCCGCCACCCTGCGCAGCACCAGCCCTGTGCCAGCCGCATTGGCGGCGCTGCGTTTCTTCCCCTTTGAGGTCATCAGCGCTACGCCGGACCTGCCAGGAAGCTCGAACCTGTCCAGACTGAAACAGCTATCAGCCTGGGGGCTACCGGTCGAGACCAGCTGGACCAGCAGCGCGCAAACCCTGGCCGACATCCGCCGTGCCTACCGCCGGCTTCTCGCCCAACGCGAGACATTACCGTTCGCCGTCGATGGTATCGTGGTCAAAATCGACACGCCAAAACTCCGCCGGCAACTCGGCGCCGGCAGCCGCGCCCCACTCTGGGCGGCAGCGTGGAAGTTTCCGCCGGCCACGGCCCGGACCACCGTCACCGCCATCAACTGGAGCACCGGTCGCAGCGGTCGACAGACGCCGGTCGCCGAAGTGGCCCCGGTAAAAATTGGCGGCGTACAGGTCAGGCGCGCCTCACTGCACGGCGCCGCCCAGATTGCCCGCCTCAATCTGCTGGTTGGGGATGAGGTCATCGTTGCCCTGGCCGGCGATATCATTCCGCAGATCATCGATGTGATCGACAAACCGACCAATCCCGACGCCGCCGTGCTTGTTGCGCAGCCGTTAGCCATGGATGCCTGTCTGACCTTCACCCCACTCTGCCGCGAGCAGTTCCTCGCCCGTGCCGAACATTTCTGTGGCAAACAGGGTCTGGCCATCGGTGGTCTTGGCCCGAAACGGCTCGCCGGCCTGGTCGATACCGGGCAGATCAGCGATCTACCCTCCATTCTCGAACTGGAGTCAGGCACCCTTGCCGCCATCTCCGGTGTCGGCCTGTTGCAAGCCGAAGAGATGGCGGCGACGATCCGCAGCGCCCGGCGCTCGCCCCCACACCGACTGCTTGCCGCCGTCGGTGTTCCCGGCGTCGGACGGCAAACCTGCGCTGCACTTGAAGGACGTTTCGACACCCTAGCGGCCCTCGTCGCCAACGATCCACAGCAGCTTGCCAGCATCTCCGGGGTCAGCGTCAACGCTGCCGATAATATCCAGACATTCTTCCGCACGACCGGCGGACGACGGCTTTTAAAACGCTTGCATGATCTGGAGCTCGACTAAACATGAAAGGGGCCGGCATCACGCCAGCCCCTTTGGGTTTGAACTCAGTTCGGATACAGCTCAACCCGGGGTTATAACCCTCCTCTTCAAACTCGCGCGCAAAAACAGGTGCCCGAAGACCGAAGACGCCAGAGAACCGATCATCACGCCGAGACGAGCACTGGCCCCAAGAGCCTCCCCGGCCAGGGTGGCATGCACCCCCGACTTGAGGACACAGCCGCAGAGAAAGGCACCGACCAGAATATAAGGGGCAAATCGGGTCACACCCATGCGGCTCATGATAATCTGCTCCAGAACAGAGTCTGCGGCCAGGTTCATTAAGAGAGCACCGACAGATCATTGGTAAGAAACAGGGCGGTGATCACAATCGCATCGAGGTCATGGAGGATCGCCAGATTGAGAGAATCATGAATCGCGTCAACCGACACAACAGCCCTCTCTGTTTGATCTGAAAAACGCTTCAGGGTTCAACGACTTCCTGTTCAACATAAATCAGTGCATCGGTATCAAAGCCCAGGGTCCGGGCTTGTTGCACAAGGTCGACGGTGACAGCTGCGGGCAGTTGCGGTTCTCTGGCCAGGATCCACAGGTAACTCAGGCTGTTACCGCATACCAGCGCATAAGCATAATCTGCCTCGTCGATCGAAACGACATTGTAGCCACCGTAGAACGGCCCGAAGAAGGAGACCTTCAGCTGGCCGACCTCGGATCCGGCGACAAACAGCGCCCTCCCTTCCGCCTCTTTCCAGCGTTTTTGCTGCGCATCATAGCCGCGGTTGATAACTTTCAGGCTGCCGTCGTCGTTAAGGCTGTAAGTGGCGCTGACGTTGCTCAGACCACGCTCGAAGATGTGATCCAGTCGGGCGATCTCGTACCAGGTGCCGAGGTAGCGATTGACATCAAACCCCTGCACTGCAGTCACCCCTTCGGGTATCTGGGCACAGCCGAACAGTCCAAGCAGCAACAACCAAAATGATTTATTCAAGGGGTCTCCTTCGCACAATGATCCGTTCGCCCTACGGGTTGGCCGCGCGCTCAAACAGACACTCGTAATCACCCATGACAAACTCCCGGCAGACCAGTGGCCGGTTTTCGTAAATCGTGCATTTCATGGTGCCGCGGTCGAGCGCAGCGCACCAACCGTCCGGCAAGTGCACCATGTACTGGGCACCAAACTCATCGACTTCGATGAACCGATCAGGGACCCCGGTTTCGGTCAGAAGCGTAACATCGAGACGACAGCAACAGGCAGCGCAGTCGGCACAGGTGACATCGGGATCGGGAAAAATGGTCTCTTGGCTGGGCATCATCGGCTATGCGTCTTTGCTAAAGGTCATGTATCAGGGCAATTAGGTTAACAATAAGGCGGCCGACAACCTACACAATTCAGCACCTTCTCGCCAGTATTTTAGTCGCGCCCGGAGGTTTCACCCTGCAAGCTGCCGCAACACGGCCAGGGTCTCCTCCGGTTCCGGACGCAGGGTATGATCGGTGTTGGTCTGCGCCGCGACGATGACCCCGTCACGACCGATCACATAGCGCGTCGGCAACGGCAGGGTCCAGCTATTGTTGCCATTGACCCGTTCCAGGTCGATACCGAAACCGAGGTAGACTGTGCGCAGCGGTTCAGGGACAGTGATCGTCAGCTGAAAGTCGCTGGCAACGCGATTACCAGGATCGACCAGCACCGGGAACTGCAAACCGTATTTTTCAACTGTGCCACGAGCAAAGCGCTGTTCAATCGGCGAGATGGCCACCAGGCTGGCACCCAGGGTTTGAATCTCGCTCAGGACTGTTTGCAGAGCCTCCAGCTCCGCATTGCAGTACGGTCACCAACTCCCCCGGTAAAAATTCACCACCAGTGGGCCCTGTCGCAAAAGCTCCAACGACGACCAGAGCCGGCCGCTATGATCCTCCAGAGTGAAACCCGGCGCACGATCGCCGGCTTTCAGGGCACGTTGGTGTTGACCGGTCGATTCGACTGCTTGCAGCGCATCAGCCATGATCTGCTGAGTTTCTGCGGGGAGCTTCCCCCGCGACAGTGCTTTCATTTCGCGCAGTCTTTCATTCAGAGTCATAGGACACCTCTCTTTCACCTGGCTTAAGAATAACACGATGAATCAAAATCGAAATCCGGACAAAGAAAAGAACCTCATTTATACAGTAATAAATCTGCACCGATGAAACGACTATCGGTTCGCGAAAAGCTGAATTCAGTTTGAACCGTTGACTTCTGCGGTTCCTCAGTACAGAATCTACGAATTAAACCGCCGCGACGGCATTCATTCTTTGGGAGGCACCTATGACCCGTCTCATCCGCCTGCTGCTCACTCTAACGGGCTTGACATTGTGCGTTTCACCGGTTGCCGCCTACGACCTGCCGGCCGTCAATCTCGGCTTCACCAGTTTTCTCGATGGCGGCCCGCCGGCCGGCCCCGGGCACTACCTGACTGAATATGTGCAGTATTATACTGCCGACAAACTCAGGGGGAATGCACCTCCCGGCGCCCAGGTCGACGTCACAGTCGCCATGACCCAATATGTCTATCAGTCGAACCAACCGCTGCTGCTTGGCGGCAAGTGGGGGGTCAATGTCATGCTGCCCCTGGTCTCATTTGATGCCGATGTCCTCCCCGACAACGGTACCGGCTTCGGCGACCTGCTCATTGGCCCGTTCCTGCAATGGGACCCGATCATGGGTGAAAAGGGGCCGATCTTCATGCACCGGATTGAGCTGCAAACCATTTTCCCCACCGGTGACTACGATCACAACAAGGCGCTGAACCAGGGGAGCAACCACTGGTCCTTCAACCCCTACTGGGCGGCGACGGCCTTCCTCGGGCCCAAGGTCACCGCCTCCTGGCGTCTGCACTATCTGCTCAACGGCAAGAATGACGATCCTTTCGTCGGCACACCGGGTGCGCCCGGAGAAATCAAGCCGGGCCAGGCGATCCATTACAATTATGCGGTTGCCTACGAAGTGCTATCGAAACAACTGCGTATCGGCGTCAATGGCTATGGCCTCTACCAATTCACCGACTCCAGGTACGACGGGGTTAAAACCGATGCTCCGGAGAGGGTTGCCGCTGTCGGCCCGGGACTGGTCTGGCACTTCTCTCAAGATGCACACCTGTTTGCCAATGCTTACTATGAGTACCGGGTGCGTAACCGGCCGCAGGGAGATCGCTACAACCTGCGCTTTGTCTATCATTTTTAACAACTGCCCATTCGATCACAACGAGAAACCAGGAGCCCACTGCCCATGCAAAGCCCGTACATCGAAGCCACTGCCGCCGCCACCGGAGAACGCAGCCTGTTTGTTTCGGTCTACAACTGGATGGCCTTCGGCCTGTTGCTGACCTCCCTGGTCGCTTACGGCACCCTCTCCTATCCCCCACTACTCAACGCCATATTCACCAACCGGATTCTTTTCTTCGGCCTGTTGATCGGCGAACTTGGTCTGGTGTTCGCTATATCTGCAGCCATCAATCGCTTGAGCGCCACGTCTGCGGCCGCGCTGTTCCTGCTCTATTCAGCGCTCAACGGGCTGACCCTGTCATTCATCTTTCTGGTCTATACCGATTCATCCATCGCCAGCACCTTCTTCATCACCGCTGCAACCTTCAGCGTCATGAGTGTCTATGGTGCCGTGACCAAGCGCGATTTGACCTCATGGGGCAGTTTTTTGTTCATGGGTCTGATCGGCCTGATTATCGCCTCGGTCGCCAACTTCTTTCTGCACAGTGAGATGGTCTACTGGATCATCAGCTACATCGGCGTCTTTATCTTCATCGGTCTCACCGCCTATGACACTCAGAAGATCCGCCGCATGGCACAGGCCGGCTTTGCCGACGCTGCCAGC
>DDWE01000039.1 GCA_002345625.1 Desulfuromonadaceae bacterium UBA2294 | reverse complement strand
CTCGGCGACATGGACTTCAAGGTCACCGGCACCGCCAACGGCGTTGCCGCTTTGCAGATGGATATTAAAATCATCGGTGTCGATAAGGCGATCATGAAGCAGGCTCTGGCGCAGGCGCGCGACGGCCGTATTCATATTCTCGGCAAGATGGCCGAGGCGATTGCCGCACCGCGTGGCGATCTGTCGCCCTACGCACCGCGCATTACGACGATCTACGTCAAATCTGATCAGGTCCGGACCGTCATCGGTTCCGGTGGCAAGAATATTCGCGGTATCATTGAAGCGACCGGTTGCTCCATTGACATCGAGGACGATGGCCGGATCAATATCGCTTCTGCTGATGGTGATGCGGCGAAAAAAGCGATCAAGATGATTCGCGACCTGACTCAGGAAGCCGAAGTCGGCAAGCTCTATCAGGGGACCGTGCGCAAGGTTATGGAGTTCGGTGCATTTGTCGAGATCTATCCCGGCACCGATGGCCTTGTCCATATCTCTGAACTGGCTGAAGAGCGCGTCCGCAATGTGACCGACGTCCTTAAGGAAGGGGACGAAGTGCTGGTCAAGTGCATCGGTATCGACAAACAGGGCAAGATCAAGCTCTCGCGCAAGGAAGCTCTTGGGCAGTCGCTCTAAGGACCGCATCGAAAAATAATGATTCAAGCAACGACCCTGGATAATGGTATTCGGGTCATTACCGAACAAATACCGGCCGTTCACTCAGTCGCCCTTGGCGCCTGGGTGACGGCCGGTTCTCGTCATGAAGCCGCCACCCAGACCGGTATCTCCCATTTTATTGAGCACATGCTGTTCAGGGGGACCGAGCGCCGCTCCGCCCTGACCATCGCCCGGGAACTCGATGCGGTCGGCGGGTGCCTTAATGCTTTTTCCAGTTCTGAACATTGTTGTTATTACGTCAAGACCCTCGCATCCGACCTCCCACAGGTTGTCGATCTTCTAGCTGATCTTCTCCAGAGCTCACGCTTTGATTTCGATGAAATCGAAAAAGAGCGTCGGGTCATCCTTAACGAAATTGCCCAGGTTGAGGATGCTGCTGATGATCTCGTGCACGATCTGTTTAATGAGCTTCTTCTGCAAGGCCATTCACTGTCACGCCCTGTTTGTGGTTCTGAGTCGTCGATCACCGGTCTTGAGCGAGAAGATTTGCTTGCTTTTTATCACCAGCATTACTGTGGCACTAATCTTGTTATCGCCGCTGCCGGTTGTCTTGAGCATGGACATATTGTTGATCTTGTTGCGGCAGCGTTTTCAACATTGCCGTCGGGTGCTCCAACTGATTCGGGCCGACCTCCCCGGTACAACCATCAACTGGCGCAACGGACTAAAGGGTTGGAGCAGCTCCATTTTTGTCTCGGGACAAAAGGTCTGGCCCAAAACAGTGCCGACCGGATTCCCTTGCATTTGCTTAATTCCCTGCTCGGGCGGGGCATGAGTTCAAGGCTGTTTCAGTCGATCCGTGAGAAGAGGGGGCTTGCCTATTCGATCTTCAGTTATGCGCAATGCCATTCCGATGCCGGTACGTTGGTGGTCTGCGCTGCAACAGCCCCTGATGATGCGCTCGAGACCATCCGTCTGGTGCTGGCCGAGCTTCACGACCTGCGTAAAAATCCGGTGACAGCACAGGGTCTACTGGCGACGCAGAATCAGCTTAAAGGGAGCTTGTTGTTGACTCTGGAAGGGACGGATCAGAGGATGATTCGTCTGGCACAGAATGAAATTTATCTTCGGCGAGTCGTTCCGATCGACGAAGTCCTGCGTGGAATCGATGCGGTAACGGTCGATGATCTACTGCGTTTGGCGAATAAGCTGTTTACTGATGACACCCTTTGTCTTCAACTGCTCGGGCCGGTGCGACAAGTAGATTTTTCTGCCCTGGATCTGACGATCGGAGACTTGTCCCCTTAAGTTCAAGGAGAGATGGATGCTCAATCCTTGCCTGTCCATTTGCCGTTTGCGCCCTGATGCGATCCTGCCGGCTTATATGACCGAGCATGCCGCCGGGATGGATTTGAGTGCGGCTCTGGATGATTCACTGGTTCTGCAGCCAGGAGAGCGACTGCGGGTGCCGACCGGTATCGCTCTGGCGATACCTCCAGGTTTTGAGGGACAAGTTCGTCCCCGATCTGGACTGGCGTTTAAACAGGGGATCACCTTGCTCAATTCCCCCGGAACCATTGACGCTGATTATCGTGGTGAAATTTGTGTTTTGCTGATCAATCATGGTGCTGATCCGGTGACCGTAGCGCATGGCGACCGCATCGCTCAATTGGTGATAGCTCCGGTGGTGCAGGCCGGTCTACAGCTGGTGGAGCAGCTCGATACCACTAGCCGTGGTGGCGGTGGCTTTGGTCATACCGGGGTCCGCTCTGCAAGTCAGGGGGAGCAATGACAACCCCGACAACCGTCGAAATCGATTTTCCGAGTGATTTTACTTTCAAGGCTTTTTGTGATGTTGGTGTGACGACTGAGTTCCGGACTATGGTTCTTGACGCGGTCAATTGCGTGTTGCCTTGCAGCGTCGATGCGTTACGTGATCGTCAAAGTTCCGGTGGACGGTACTGTTGTGTTTCGGTGCTGGTCCGTGTGCACAATCGTGAACAGCTCGAAGCAATTTATGCACAACTGCGTGGAATTGAAGGGCTGGTCTATCTGCTGTGATCGGTTCGTGTTCACAGTCCGACTGTTTCTGTGATATGAATGTGCGCGTAAGGTGCAGACGTACAAACGGAGGTACACCATGCTGATCCCCATCGACCCAAATCATCCCCAACCCCGTCAAATCAGCCGTGTTGTCGATCTGTTACGTCAGGGCGGGGTGATCGCCTGTCCGACGGATACGATTTACGGGCTCAGTTGCAATATCTTCAATGCGAAGGGGGTTAAACGTTTGTATCAGATCAAACAGCGTGACCCGCGTAAACCGTTCTCGTTCATTTGTGCTGATATCTCTGACGCCGCAAACTACTGTCAGATCAGCAATAATGCCTTTAAAATTATGAAACGACATCTCCCCGGTCCTTATACATTCGTCCTGGAAGCGACCCGTCAGGTCCCTGCTGCCCTGATCACCCGGCAGAAAACGGTCGGAATCCGTATCCCTGACAATCCCATCGCCCTGGCTATTGTACGTGAACTGGGCCACCCTCTGGTGACAACCAGTGTCAATGCCGCCGGTGATGAGCCGTTACACGATCCGGTAGAGATCCAGCGTCTTCATGGCCATGCCCTGGATGCGGTTATTGATGGTGGCTGCCTGCTTGGTGACCCGTCGACCGTCATCAGCTTGCTTGATGACAAGGTTGAAGTCCTGCGTCAGGGGAGTGGTGATACGTCTTGGATCCGCTGAGGATGAATCGACGCTTTTGGCCCGTCGTCCTGTTGATTATTATCGGGTTACTGGCAGCCGGAGTCGCGACGGCCGAGGGTCCTGTCGGCGGGGTCGGGATTCAGGTCATTCCGGTTTCGACCGGTGAGCTTGTTGTCGTCGCCGTTGTTCCCGGTTCTTCCGCGGCGCGTGCCGGTGTTCAGCCTGGAGACCTGTTGTCCCGAATCGATGATCAGCCTCTGCGAGGCAGCAACTTCCCCCATGTGGTCCGGACGGTTCTGTCCGGCGAGGTCGGGTCGATACTAATACTTCACTGGCGTCGCCCCGGAGAGGCCGGTGAACACTCCGCTTCATTGCAGCGGGAGCCTCTCAATTTAAAACAGGCGCCTGAATCGGCGGTGCCGATCTCCATCCCACGGTAGTACACGGAGTTTAATTTGTGAAAGAACTGACGATCATCGTTTATGCACGGCATTTTGTTCGTGATGACTGGAACCGTGATATTGACGCCGATGCCATTGCATCTCTGGCCCGGGAATTGGATGCCGAACTGACCCCATTTGGTTGGCGGATCAGCTGTCAGGCTGATGACGGGTTTAAGGTCGACGTGAAAGGGTACGGTGACCTGCTCAATGCCGTTCGCCTGCGTGTTGGTGACGGGGGGAGTCCTTGCCTTGGTCATGTGATCGGCGCCAGCGCCGCCTGTGATCCCCTTGCGGATATTCGTCGCGGGGTCAACCGGCTTATTTTTGCGCCGGAGACCATCGAGCCGGAAGGCTCGGACAAACGGATCTGCCACAACTGCGGCTGTGGCTGTTAGTAGGTATAGCGGGCAAAGGGGGAAGTCGATGAAGCCTTGATCGCTTCGCCGACAGTTCGGATTCCTTCGGATTCAAGCAGCGGGATCAACCGCAACATAATTTCGGCGGTGACCACGGCGTCGCCGATGCCGGTATGCCGACCGACAATTTTCAAATTCATGCGCTCGGCAATGGCATCGAGGGAGTGGTGCTCCTGGTTCGGGTGGACCAGGCTGGAGAGCAGAAGCGTGTCAAGGACCGGATTGTCAAAGCGAATTCCGGTCTTGTCTTCCTGTAACTGCAAAAAACGCATATCAAATGCGGCATTGTGCGCCACCAGTGCCGCCCCTTCGGCGAATTTGTAAAATCCAGGTAGGATCTTATCAATGGTCGGTTGACCGACCAGCATTTCCGGTGTAATCCCGGTGATCTGGGTCGCGATCGCCGGCAGGTATCGCTGCGGGTCAATGAGCTGATCGAGGATCTCGTCGTGGAGCAGTCGTCCATTGACCGCCCGGATAGCGCCGATCTGAATGATTTCATCGCCGTCAGAGGGGTTAAGCCCCGTTGTTTCGGTATCAAAGGCGACAAAGGTCAGGTGTCGCAGGGGGATGTCGGCCATTTTTTCATAAAGGGCACTACTGAACAGGTTGAATTCATAAAACAGGGGGCGCGGTCCATAATCATTGACGTTTTCAGGTGCGGGAGGCGCAGAGTTTTCAGGGAATCTGATGCTGATGCCGTCGCAGCCAACACCGCCGACCGGAAGCAGAGTCAATGTGCCATCAGAACTGGCAATAAAGTCGGCAAAGGTAAAGGTGTGGCGGAAACGGTCGGTGACCAGCGGCGTCATCTGCCAATCGACAATGTCGGCTAACGGGACCGCATCGAGTGGCCAATGGATGCTGATGGTCGGATGGTCGTCAACCAGATGGACCGACATGCGTAAGTATTTGACCCCGCCGCGCTTGTTCAAACGTCCAGCCAGAAAGGCGAGTCCCTGAATGGTGATGTAGGTGTCAAGCCGTAACCAGCAGTCGGTCTCAAGACAGGTTGTGGTGCGGATACCATAACGTCGTGCCAGGTGCTGGGTTAGGATAGAGAGCAAATCGGCCCCTTGCACCTGTTCATGATGGGTGGCCGAGCGGATGTGGCGTGACGATTCCTCACGGGCCTGCTCAAGGCGCGATTCAATGGCTGCTGTAGCAGTACGGATGCGTTGGCGGCGCATATCGACGTCAGTCGTCGACTGTCCGGGATTGTCAATAATCTGGGTGATGTTTTCACGAATATCGCCCAGTTGTTCGTGAAGTCCGTTGATCAGCCCCTGGAGCCAGACTTCCCGCCGGTTGTCGGCGTCGATCTGTGGTGCAATATCTTCAAGGGTCAGGACGTAACTGATGATCCTTTCGGAATCGATACCATGCTCGATAACCGGGGCCATAGTTACGCGCAGGTAGCTTTTGCCCGCGACCATCATGAATCCGGTGGTCGGTTGGTCAAGACCGGATTCGATACGCTGTTGCAGGACATCCAGCCCATGTTGAATCGGATTTTTTTCCAGCAGGCCGAAGATCGATCGACCCAGACCCAGATGAGCACCGACCCCTGACCCTTGGTCACTGTCACTTAATAAACGCTTGGCTTGTTGGTTGTAGAGCAGGACCTGATTGTCGATATCACAGACAATGACCCCGTTGGGCAATTCTGACATCAGGGCTGACAGCCGTTCCCGTTCGGCAACCAGGGCAGAGTGGACCGTAGTGATTTTACGGTCCACAGACGTCAGTAACGCTTCGTAGGCGTTGGCCGATTCGTTAATGATGCCGATGAGCTGGCGCACCTCGGTTGCGCCACAGGGTTCAATGCGATGTTTTTCGTTGACCGCAGTAATCAGCCGCGTCTCTTCTGCTAACTGTAATATCGGGATAATGTAGTGTTTGAACAATAGGCTGACCATGCCCCCGGTCACCAGAAAAATGATGAGCCCACCGATAAAAGGGAAGGGGATCAGTTTGTTGGCCAGACCCTGCACCAGTTGATGGTCGGTCTCATCGAGGCTCAACCACGACATCTCAAAGGTTATGGCAATGGCGCCGAAGATGGCCAAGGCTATGGCGCACAGAAACGCCCAGTATTTGACGGTCGGTTTCATTTTAGTCAGAGTCACTCCTGTCTACGTTGCAATATGATACGGCAAGCCTCCCGATTCGTCCATAATCTGATGCACAGGAATCTGTTTTATTGATACCGACACCTGTCAGACTCTGGTATGATGCCGAAAATTTTAGAGGTAACCGCTTGAAATTAAACCCTTTGCCCGATGAATGGCCTTATGCACGGACTGTTTGGAATTGTTTTCATCGTGTTTTTTGCCTGGCTGCTGAGTGAAGAGCGCCGCAAGGTACGCTGGCGACCGGTGGCTGCCGCTCTCGGGCTTCAGTTTGTGCTGGCGCTGCTCTTGTTGAAAGTGCCGGTTTTTGGCGCATTCTTTCTTGGCCTCAATCGGCTTGTGCTGGCATTGGAGCGGGCAACGACAGCCGGGACCACGCTGGTGTTCGGTTATCTCGGTGGCGGAACACTCCCCTACAGCGAGACCCTGCCGGGCGCCTCTTTTGTTCTGGCCTTTCGTGCCTTGCCTCTGGTTCTGGTCATCAGCGCTCTGGTCTCGTTGCTCTACTACTGGCGCGTCCTGCCTCTGGTGGTGCAGGCTTTCTCACGTCTGTTGCAGAAGCTTCTCGGCATCAGCGGTCCGGTCGGCATCGCCGCCGCGGCCAATATTTTTGTCGGTATGATTGAAGCACCCTTGTTGATCCGCCCCTATCTGCAGCGACTGACCCGGGCAGAACTGTTTATGGTTATGACCTGTGGCATGAGTACCATTGCCGGAACGGTACTCATTCTTTACGCGTCATTGCTGGCGTCGGTCATTCCCGATGCCCTCGGTCAGATCCTGGCGGCCTCCTTGCTGAGTGCTCCGGCTGCTCTGATGATCTCCCGGTTAATGGTGCCGGACCACGCTGTTGTGCCTGATGCACTGTCGTTGCCGCCATCTGAGGCCTCAGGAGCCATGGATGCGGTCTCCCGAGGTACCGTTGATGGTCTGCAACTACTGCTGCACATTGTCGCCATGCTGGTGGTTCTGGTCTCATTGGTTGCACTGGTTAACCAGGGCATTGGCCTGCTACCGGAGGTGGCCGGCACACCGTTGACCCTGCAGCGGATTCTGGGCTGGATTCTGGCCCCTTTGGCCTGGCTGCTCGGTATTCCCTGGTCCGAGGCGGTGACGGCCGGCAGCCTGCTCGGTACCAAAGTGGTGTTGAATGAGCTTGTCGCCTATATCGACCTTGCGGCGCTCCCCCCTGAAACACTCGGAGCGAAAAGCCGGCTCATACTGGTATATGCTCTGTGCGGTTTTGCCAATTTTGGCAGTCTCGGTATTCTTGTCGGCGGTATGGGGGCGATGGCGCCTGAACGGCGCGGTGAAATTGTCGGCCTCGGTCTGCGCTCCATTCTGGCCGGACTTCTCGCTACCTGTTTGACCGGTGCTGTTGCCGGGTTAATGGTTGCGATATGAACGTACCTTTAAAAAAGATCGGCTCAGCGCTGACCGTTTGTTGAATTTAAATAAAAAATGGGTTAATGTTCATAAGTTACTGAAACATGTAGACAAGGGGAGCGTATTGATGTTGTTGCGGGGTCTTTTTTTGCAGTTGTTGCTGCTATTGATGCTTGTCCTGCCGGCTGATTCAACTGCCGACATTTACAAGTACGTTGATGCCAACGGCTGTATTCACTTCACCAATACCCCGACAACGTCAAATTTTGACATTTACATGCGTGAAGACGGCGACCACTTTTCCCTGCACGACATCATCCAGCGTTACTCTCGCCATTTTCGCCTAGAAGAGGCCCTGGTTCGCGCCGTGATCAAAGTTGAGAGTAATTTTAACCCTAAGGCTGTTTCGCGTCGGGGAGCACAGGGGTTGATGCAGTTGATCCCGCAGACAGCGCGTCTGCTCGAGGTCAGCGATCCTCTCGATCCGGAACAATGTGTGCGTGGCGGCAGCCGTTACCTGCGAATGATGCTTGACCAGTTCGATGGCAATCTCGATCTGGCCCTTGCCGCCTACAATGCCGGGCCGACTGCTGTCAAACGCTACGGCGGCGTTCCGCCTTTCACTGAGACGCAAGGTTATCTGGTCAAGGTCAAGCGCTATCTGCAACATTACCGGACTGTCAAGGATACCGTTCTATGATGAATATGCGCGACGGTTTGCTGAACCTGCCGAATCTGTTGACATTGGCGCGGATCGCGATCATTCCGGTTTTTGTCGTTCTCCTGTTTTTCGAGAGCAAGACCGCCTGTGTCTGGTCGGCGGCCCTGTTCAGTGTGGCTGCCGTGACCGATGCTTTCGATGGCTGGCTGGCACGACGCTGGGGCGTCGTTACAGTTCTAGGCAAGTTCCTTGATCCGTTAGCCGACAAGTTGATTGTCACGGCGGCTCTGATTATGCTGATCCCTTTTGGTCGCGTTCCGGCCTGGGCGGTCCTGTTGATCCTGACCCGCGAAATGATTGTGACCGGATTGCGTTCCATCGCCTCCTCCGAGGGGATCGTCATTGAGGCGAGTGATCTCGGTAAATACAAGACCATCTTCCAGATGGTAGCGATCATTGGACTGTTGTTGCACTATGATTACTACTGGTTTTTTGGACTGCAGTGGGAGATTTTCCACGTTTCGATGCACAATGTCGGCATTTTCTATTTTTACATCGCCCTGATCCTTACGGTTTGGTCTGGCGTTGAATATCTATCTAAATTCTTTAAGGTTTTTGCCAAGAAATAACTTTTGTGCCGACTGCATTTTTTTTAGATTTTTTGTTGACTTGCCCAGGGCCTTCTGTTATTTATATCGACGCTTCGCATGGAGCACCCCGTAAGCGGGAATAACTCAGTGGTAGAGTNNTTCGAATCCCGTTTCCCGCTCCAGCGTAATCATCCCCCGACAAACTTTTGTCGGGGGATTTTTGCGTCTGCTGCCCGCGAGTCATCCCCATATTGTCGTTGCCCTGGTCTGCGCTGGCACTCTGTTGACGCCACCGTCGCCATCTGTTAATGTTGCGAACCTTTTTCTTCAACTAAACGAGGAATCCATGCCTTCCAACCGGATCGAGATCGACCCTATTTACTGTAAGGGTTGTGCCCTTTGCACCATCGCCTGCCCACAGAAACTGATCGAGATGAGCGACGCTCTTAACGAGCAGGGATATATACCGGCAGTCATCAGTTCTGGAAACCTGGCACGCTGTACCGCCTGTGCTCTCTGTGCCCGGATGTGCCCCGACGCCGCGATCCGCGTCTTCAAGTCGGTTGAGACAGACGGAGGCCAATCATGAAGCGGCTGTTTGTCAAAGGCAATGAAGCGGTGGCGATGGGTGCGCTGGAGGCCGGTTGCCGCTACTATTTTGGCTACCCGATCACGCCGCAGAGCGACATTCCCGAGTATATTTCGCGCGAGATGCCGAAGCTCGGCGGCACCTTTATCCAGGCTGAAAGCGAAATCGCCTCGATCAATATGCTGCTCGGTGCCAGTGCCTGCGGCGTACGGGCGATGACTTCGTCGTCGAGCCCGGGGATCTCCCTCAAGCAAGAGGGGATCTCTTATATGGCCGGCAGCGAGTTGCCCGGCCTGATCGTCAATATCTGCCGTTCCGGTCCCGGTCTCGGCGGGATCGACGCCTCTCAGGCTGACTACTTCCAATCGGTCAAAGGGGGAGGACATGGCGGTTATCACATCATTGTTCTCGCCCCACACACGGTTCAGGAGATGTACGACCTGACCATGCTCGCCTTTGATCTCGCTGATCGCTACCGGATGCCGGCGATGCTGCTCGGTGATGCAGTCGTCGGGCAGATCAAGGAGGCCCTGGTGCCGCATCCCTATCAGCAGCCATCTGATTTGCCGACCAAAGAGTGGGCGGTTTCAGGCAAGCAGGGGCGCAGTGATCAGCGCATCGTCAAGTCGCTCTTTCTCGGCGACGGGGAGCTTGAGGCGCACAATTGGCGTCTGCATGCTAAATATAAACAACTGCAGGATAATGAAGTGCGCTGCGAGACTGAACATGTCGACGACGCTGATCTGGTTGTCACCGCCTTCGGTTCGGCGGCACGTATTGTTAAAACCGCAGCCCGCATGGCACGGGAAGAGGGGTTGAAGGTCGGTGTCATCCGACCGATTACCCTGTTTCCGTTTCCGATAGCGACCTATCAGCAGGCGGCACAGACGGTCAAAAAGATGTTGTGTGTCGAACTGAACGCCGGACAAATGGTCGAGGATGTGCGCCTTGCTGTGAACGGTAAGGTGGATGTCGCCTTTTACGGGCGCCCTCCCGGTGCCGGATCGTTACCGACGCCGGAAGAGATTCTTGTCCAGATCAAGAAACATTGCGGGTGAGGCCATGACAACTGTGCTGAAAAATGTATTTGACCGTCCGGTTTCGTTAAAGGACGTATCGACCCATTTCTGTCCGGGGTGCCAGCACGGCACCGCACACCGGCTTTGTGCTGAAGCGATGGATTCGCTCGGTGTCCAGCAGCGGGCCATCGGTGTTGCCTCCGTCGGCTGTAGCGTTTTTCTCTACGGCTACTTTGATATTGATGTCGTCGAGGCGCCGCATGGCCGGGCGCCGGCGGTGGCGACCGGGGTCAAGCGAGTGCGCAAGGACGACTTTGTCTTCACCTATCAGGGGGACGGCGATCTGGCAGCCATCGGCACCAGTGAGATCATCCACGCCGCCAATCGTGGTGAGGCGATCAGTGTCATCTTCGTCAACAACACCACCTACGGCATGACCGGCGGCCAGATGGCGCCGACGACCCTGCCGCAGCAGCAGACCTCGACGTCGCCGACCGGCCGCAATGTGGCCAGTGACGGCTACCCGATCCGCATGGCGGAGCTGCTCTCCGGCCTTGAGGGTGTCAGCTATTCCTGCCGGGTGGCAGTGAATAACCCGAAAAATATCATGGCCGCCGGCAAGGCGATAGAGAAGGCGTTCCGCTGCCAGGTTGAGCAGGGTGGTTTCGGCTTTGTCGAGGTTTTGACTACCTGTCCGACCAACTGGGGGATGAACCCTCTCAAGGCAAACAATCGGGTGGCCGAGGAGATGATTCCTTACTTCCCGCTCGGGGTGTTCAAGGATATCGCGCCGATGGGGCAGGAGGTTTGAATTCATGACAACCGATGTGTTTATGGCCGGGTTCGGTGGCCAGGGGATTCTGCTCGCCGGCAACCTGCTGGCCTATGCGGCAATCGAGCAGGGGTTGAATGCGTCCTTTTTCCCTGCTTACGGGGTTGAAAAGCGCGGCGGTGCCGCCAATTGTACGGTCATCGTCACCGACGGGGACGTCGGTTCGCCGGTGGTCGGCAATCCGGGACAGGTGCTGCTGTTTAACCAGCTCTCCCTCGACAAGTTTTATCCCCGCGTGCGGAAAGGGGGGCTGTGTCTGATCAATTCGTCCCTGGCCAAAATCCCCGAGGGCGAACAACGTGACGACATAGATGCCCTGCTGCTTCCGGCGACCGATATGGCCGTAGAGGCCGGTGATGCGCGCCTGGTGAATATGGTGATGCTCGGTGCCTTTATCGCCCGTTGCGAGGTCGTGCCGATGACGGCGGTGAAGTCGGCTCTGGCCGGTGTTTTACCGGAGCGTAATCACCGGTTTCTGCCGATGAATTATGCGGCTCTTGATGCAGGTGCAGCCAGGGCATAGTCGGTTTCTGTGCAAATTCAAAAGGCGCCTCTTTTATAGGGCGCCTTTTTTTGTGCCTGAAATTTTGTTATATCAAAACTTTTTTGACAATATCATACACGGTGCCTATAGGGAGTTAGCCTTTGATATTCAGTAGATACCTGCTTAAAATTGCTAAAACGGTGTTTGTAGTTTTTGCGGAATTGATGTATATTGCAGACCCGATAACAACCTCATACAAAGAATGTCATCCATGGTCCAAATCCAACCCCTCCTCAAAATCTCCGGCCTGTGCCTCTCTTTTGGCGGCATCCATGCCCTGACTGATGTCAGCTTTGCCGTGCGGCAGGGGGAGTTGTTCTCGATCATTGGTCCGAACGGTGCCGGCAAGACTTCGTTGCTCAACTGTATTTCCGGGCGCTATCAGCCGCAAAAAGGGCTGATCGAATTCAAGGGTCGTGAGATCTCCGGTCTGCGTCCGAATGCCCGCGGCGATCTCGGTATCGGCCGCACCTTTCAAAATCTCGCCTTGTTCAATCACATGTCGGTGCTCGACAACATCATGGTTGGGCGTCATCACCTGATTCGTAATAATTTTTTGACCGGATCACTGTACTGGTTGACCGGCGCCCGCCGCGAGGAGCTTGCTCATCGCCGCGAAGTTGAGGAGATCATTGATTTTCTCGAAATCGCCCATATCCGTAAGGCGACGGCCGGCACCCTCTCCTACGGTCTGCGCAAACGGGTTGAGCTGGCCCGCGCCATTGCTCTGAAGCCCGATCTGATTCTCCTCGATGAGCCGATGGCCGGCATGAACCATGAAGAAAAAGAGGACATGGCCCGCTATATCATCGACCTCAATGAGGAGTGGGGGATGACGGTGATCATGATCGAGCATGACATGGGGGTGGTGATGGACATCTCGCATCGTGTCATGGTGCTCGATTTCGGCCAGCGCATCGCCAAAGGGTTGCCGGAGGAGATTCTGGCCAATGAGCGTGTGCGCACTGCCTACCTCGGCGTGACTGACGACGCTCCGCAGCCGGCGGCAACGGCGGTGGGGGAGGGCGCATGACGCCGACGGTCGATGTCACGGTTCTCGATACCTTCCCGAAGTTGCTCGCCTATAACGCGCAGCACTATCCATCCGATATTGCCCTGCGTGAAAAGGATTACGGGATCTGGAACGAGATCACCTGGAGTGTTTATCAGCGCAATGTTCAACTGATTGCTTTGGGGATGCATGCTCTTGGCGTCGAGCCGGGCGGTGTGGTCGGC
>DDWE01000076.1 GCA_002345625.1 Desulfuromonadaceae bacterium UBA2294 | reverse complement strand
GCTCATCCCATGCCGATATTCAGATGGCCGCCTCCATTGCCCTCAACCACCATGAGCGCTGGGACGGCACCGGTTACCCGAACGGCCTGAAGGGGAACAAAATTCCCCTTGAAGGACGCATCGTCATGCTGGTCGACCAGTATGATGCCCTGCGCAGCAAGCGTCCTTACAAACCGGCCTTTGATCATGCTATGGCCTGCAAGATCATCCTCGAAGGCGATGGCCGCACCAAACCGGAGCATTTCGACCCCGAGGTTCTAGCCGCCTTTGACAAAATCAAGGACGCCTTTGCAGAAACCTTTGACACTCATCAGGATGACGTGACCTTCTAGCTATTACGCTGACACTGGCAACAAAACAGCCCGCAAGCTTTACTTGCGGGCTGTTTTGTTTGATCGAGACAGACAGCGGGCTATAAGCGTCGCTTTTAGCCTGACGCCTTACTGTACTTTCTGGTGATAACGCTCCTCGTAGTACTTCTTGATTTCGTCAAGGCGCTTCGGATCGAAGCCCTTGACGAACCACTCGTGCTCCGGCTGGCTCTCGATATAGGTCTTCATGATCTGCTCATACACTTCCGGTTTACCGGCTTTCTCGCAGGCTTCTTTCGCTTCCGGCAAAAATTCGGTGTAGAAGTTTTTGGCGATATCGTAGAAACCGTGCCACCAGGCGTAGTCGGGACCCGACATGGCGGCCCCGTGACGGGCGCGGCGACCTTCGTGATGCCAGAGTTCAAAGTAGGTCCAGTCGATTTTGTCGTCGAAGTTCCCCTTGGTGATAACTCCTTCCTTGATCAACAGGTCGCGGATCGCGGTGGCCGGGATGGCAAACTTGTTGTTATAAAGGGCCACAGCATCATCGAGCTGCTGGTAGAAGGAGACGACAAACGGCGCACCGTGACAGGCCGAACAGACGTCCTGCATGCCGGCAAGCTTTTTCTCCCAATTGGCGGTCCGGTTGGAGATCGGTGAACGCAGGTTCCAGGCGAGACGATCGCCGACATCATGGGTCACCGGCTGGTTCGGGGTGGCGCTCAAGTGACAGGTGGCGCAGGTCGGGGCATCGTAATAATCCTTACCGGCGATCCAGCTGTCGTTCTTCATGTTCAGCTCATCCTCGAAGGCCCGGTAAAGGATGCCGTGCTTCGACTCTTCGTAAATCTCTTTCTGCGGATGATCCGGGCCAAGGTGGCACTTGCCACACGACTCCGGTTTGCGGGCCTGCTCCTTGCTGAAGCGATGCCGGGTATGGCAGGCGGCGCAGGAGCCTTTGGAGCCGTCCGGGTTGACGCGACCGACGCCGGTGTTCGGCCAGGTGGTCGGATCAAGACTGCCATCGGGCAGGGTTTTGACAATCGAGCCGTGACATTGACGGCAGCCGACATTGACCGCCGGAGCGCCGCCGACGGTCTGACCGAGCAGTCCGTCCTGTGTATTGATGATATCCCCCGCCTTGGCATGGTGGCTGTTGGTCGCCTGCTCGGTCTCTTTCGGATGGCACTTGCCGCAATCGAGCGGCGAGACGATGATCGACACCGTGAACCCGTAGTGGTCCATGGCATCACTCTCCCCCTTGTTGGCCTTGTGGCACTCATAACAGCCGACGCCCTTGTCGGCATGCGTACTTGCTTGCCACTGCTTGACCACACCCGGCATGTCGTTGTGACACTCGATGCACTTGGCGGTCTCTTTACTCGTTTTTGCCAGTGCCACTGCCGGCAACAGCGCCAGACAGACCAGCAGACATCCCCAAATCACCAGACCCGTTCTCTTCATGTGCTGACCTCCATTGGTAAGCGTTGATGGAATCGAGACAATAGCGACACGCTAGCAGCTATTCCCCGTGTTGCAATTTGCGCTAAAGATGACCCTCAGAGTCTCTATTCCACACTTCGTACCAACTTGCCTTGACAAACCTCAAGTAGCTGAAAAACAAAAGGAACCCATCTCTGGATTCCTTTTTGACACCGGTTGCTCATGAGAAAGACCGCTACTATGCTACCAAACCGTTACAGCTTGGCAGATATGCGTTACGATCTGGTAACATCGGCCACATCGAGACCGTGCCGTGCCATCTTTTCCCACAGGTTTTTGCGCGAGATCCCGAGGCTGCGCGCCGCTTCCCCTTTGCGCCCGGCCTGTTGCGCCAGGGTGCGACGGATCAGCTCACGCTCGTAGCCATCAAGGGCCTGCCGTAACGGCAGATCTGAACCAGCAGCCGCCTGCTCCGGAATTCCGGCACAAAGTTCGGCCGGCAGATCGGCGACCGTCAACTGCGGCCCCTTGCCCAGGGCCACGGCGCGCTCGATGGCATGGCGCAGCTGACGCACATTCCCCGGCCAGGGGCAGGACAGGAGCAAGGCACGGACCTCCGGTGCCAGGCTTTTACGCGGCCGGCGCATCTCTTTGCAGAAATACTCAAGAAAGTGTGTGGCCAGCGGCAGAATGTCTTCGGCCCTCTCACGCAACGGCGGCAGGGCAATGGTGATGACGTTGAGGCGGTAGTAAAGATCCTCACGGAAGCGGCCGGCCTGAACCTCGGCAGCCAGATCACGGTTGCTGGCGACGACGATACGGACATCGACCCGGATCTCGCCACGGCCGCCGACCTGTTGCACCACCCGCTCCTGAATCGCCCGCAGCAGCTTGGACTGGGCGGCAAGCGGCAACTCGCCGATCTCATCGAGAAACAGG
>DDWE01000073.1 GCA_002345625.1 Desulfuromonadaceae bacterium UBA2294 | reverse complement strand
ACTGAGCAAAACCGTCAATAGTCATGGCCGCAATCGCCGCCCGGAAACGCTCGGCGGCAATACCACCTTGTACCAGAGTTGTCCCCGGCAACAGGACCAGAAATTCTTCCCCGCCGTAACGGGCAACGAGATCATAGGGCCGGACCTGAGCAGTCAAAGTGGCAGCCAGGGCCTGCAGAACCCGGTCGCCCATGGCATGGCCGAAGGTGTCGTTGACCGCTTTAAAGTGGTCGACGTCGAGCATCGCCACCGTCAGAGGCAAGTTCATGCGCGCCCCGCGCTGCGCCTCTTTAATCAGATTAATATCAAGGCTGCGCCGGTTCGCCACAGCCGTCAACGGGTCGAGATAGACCAGATCCGCAATTTTTCGGTTGGCCACTTCCAGATCAGCGGCACGCTGTTCAAGCTCAAGAGTGCGCTCCTGCACTTTTGCTTCGAGTCCGGCATTGATCTGGCGCAGCTCCTCAATCAGCCGCCGATTGTCGCGCAGCAGACTGTTGTGTTCGGCCGCGCGGGCTACGACACCATCGAGCTCTTTGCTGCGCCAGGGCTTGGTCAGGTAGAAAAAGATCTGCCCCTCATTCACCGCCTGAATGACCGCATCGATATCGGCGTAGCCGGTCAACAGAATGCGGACCGCGTCGGAATCGATCAGGCGCGCCTCGGCGAGCAGTTCGGAGCCGCTCTTTCCCGGCATGCGCTGGTCGGCGAGGATGATCGCAACCGGCTGTCGTTTCAGGATGATCAACGCCTCCTCGGCGCTGCCGGCGGTCACGACGTTGTAAAGCCGGCGGAACTGGTCGGCGAGGGCCGCCGTAATCTCCTGCTCGTCATCGACCACCAGCAACGTCGGCAACTCCTGAGTCTGCTCTAAACCGGCGTCCGCCGATGCGGGTGGGGCGGCAAAGCCTGCACTAAGCGCCATGGGTCTTCCCTTCCTGCGAATGATGCGCTTCATCCCGGGAAACAAAAGGGATGCGGATGCTGACCTCCGTCCCTGAACCGACCTGACTGTCGATGTCAATCTTGCCGGAGTGAGCGGCAACGATCTGATGACAGATGCTCAACCCGAGGCCGGTCCCCGATCCGACCGGCTTGGTGGTGAAAAATGGATCGAACACCTTGCCCAGATTTTCAGCCGGAATCCCGCCCCCCTGATCGGACACTTTTATCAGGCACCAGTCGCCCTCCCGACAGGTGGCGATCTGAACGGTCTGCCCGGGGGGACTGGCCTGAATGGCGTTGGCCAGAATATTACTAATCGCCTGATTCAATGGGCCGGGAGAACAGAGGATTTGCGGCAACCGGGCGAAATCGGTCTCGACTGCCACCTGACACTCTTGCAGTAAAGGCCCGAGAAAAAGCAGAGTCGAGGTAATCCCCTCCTCCAGTTGGCAATATTTCTGCTCGGCTTCGTCGAGCCGGGAAAAATTGCGCAGATCCAGAACGATCTTCTTGACCCGCTCCAGCCCTTCGATATTAGCCTCAAGCTTGCGCGGCACCGCTTCGGCCAGGTATTCGAGCCCGACCTCCCCGGCCTTGCTGATGATCGAGCTATGGATCTGTGGTGCCAGAGTGGCGAGATTTGGCAGGGCATCACCGAGGGTATTGATGAAACTCAGCAGATCGTCAAAATCACGTTTCAGGGTCTGCTCGTTGCCGAGAACATAAGCCAGGGGGTTATTGATTTCGTGGGCAATCCCGGCCGTCATCTGACCCAGAGAGGCCATCTTCTCCTGGTGAACCAGCATCGCCTGCGCACTTTTTAACTCGTCGAGGGCTTTGCTCAGTTGCCGCCCTTTACGCACATTTTCGCGCGAAATGACCGACAGTTGATTATTGAGCTGGAGCAGTTCTTCCTGCAAGGAGCGGTTGTCATCAAGCGGCGGCTCAGCGATGAGAAACAGGCCATCGTCAAAGGCAGAACAGCGAAAGCACAATGTGCGCGGCACCTGATCGGCACCGACCAAGTTCAGCAGCAGTTCATCACCAGACAAAGCAGGGGTCGGAACCAGGAGGCGGGAGAGGGATGAAGCATCGGGAGTCGTCAGGAACCGACTGAACATGGTGCCGTTCAGTTCACTACCGTCCACCTGTATGAACTCGGCAAGCGCCTGATTCGCATACAGGATCAGACCGGATCGGTCCAGAATCACCACGGGAAGAACCCGGGAGGCATTTAAAAAAGCACCCAGCAGCGGCAGCGCCCGGGGCAGGGAAGATTGTAGCGTTTTGTGGTTCACGTCATGATTCATCAGCCGTCATTTCTTTTTTTTCTGAAATCGGGCGTTACAGAGTATCAACTCGTTAAGCATGACACCTCTTAGCGCAATTAAAACCTGTGAATAAACTATAGAGGCAATCCAACAAAAACACCACCTATGCCTGTTGTGAGCAAAAACTGTTCCGGCACTCTGTCTTCCAGTCCGTCTTTCCAATCATTCATACTGCTTAAAGGTCAGATTTACCAGCACATAGTTCAAGCAAAACCCATCCACTTTGATAAGATTGGTAACGATTAGGCCTCTCATCTCTTTGTCCCGTCACTCAATGGCAGGGCAATTTATCAAGGGAGCTATCATGACCAGAACCGTTTTCATCACCGGCGCCTCCTCCGGTTTCGGCGCCGCCGCAGCCCGGGCCTTTGCCGCCCGCGGCGACACGTTGATTCTCGTCGCCCGGCGTGCCACCGCCCTTGCCACCCTGACAGCGGAGCTGGCGGACCAGGCCGCCGACATCTACCCGCTGGTCCTCGATGTCCGCAACCGACAAGCGGTGGAAGATGCCATCGCCAATCTGCCGGAGGAATTTGCCGAGGTCGATATCCTGCTCAACAACGCCGGTCTGGCGCTGGGACTGGAACCGGCGCACCAGGTCAACCTCGACGACTGGGAGACCATGGTCGACACCAACATCAAGGGGCTGATGACCTGCACCCGGCTGCTGCTGCCGGGGATGGTGGCACGCAACCGCGGCCACGTGGTCAACATCGCCTCCACCGCTGGCGCCTGGCCCTATCCGGGCGGCAACGTCTACGGCGCCACCAAGGCCTTTGTCACCCAATTCACCCGCAACCTGCGCGCCGACCTCCTCGGCAGCCGGGTGCGCGCCAGCTGCATCGCGCCGGGAATGGCCGAGACTGAATTTTCCAATGTTCGCTTCAAGGGGGATGAGACCCGCGCCGGCAAGGTCTACGCCGACACTGAACCGTTGACCGCCGAGGATATCGCCGAGATCATCCTCTGGGTGACCAGCCTGCCGCCACATGTCAACATCAACACCTTGGAGGTTATGTCGATCTTCCAGTCCTGGGGGCATCTGGCGGTGCATCGGGGCGAGTAAGCCTTTTTCGCTTTTTGAATGCAACGGGGGCGGTACTCGCGAGTACCGCCCCCGTTTTTTGTGCGCCTCAAAGCGTTACCCCTTGCTCTCGTAATGACTCACCATCAGGATGCGCTTGACGATCTGCTCCAACTCCAGCAGGTTGCCCGGCCAGTCGTAGCCATGACCGACATGCTCATGCATCTGCTCGATGATCTGACCAACCAGCTGCGCCGGACTCTGTTCGGTAAACTTGCCCAGGATGTGGAGAATCAAGAGTTCGAGGTCGGCCGGGTTCTCCTGCAGGCGCTGCTTGAGCGACGGGATCGAGATGGTGTTGACGCCAAGGTGGTAGAAAAGATCGCTGCGGATCAGGCCGCCGTTGCGAACCGTCTCCATGTTCCCCGGTGCCGCGGCCATCACCCGCCCGCGAAACTCACGCGTTACCTGATCACCGACCGGGGCAAAGGTGCGATCCTGAACCACGCCGAGCAACTGCGCCTGAATGGACGACGGCACTTCCAGAATATTGTCAAGAAAGATGGTTCCGGCCGGGGTACAACGGCTGAACACCCCCTGATAGTTTTCCAGCGCCTCGGCATAAGCCATCTTCTGATGTCCGAACAGCTCCGACTCGAGCCGCAAACCGGAGAACTTGGCCACCCTGACCGGGGTGAAGCAGGAGATGAAACTCTCGGCAAAGACCTCGGTCTTATCGACGAACGGAATGTAGCTGCAGTAGCCGACCGCCGCCGCTGCCGCCCGCTTGCCGACTCCCGCGCCACCGATAAACAGGGTGGTCAGTTCCCGCATCCGGTCCCACAAAAACCGCTCATAGAGGGCGAAGTCGTGGGTGAAAATTGAGTTCCAGAGGTCGTGACGCAACTTCTGCATGCTGGCACTGCTACCGACCAAAACATTGTCCAGATAATAGTGGGCGCGGCGGATCTGGTAGTAGATGGCCACATAATGCAGCGCCACCGATTTTGCCATGCCGATCTGCGTCATCCGTTCGAGCAACGATGCAATAAACGGAGCGCGGCAGACCTGTGCCTTCTTGTCGACCTGTGCCACCACCATGGCATCGAACGCCTTGCAGCTGACATGCAATACATCGAACAGCAGGGCATGATGTAACAGCTGCCGATCCTGCTCGGCGTAGTCGGCGAGGGAGAGCGCCTGCTGATTGCGCAACCCTTCAAGCAGGGTCCGCACCTCGGCGTGCGCCAGATCATGCGTCCCCACGTCGCCGCCGCCCAGCGTTTTACGGACGAGCTGCGTCGCATCACCATAAGGGTTACCAAACGCCAGCTGACTGACATCAGCCAGAAACCGGCGATCGGCTTCTGATAGATTCAACACCGTCTTCATTACGCTCTCTTCCCCGTTTGACCCGATTGTCAATTAGCAACAAGCGGGAACACCGTCCGCATCCATCCTCAAACAAAAGAGGACAGGCAGCTCTTCGAAAAGCGGCCTGTCCCCGGACATTGATCGGTTCGTTATCATTCCCACCATGACCTCACCCCATACGGTCAAAAAAGACGCCGCAAACTTAACCCGTTTCCGCGGACCGGTCAAGTACAGGTCCGCGGACAGGACAACGACCCTGCCATCGTTGATGACATTCACCGGGTGACCCGTTCACCACCACGTGATAAAGTTAACCTTCTGAACGCTGTACTGAAACCCGCTTTTTGCCCGGACGCCATTGCACGACCCTTGAAACAAGAAAGATGCCGATGAAAACCTGCCCTTTTTGTGCCGAAGAGATCCAGGACGCCGCCATCAAATGTAAACACTGCGGCGAGTTTCTGAACAAACCGCGCCGGACGCAGCCCGACGACGACAAAGGTCCCTGGTATTTCAAGACATCGGCGATCGTCGTCGCCGTGTTGTGTGTGGGGCCATTAGCCCTGCCAATGATCTGGTGGCGACCAAAAACAACTCTGGCCTGGAAAATTGCACTGACCGTGATCATCCTGGTCGCCAGCTGGATGCTGTATCTCATGACCATGGAATCGTTGCGGATGCTGCAGGAATCCCTCCGGCTCCTTGAGGGGATGTGACACTTCGTGTTTCAGCTCGGAGCCGGATAGACGCCTCCTGTTCTGGAAATTCCACCCCGTTCTGGTACAATCTCCACCATTGTCGTTAACAGGTGCGATCCACCTATGATCCTTTTCCTCTTATCCCAAGGAGAACCATGCCCATGTCGACCAAAGAGAATCTTGCCGATGCCTTTGCCGGCGAAAGCCAGGCCAACCGTAAATATCTCGCCTTTGCCAAGCAGGCCGAGACTGACGGCTTGCCGCAAGTCGCCAAACTGTTCCGTGCCGCGGCCCATGCCGAGACCGTGCATGCCCACGCCCATCTACGCGCCATGGGGGGGATCAAGACGACCAGTGAAAACCTCGCCGAGGCCATTGAGGGTGAAGGCTTCGAGTTCCAGAAAATGTACCCGCCCTACCTGAAGCAGGCCCAGGAGGCAGGGGACAAGATGGCCGAGATCTCCTTCCGCAACGCCCTTGCCGTCGAAGAGGTGCACCACACTCTTTACTCCAAGGCCCTCGCCGCGGTGAAAGCAGGCGGCGACCTGCAGTCGCGTCCGGTCTATGTCTGTGAGATCTGCGGTAACACGGTTTACGATCACGCCCCCGACAAATGCGATGTCTGCGGTGTGCCGAAGGAGCGTTTTACCCTGATCAGTTGATAGGTACTGTTCGGGGCCAGCAATGAAAAACGCCGGTGCGAATCGCACCGGCGTTTTTATATAAAACTGCGCAGAAACGCTAATAAAGCCCGTGATTCACGATGCCTCTGGCAATAGCAATGCCATCCGAACCTTGACCACAACCTTCTTCACCGCTGCCGGCCGGCCATCAACAGCCAGGGCGAACATATGGGCATCACCCGGCAACAACAGAACGAAACGACCGGGGACGACCGTCACCCGAGCGGCAGCCGTGCCGGGATATCGATAAAATTCGGCATCCCGGTCACAATCGTACGGGGTTGCCACCGTCAACGACGCGGTCGGAAACCATGCCATTGCCTCGCTTCCGACCAGCACCGACTGGACGTCGGCATAGTCGCGGTGCGCTTCGAGCACCGCATCTTCAGGGTCACGGGTGGTGTAGGTCATGACCCGGGCGAAGATTTCATCTCCCTGAATCCGGTATTCTCCGTCGGCGGTATCGGGGGGCAGCTCCGCCAGAAAGCGGCTGACCTTTTCCCAGGCCGGGCCAAAGGGGTAGTTCCGCGCATTTTCCAGTTGATCAACCAACATGTTCGACTCCTTATTCACCGAAAAAACTCAGGTTCACATCGACAGTTCCGGCCCTGCTTTCACCAGGTTGATAAAAGCCGTAGCGGCCGGTGACAAGGCACGGCCGCTGCGTGTCGCCAGCCACAAGCGGCGCACGACGCGCAGACCTTCAACCGGGATCAGCACGAGTTCCCCGCGTGCCACTTCGCGCTGCACCGACCGCTCGGAAAGAAACGCCGCCCCGTAACCGGCAGCAAGACTCTCCTTGATCCCCTCGTTACTCCCCAATCGGGCCGCGACCTGCAACCGCTCCGGATCGATACCCGCCGCCAATAGGGCCGTAAAAAGAGTCTGCCCACTCCCGGATCCACTCTCGCGGAGCAAAAGCGGCTCATCGACCAGCTCGTGCAAGCGAATATATTTTCGCTGCCGCCAGTGGTGCTGCGGCCCTACCACCAGCAGCAACAGATCATCAGCCACCGGAGTGAAATCAAGGCCTGAGGTTATGGCCTGACTGCCGATCAGGGCCAGCTCAATGATCCCGGTGGCCAGCTGTTCGAGAATCGCACGACTGTCGTTATGCACCACATTCAAGGATAACCCCGGATAGCGTCGGAGCAGTTCCGGCAACAAACCCGGCACCAGATAGGTGCCGGGAATACTGCTGGCACCGATGGTCAGCGTCGTCTCCTCCAGACCCTGAAAACGAGACATGGCCTGCCGCAAAGCCACCATCTCGTCCAGCACGCGTCGCGCCTGCACCAGCAGCAGGCGGCCCGCCCCGGTGAGCTCAACGCCACGACCGGTGCGATCAAACAGCTGCAGACCGCATTCGGCTTCGAGCGCTGCGACCTGCTGACTCGCCGTCGACTGGGTGCGCAGGGCGACCTCCGCCCCACGTGAAAAACTACCGCTTTCAGCGACTGCAACAAACAGTTCAAGCTGATGCAGATTCATCATTCCTCCGCAAAACAGACATCGCCATTCGATAAACCGATAGATCACATTGTTGCTATCAATATTATCTGTTTGACCGCCGATGAGCAATTACGTTAATTAAATTCGCTCACCCACTTCATCGGCCGATGCGGCCCCGTGAAAGGAATTCTGTTCAATGAAAACATTATTGCTACTGGCCAGCGCCTTGCTGCTGCTCACCCCGACGGTCTGGGCACAAAGCCGCACCGGCACCGTCACCCTGCATGTCGACCTCAGCGCCCAGACTCCGGGTGAACCGGCCCGACTCTGGCTCCCCTATCCGGTCTCCGACGCGCAGCAGACCATCACTGCCATCCGGCAAAGCGGTGATTACGCCACGAGCGCGGTCTACACCGACACCATCAATGGCACGCCGATGCTCTACGCCGAGTGGCCGGCCAGTGCCAAAAGCCGACGCCTTGATCTGCAGTTTACGGTTCAACGTCAGGAAGTCCGTCTGGCCGCGTTTGCCGAAACAGAACCGAAGTGGAACCCGGCTGACTATGCTGACTACCTCGGTGCGACCAGCCTCGGACCGATTGATGGCGAAGTCAAGTTGTTGGCCGATAAAATTGTCAAGGGCAAAACCACCGTATTGCAAAAGGCCCGGGCGATCTACGACTGGATCGTCGAGAACATGCACCGTGATGAAAAGACCATCGGTTGCGGCAAGGGGGACGTCTGCCTGCTGCTGCAGAAACCGGGCGGCAAGTGCACCGATATCTCTTCGGTCTACGTCGCCCTCTGCCGCGCCGCCGGCGTTCCGGCCCGGGAGATTTTCGGCCTGCGCCTCGGCAAGAAAGCCCAGGAAGATATCACCGGTTGGCAACACTGTTGGGCCGAGTTCTTCCTGCCGGGGAGTGGCTGGGTGCCGGTCGATCCGGCCGATGTGCGCAAGGCGATGCTCAAAGAGGACTTGAAACTGGAGGATGCACGAACCCAGGAACTGCGTGCCTATTACTGGGGTGGCCTCGACGCCTACCGCTTCCGTCTCGCTGTCGGCCGTGACCTGATCCTCAACCCGCCCCAGGCCGGTGCGCCGCTGAACACCTTCGGCTATCCTTATGCCGAAGTCGGCGGCAAGCCGCTCGATTTCTACAACGCGAAGAGTTTCGTCTACAGCATCAACTTCAGCGAATAACCGCCAGACAGAGGTTATTCCTGCAACAAAAAGGGGCGCGGCTTTTAGCCGCGCCCCTTTTATGCCTTTTTTTGTGCCGTCCTTTTATCTACCTTCGTTCCGCCGGAAACGCACGGCATAAAAAGCATCCATGCCATCATGATCCTGGGGTCGGGTGCGCAGGGTACCGTCAGCAGCAAACAGTTCCGCCCAGTGTGTCGGCAGGTCCGAACGCGGGTCATCCCTGACAAAATCGGCATGTGCTTCCTGAAAAGCGGCAACAACAGCGTCGGTTTCGGCCGGGGTAAAGGTACAGACCGAGTAGATCAGGGTACCGCCGGGTTTGAGCAGCGGTGCCACCGTCGCCAGGATGGTTTGTTGCAGAGCAGCGAGTTGCACCACATCATCAGCGGTGCGGGTCCAGCGGCTCTCCGGATTGCGGCGCAAGACACCGAGCCCGCTACAGGGGGCATCGACCAGAATCCGGTCGAGACTCGCCGGCGCTATAAAATCAGGCGGGATCGTCAGGTCCCAGGTCCGGGCAGTAATGGTCGTCGCGCCAAGCCGCTGCGCCCCGCTTTCGACCAGTTTGACCCGTTGCGGGTGCTTGTCGAGAGCGATAATCGGGCAGCGGTTATCGCTGAGCGCGGCAAGATGCGTCGTCTTGCCGCCGGGTGCCGCACAGGCATCGAGGATCTGCTCGCCGGGTTTGGCAGCCAGCAGATGGGCAATGAGCATACTCGCCTCATCCTGTACCTGATACCAACCTTCACCGGCACCAGGTAACGGTGCGGCGCCACGCTTGTCGATGATCACCCCCTCGGGAGCAAAGCGACAGGGGCGCGCCTCGTGGCCGTCAGCGGCAAGAGCCGCCAGAAATGTTTCGCGATCACAGCGCAGGGTGTTGACCCGCACGGTGTGCGGTGCCGGTGCCGCCAGCGCCTCACCGAGAGCGAGGGCGTCGGCATCGCCGAACTGTGTACGCAGAGCCGTGGCCAACCAGGCCGGCAGGCTACAGACATGCTCAAGATAGGGGCCGGGGGTCGCCGATGTCGGCCAGACCAGAGTGGCCTGCTGACGTTGCAGGCTGCGCAGCACCCCATTGACCAAACCGGAGACCCGCCCCATGCCGACCTGCTTGGCAAGCTCGACGGTGGCGTGAACGGCGGCGTGAGCCGGGACACGATCGAGCGCCAGCAGCTGGTAAGCACCGATCCGCAGCAGGCGCAGCGTCGCCGGCTCGAGCCGATTCAGCGCCTGCCGGCAGAGCGGGGCCAGGGCAAAATCGAGCTGACCGCGCAAGCGCAGCACACCGTAAACCAGCTCGGTCAGCAGACCGCGCTCACGCGGATCGAGACCGGGGTGGCGTTGCAGCCAGCTGTCGAGAAGCAGGTCAGCGTAGCCGCCTTCATCGACCCGCTGCAGAATCTCATAAGCGCCGGAGCGGGCATCAGCCATCGGGGAGTTCTGTAGGTGTTTGCTCATGGCGGCTGTTGTACACCAGTGGCAACAAAAAGGGAACGCTTTGCTGCGTTCCCTCAGGCTGATGAAAAACCCCCATCTGCGGCGTTGCCCTTGATCTCGTCATTGCAACGTAGCTACCGCTACGCTTCACTCCTCGATCTGCGGGCGCCTTGCATCTGGAGATTTTTGATCAGCCTCGAAAAATTGGTTTGTCAGCAATCTGAGGGAACGCTTTGCTGCGCTCCCTTTTTGTTGATTTCAGGTATCAGGTATCAGGCACAGCGGAAAAAGGTTTGCCTTGAGTGTCTCAGTTATTCAATTCCTCTACGCAATGAACGCACACCTCAAGGCCACTTAAAATTCCCTGGATGCAAGGCGTCCGCCGACCAAGGAGTGAGGCGTAGCGGGAGCTACGTCGCAGCGACGCCGACAAGGCCAACGCCGCAGACGGGGGATTTTCAGCGGCTGTGTGACATCGCCTCGAGCCGACGCACCCGCTCCTCCACCGGAGGATGGGTCGAGAACAGCGAACGCAATCCTCCCGAGCGCAACGGGTTGACGATAAACATGTGCGCCGTCGCTTCGTTGGCCTGGGTCATCGGCGCAGCGCGATTGGCGGTCTCAAGTTTACGCAGGGCACTGGCGAGGTAATGCGGATTGCCGGAGAGCTTGGCGCCCCCTTCATCGGCAAGGTATTCGCGCGAACGGGAGATCGCCATCTGCACCAGCATGGCGGCAATCGGCGCCAGGATCATCATGGCGATCAGCGCCAGCGGGTTACTGTCTTCGTCGTCGCTGCGACCACCGAAAATCATTGCCCACTGTGCCATGTGTGCCAGATAGGAGATGGCGCCGGCAACGGTCGCGGCGATGGAACCGATGAGGATGTCGCGATGCCGGACATGGCTCATCTCGTGCGCCATCACCCCGAGAAGCTCTTCGCGACTCAAGATCTGCAGCAGCCCTTCGGTAGCAGCAACCACAGCATGTTGCTCATTGCGACCGGTGGCGAAAGCATTCGGCTGCGGCTGCGGAAGGATGCAGACCTTCGGCATGGTCAGGTTGTTGCGCTGGCAAAGCTCCTGCACCACATCAAACAGCGGTCCGCTGGTCACCTCGCGCCCCTTGTACATGGTGATGACGATCTTGTCAGAGAACCAGTAACTACCGAGATTCATCACCCCGGCCAGAATCAAAGCAAACAGGGCGCCTCCCTGACCGCCGATGGCGCCGCCGGCGGCGACCAGAATCAGGGTGAGAACAGTCATTAGGAAGAAAGTACGCAGGGTGTTCATCAAGGTTGTTCCTTTATCATCAGCAAGAGAGTTTAAAGTTAAGATCTTTCGTTTTCGTCAAGATAATCGCGCAACAACAAAAATCAAGGGTCCGGCAGGATGTGCTCGTCAAGAACCCGCTCAACTTCATCGAGGACGACGCGGGTGTTAAAACAGGGGCCGTCCGGACGCTGATTGAGCAGCCCAATCACCGGCAGCGGGTACGACTCACGGATCCCGGAGGTCAGGTCCCGTTCGCAGGCGACGGCGAGGATAAACTGCGGCCGGTGCTCGACGATGATCTTGCGCGCCAGAGTGCCGCCGGTGGCCACGGCGATAGGAATGCCGCGGCGCCAGGCAAGATCGGCGAGGTCGGCAATATCGCAACGGCCACAGCGCACACAGCGGTTGACGTCGCCGGTAATTTTCAGGTCGCAGTCGAACAGCTGGATACAGTGCGGTAGCAGGATCAGAGCCTTGTGCGCCGGAACGCGCAGCTTGCGCGCCCGCACCAGCTGGTTGTTCAGGGCGATGAACGACTGGCGCAGGGTATCACGATCGACACCGAGCAGCCGGCCGAAGGCGATCACCCCGGGGAAGATGTAACGGATCACCAGTTTGCGCAAGCGCTCGGAGAAAAATAGATCACGACCGGTGAGCAGGGTCAAAACCAGAAGGCCGATACCGCCAACGATGAACAGGGCCAACAGGGCGAGGATACCGGCGGAGATCAGGGGCAGGATCGGATGGATATGAACCAGACCGACCGACGGCACCCACCAGAGCAGAAAAGCGACCAGCAGAACAACGGAACCGGCGAGGGTGAGCAGACCGATAAACAGCCGCTTGCGCGGCTGATCTCCGTGACGAACGAACGGTTTTGCGGTCATCAGTTATCCGAGACGGGTACCGGGGGGCAGAGTCTGGCCCCGCAGAAAATCGGCGGCTGGTAAACGCTTCTTGCCCGGTAGTTGCAGAAGATTGATCAACAGGGCGTCGCTGCCACATGCCACCCGCACACCGTCGGTGCCGGCAGCCAGCACGGTGCCGGGAGCACCGCTGCCCGCAGCACAGCGGGTGGCAGAGATCTTCAGCACCTCCCCGGATAAATAGGTGAACGCGCCTGGCCAGGGATCGAGTCCGCGTACCCGATTGTGGATCTCGCTGGCCGGCCGGCTCCAGTCGATCAGACCGTCCTCTTTTTTCAGCATCGGCGCATAGGTCATCAAGGCATCGTCCTGAGCCTGCGGTTTCAGGGTGCCGGCGAGGAGCTGACGCAGGGTCTCTTCCATGGTTTCGCGGCCCAGCAAGGCGAGGCGATCATGTAGTTCACCTGCGGTTTCGTCCGAGCCGATGGCCAGGGATTTCTTGATCAGCATGTCACCGGTGTCAAGTCCAACATCCATCAGCATGGTGGTGATGCCGGTCTGTGTCTCGCCGTCGATAATTGCCTTGTTGATCGGCGCCGCGCCGCGGTATTTCGGCAGCAAGGAGGCGTGGACATTGATGCAGCCCAGTCGCGGAATATCAAGGACACTTTTCGGCAGGATCTGGCCATAGGCAACAACAACAATCAGGTCGGGATTCAGCGCCTGCAGTTCGGCCACGACCTCCGGCAGACGCAACCGGGTCGGCTGAAAAACCGGCAGGCCATGCTGCAATGCCAGTTCTTTCACCGGCGGTGGCGCCAGTTTCTGGCCGCGTCCTTTTGGCCGGTCGGGCTGGGTGTAGACACCGATCAGGTCGAGGCCGGCGGCGATCAGTCCGGCAAGAGTGTCGCAGGCAAACGCCGGCGTCCCCATGAAGACAGTCCGGATCTGGTCAGCCCTCACAGTTGTTCCTCCATCTGGGCCAGAATCTTCGGGTATTTTTTACGAAACAGCCCGCGCTTGAGCGCCGACAGATGATCGACAAAAAGAATGCCGTCGAGATGATCAATTTCATGCTGGAAGGCGATCGCAAGCAGACCGTCGGTGGTGATCTCCACCGGCGTATCGTCGAGATCGCGAAAGCGGACCGTGACCTCGGCGCTACGCTTGACCTGGCTGTAGTAACCGGGGACCGACAGGCACCCCTCCTCCTCACAGACCGTGCCGGTGCTGGCGACGATCTCCGGGTTGACGGCGATAATCAGCCGGGGGGGGTCATCATTACGGCTGCAGTCGAGGACAATCAGTCGCTGCGAGATGCCAACCTGTGGTGCAGCCAGACCAACCCCCGGAGCGGCGTACATGGTCTCGGCCATGTCGCGGGCGAGGGTGCGAATGGCGCCTGTTATGTTCGTGACCGGCTCAGCTTTACGAGAAAGAACCGGTTCAGGATAATGGTAGATTCGAAGCAGGGCCATAGGATCCCCCTTTATGCCCGGGAAATTGCCGCCGTCCTTTAGTCACGGCGTTGAGCCATGCATGATACGGTCGGGTCTTTCGAATGTCAACCGCAGCTGCCAAAGTCAACCTGCTTGGGACACGTTGAAAAAAGTCACCCGTTCATGCAACGCTGCTTGAGCGTGATACACTTCACAAGCGTCTATGAGGACATCAAACTCAATCACGGTCGGAGGTTTTTGTCATGAAAGGCCTGTCCCTCGTCCTGCTAGCCCTGCTGCTGGCCAGTTGCGTTGTTCGTGTCCCGGCTTATGCCCCGCGTCTGACCAACACGGACCAACACCGTACGGCAGTCGCACCGCGAGACTGCCTTGATTGCCACGACATTACCCGGCGACAGACGTCCCATGCCGCAAACGACAATTGTGTGAAATGCCACCCTTTGTGCAAAGGATGCTGATCATGAAATTCAGACTTTCGATCATTGCCCTGATCCTGCTACTGGCCGGCTGCGGCCCGATCATTGCGCTGGTTTCCAAAACCAGTGACGGCATCGGCGACGTTGCGGTCAAAGGGGATCCGACCACCCTGCGCGGCGGTGGCGACTTGCTGGTCTATGCGCCGTTCGCCAAGACCGACCAGGCCTTCTACATCTGTCGCGGCGAGGAGGCGGCCAATTTTGCCGAACAGTTGCAACGGCAGGGGCTGTTCAAAACCGCTGTCCATTTTGAGTGGACGCTGGATGCCGAATCCAAAACAGCGATGCACCTGCGTAGCCTCTCCGCGACCGAGCTCAAAAACCAGTTGGGACTGGAGCGGGAACCAGGCCGAATTCTATTTGGCACGCTGGTTAAGCGCGCCGAGTCGGCGACGCCGCTACGCGGCGTCGTGATGCAGACCACATACCGCCTTGAGTTCTACGACGTCGCCAAAAAGACCTCAACCACCTTCGAGCTTGAAGCGCACTTCCTCGCGGAAGAGATGGTCGCGGAAGTCGTCGCCGAATTGGGCCGCAGAATCGGGCACTGACGCTTAGCCTCAATCACCGTAGACAATCAGCTGCTTGCGGCTGTAGACGCCAAACAGAACACTGAACAGTTCCTGATCGCTGTGATTGATCGTTGTGATTCCCTGTTCACGTGCTGCCTGGCGGATGGCTGCCTCGCTCCATTGCACAGACATGCCGGAACCGGTCACCACATCCTTGATCTGCTGATCAGTGAGTATGCAGCGCTTGCTGCCGACCGGCGTCTGATGGAAATCACGCATATACGGCTGTGTCACCTTGGTGTATAGCAGCCCCGTTGGCGCCCCGCCTGCACAGCCGCCAAGCAGGAGCACCCCGCTAACAATCGCAGCTGCCAGTCGTTTAGTCACCATAAACCACCGTCGTCACTTTGGTGTAGAGCCCGAACAGGACCATGAAGGTTTCGCTGTCGGCGTGGTTAATAACGCGTATGCCACCATCGGCCGCTGCCGCCTGTGAACCGGCATCACCCCAGGAGACCAGCCACAGGACAGAATACAGGCTGGCACTTCCGGTTTTTGACCCAAGGCTCGTCTGGTCAAAGTTGGTGTCGAGAGGGCCCCGGACATCGGCATAGAGACAACCCTGCAACGCCAACGCCAGCAGCAAAACCGAACACAATCTGATCATTTTCTTCACAGTATCCTCCTCCATGGATAAACAGCCCAATTGCTGCTCCAGACTTTCTTCAGAGACTGCCCCCATTCATGTTTTCGGAACAGCCAGTACCCCGCCGAGCTTTTCAGACGGGAGCGCCACCCCCACAATACACTGACGCGACTGCGGGTGGAACCGGTTTTTCCAGTTCAACCACACCACCACAGACATCAATCCAGGAACCGCTCCCCTAGCTGAGCGACATCCATGACTCATGATCAATTGCACCTCTTGTTCACTTGATTTCAGCAGCCGGCACAAAAGTCAGCGCAGCGGAATTCATACAATAGCGATCTCCGGTCGGCTTCGGCCCATCAGGGAAGACGTGACCAAGATGGCCGCCACAACGGGGACACAGCACTTCAGTCCGACGCTGAAAAAATGAGTTGTCCTCGGCGGTGGTGACATTCTCCGGTGCAACCGGATAGGTAAAGCTCGGCCAGCCGGTGCCTGAATCATACTTGTCCTCGGAGCGGAACAGATCCAGTCCGCAGCCGGCACAGCGATAAATTCCGGCAGCGTGATTATTAGCCAGGGCGCCGGAGAAAGCTCGTTCCGTCCCCTTTTCCCGCAGAATGTGGAACTGTTCCGGGGTCAACAATTGTCGCCATTCAGCATCGGTCTTCTCAACTGTGTCGGTCATCACATATCCTCCATCGGCTACCGAGTAAACCCGCAGGGTTGCCGCCGTTGCCAGCGCGGCAGTCAGGAGCAGGCCCGGAATCAGCAACAAGACGGTATAACGTTTCATGGCCTCACCTTTTTCCTTTCGTCACAAGTATATGCCGGCACCGGCCAATCGCAACGTGCATCGGCACAGGATCGACTGTGCATCGACTTGACAAGGCCGGGCGCAGCGGGCTTAATAAAGCGCCATGCAGACACCCGCCCTCGACATCGATCACTTGTGCAAAAGCTACGACGGCAGCGCCGCCGTCAAGGAGATCTCTCTGGCGATCGCGCCGGGGGAGATCTTCGGCCTGCTCGGCCCCAACGGCGCCGGTAAGAGTACAACCATCAACATGGTCTCCGGTGTCACCCGTATCGATAATGGCGCCGTGCGCATCTTCGGCCATGACAACCAGACGGACTACCGGATCACCCGCTGCCTGACCGGCGTCATGCACCAGGAGATCGTCATCGACAACTTCTTCACCATCGATAAGGCATTGAAGATGCACGCCGGCTACTACGGCCTGCGCGACGATCCGACCTGGCGGCAACTGCTCATCGAGCGCCTCGGCCTCGGTCCGCATCTGCACAAGGTGATGTTCAAGCTCTCCGGCGGTCTCAAGCGCCGCTTCATGATCGCCAAGGCGATGATTCACAAACCGCGCCTGCTGATCCTCGATGAACCGACCGCCGGAGTCGACATCGAACTCCGCCACTCCCTGTGGGAGTTTGTCCGCGAAATCAATCAGCGCGGCACCACGGTGCTGTTGACCACGCATTACCTCGAAGAGGCCGAGCAGATGTGCGGCCGCATCGCCATCATGAATCAGGGCGAGGTGGTGGCTCTCGACAGCACCCGCAACCTGCTGCGCCAGCTCGGCGGCCGTCAGGTTGAGGTCAATCTCGCACAGCCGCTGACCGCCGTACCGACGGAGCTGGCCCATTTTCGTCCGGTACTCGCCGATGATGGCAACCTGCTGCGCTGCGCCCTGGATGAAACCGACACCGCTATCGCTTTGCTGGCGCGCCTGACCGGTCTTGGCCTCAAGGTCCGCGACCTGGAGACGCGCCCACCCAATCTCGAAGACGTTTTTTTACGCCTGACCGGGAGCCACCACCATGGCCATTGACGCGCGTCCGCCAGACTACATCCCGGGGCGACCGTTTTTGACCCTGCTGCACAAGGAGATCCGTCGTTTTCTGCGCGTCTCGTCGCAGACGTTGTTTACACCGATCATCACCGCCTCGCTCTACCTGTTCATCTTCGGTGCCACCCTCGGCGAACGGATCAGCGTCCTGCCCGGGTTCAGTTACGCCCAGTTCGTTGTTCCGGGGTTGATCCTGATGGGGGTGATCAACAACTCGTTTTCCAACAGCGCTTCGTCCCTGTTCATGTCACGCTACCTGGGCAATATCGTCGATCTGCTGGTGACGCCGATCACGCCGCCGCAATTCATTTTTGCCTATACCCTCGCCGCCATGATCCGTGGACTTGCGGTCGGGCTTGTGGTCTGGCTGGTGTCGATGTTCTTTGCCGCGCTCCCCTGGCACAACCCGTTGGCAGCCGTCGCCATGGCCGCTTTAGCCAGCTTTCTCTTTGCCCAGTTCGGACTCATCGTTGCCCTCTTCGCCAGCAGTTTCGACTCACTGTCGATGTACACCAACTTTCTGATTCTGCCCCTGATCTACCTCGGCGGCGTCTTCTACCCGATCTCCATCCTCCCCGCCCCCTGGGCCAGCCTCTCGCATCTGAACCCGATGTTCTACCTCATTGACGGTTTCCGCGGCGCCATTCTCGGCGTCGGCGACCTGCCGCTATGGGTGGCGTTCCTGGTTGCTGGCGCCATGTCGGCAGCTCTGTTTGTCTGGGCTTTTTACCTTATCGGCCGCGGGCATCGGCTCAGCAGCTGAGAAGCCAGACCCGATGGCTTGGCAGAAAAACCGAAAAGCCAAAACACGCATCGCACCAGCCGACTGGAGGGCCCTAAGACATCGGGCCCGGTCAATTGCAGCGCCACAGCTACGAAGTCAAACCAGCCGGCGACAAAAGTGTCCCCCGCCAGGGGAAGGCACTTTTTGCTGCCGCCTAGGCAAAAAGTCGGTCGACTGGCGGGGCGAGTCCCGCCGGTTTTGAACTACATATACTATCCAGCAAACACCAACCATTTACGCACCCTGCACCCTTGGCAGCAAAACCGGCTTCATGCTATAAAACAACAAATGAAGAATCACCATTTCATGTCAATCAAGGAGAAGCCACCATGCCCAGTTTCGACGTCGTCTCCAAAGTCGATATACAGGAAGTCGACAATGCCGTTAACCAGGCACGCAAAGAGATCGAACAGCGCTACGATTTCAAAGGGACCCACAACGAAATAAACCTTGAGAAAGACGCCATTGTCATCCTCGCCGCCGATGACTACAAACTCGACGCGGTGATCGACATCCTCAAAGGAAAACTTGCGCGGCGCAACATCTCCCCCAAATGCCTCGACTACGGCAAGAAAGAGACTGCCTCGCACAATGCCATGCGTCAGCGTATCGGCATTATCCAGGGTATCGACAAGGAGCATGGCAAAGAGGTGGTCAAGGCGATCAAGGAGAGCAAGCTCAAGGTCCAGCCGCAGATTATGGAGGACCAGGTGCGGGTCACCGGCAAAAAGATTGATGATTTGCAGGAAGTCATCCAGCTCCTCAAGGGGAGCGATTTCGGCATCGAGCTGCAGTTCATCAATATGCGCAGCTGACGCGAAGCGACTTCGTGCAACTGCTTCAAGCCGCCAGCATAGAACAGACCGAGCCCTGCCCTTATCTGCCCGGCCGACAAAAACGCTACGAATCGTTCTACGCCATCGATCTGGACGCCGCTGAACTCGCCGGGTTTCTCGCCGACGGCTGGCGCAAGTTCGGCCCTTATTTCTTTCGTCCCGCCTGTGACGGTTGTCGGTCCTGCATTCCCCTCCGGGTCTGTGTTGACGCCTTTGTCCCATCGCGTAGCCAGCGCCGGACCCTGCGCCAAAACCGTGAGTTGAACGTTCAATTTACCCCCCTGCAGCCGAGCACACAGATCTATGACCTGTATGCCCGGCACGCGACAACCCGCTTCGGTACCGTGGCCGATGTGGATCAATTTGCCTGCCTGTTCTACCTCCCCTCCTGTCCGACCCTGCAAACCGAACTCAGGCTTGGCGAAGAGCTGGTCGGCGTCGGGTGGCTCGACTGTGCCGGCGATGGCTTAAGCAGCGTCTATTTCTGTTTCGATCCGCAGCATGCGACCCGCCGCCTCGGTGCCTTGAGTATTCTGCACGAAATCGCCCTCTGCAAAGAGCGCGGCCTCCCCTGGTATTACCTCGGCTACTATGTACCGGGGTGTCCGGTCATGGCCTACAAGGACCAGTATCTCCCCCGCCAGCATTTCGACTGGGAAGACCGCATCTGGCGCGATATTCTCTAAAGACGAATCAATCTGCTCACGGCATCAGTCGCACATAAAAAAGCGCGCCCTGAAAAAGGGCGCGCCATATATTTTTTCCTTTGTGCGGACCGATCAAAAGAAGGCTTCGATCCCCAGACGCAGATCACGATCAAAGGTCTGTTTCGGCCCGTTATCAAACTTGCCGCGAATATACTGATAACCCAGATAAATCTGCACTTTCGGTGTAATGGTATAAAAAACCTTGGCACCCGCTTCATAAAGACCCTCCGAATCACGGAAGGAGAAGACCTTCGGAGCCAGGGCGAAGTGAGCACCGAGACCCACCCCCTGCATCTCGACCGGAGCATACTGCGCCTGAACACCGAGACCGATGTTCATGGTATCGAAGGACTTGTGTGTTTTCCCATAATCGACGAAAAAACCGGCGCCGATGAGCAGTCCGGGGACATTTCCCGGTTCGCCGACAAAATCGAGATTGATAGTCCCCAGACGGGTATCCTCATCATCGTTGTACAGAAAACGCCCTCCAAGAATAACCTTGCCGAGGTCATCATCAGCGAGAGGGGCGGCAAATGCACCTTCGGCGCTGTCGTTGTTGAAATCGAGGCGGACAGAAGCAGCGTTGGCCATACTGAAGGTCAACAAGATCAGCATGAGGACTAAAACGAGGGTACGCATCATCAATTATTTCTCCTTTTATTAATTTAACCGTCGAGGCTTCAGACGTCGACGATCTGCCTGAGGATAGAGCTCTCCGCTTCACGCCCTTCGCTCTTGGCCATGCTCTGGATCAATACCTGGCCGCCGAGAGATGCTGTTTTGCGCACCTGAGCGTCAGCCATGCTACCATCTTTTTTACGAAATGCGTCGATGATCTTCACATGCTCCTGCACCGAGATCTGCATACGCCCGGGCAACGACAGGGACGCGAAGCGCAACCGGTTGAATTTGAGCATCAGCTGATGGATGATTTCCGCCAGCTTCTCGTTGCCGGCAGCCTGGATAAAGATCTCGTGAAACTCATTATGAACGCGGAAGAACGATTTCACATCTCCCTCATTGGCAAGCTGCTGTAACCGCTCGTTGATCGCTTCGAGTTTCTCGATCTCTCTGGCGCCAAGATTCTCTGCCGCCATCTGCGCCGCATAACCTTCGAGAATGCTTTTGATCGCATAAAACTCTTCGACGGCTCTCTCGGACAAAGCGGTCACCACCGCTCCCTTGCGCGGTATAACGGTCAGGTACCCTTCACTCTCCAGCTGCCGAAATGCCTCGCGAATCGGGGTGCGGCTGATGCCGAAGCGTTCAGCCAGTTCCGGTTCAGCCACTTTTTCGCCGGGCTTGAGCTCGCCTTTGAGGATTGCCTCGCGAATGGTTTCCAGTATCTTTTCGCGCAGCGTCTGATGATGTTCAATCGGCCGTTTTTTCACTGCGTGCCCTCCTGAAAATAAACCAATGAAAATTGTATACAGTATACATAGCATGTCAAGACTTTTTTGCCCTTCATCCCTTCTGCAGGCCTTGCCTTAACACGGGCAAAGAGCTACACTTCGACGACTGTATCAGGAGATTTTCGCTATGAGCCCGGTTCGCAATCTACGCATACTTCTGCTGCTTTTATCAGGACTGGTCCTGTTCGGCACCTCGGGCTACATGATGATCGAAGGCTGGCCGGCCATCGATTCTTTATAAATGACGGTGATCACCATCGCTTCGGTCGGCTTCAAGGAAGTCCGTGATCTGTCGACCGGCGGNNGGGCGTCTGTTTACCATCATGTTGATTTTTGTCGGCGTCAGTGTCCTCGCCTACGCTGCCGGCAGTATCGTCCAGTTTGTTGTCGAAGGACAGTTGCGTTCGATCCTGGGGAGGAAACAATTGGAAAAGAAGATTGCCAAGCTGCGCGGTCATTACATCATCTGCGGCTACGGTCGTATCGGCACCCACATCTGCCGCGAGCTTGAGGCAAAACCAGTGCCGCTGGTGGTGGTCGAACGCGATCCAAAAAACTGCCAACGCCTCAATGAAGAAGGTGTCCTCTACGTCGAAGGCGACGCCACTGCCGACGACACCCTGATCCGTGCCGGTATTCTCAACGCCCGCGGTCTGGTGACGGCCGTCACCTCAGATACCGAGAACGTCTATATCACCCTCACCGCCCGTGGCATTAACCCTGATCTGTTTATTCTCGCCCGCGCCAGTGAAGATGGTGCCGAGATGAAACTGCGCCGCGCCGGTGCCTCCAAGGTCATCTCCCCTTACATTATGGGTGCCACGCGCATGGCCCAGGCGATCCTGCGCCCATCTGTGGTCGATTTCATCGAACTCGCCACCGCTGGTAAAAACTACGAACTGATCATCGAGGAGATTCTGGTCGCCACCGATTCGCAGCTGGTCGGAGAGACCCTGATCAGTTCCGGTGTACGCAAGGATTTTGGCGTGATCATCGTCGGCATCAAAAAGGGAGGGGTACAGATGCTGTTCAATCCGGCACCGACAACCGTTCTGGCCGGTGGCGACATCCTGATCACCCTCGGCGAACGGGCTGCCACCGAGCAACTTGAGAAAGTGGCCAGGGAGAAAAAGCGTAATGCCTAGCCGCCTGCATGTCCGCATCCCCTATGAACAACTCGCCAGCCGCTTACCCGACCTGCTGAACCGACGTCTGCAGCCGGAGGTGGCGCTGCGCGGCGAGGATCTGGACCGCCTCGATTCACAACTGCTGGAGACAAGCGCCGCAGCTCTCGCCCGTAACGGCCTCACGGCCACTGTTCACGCACCCTTTTTAGATCTCAACCCCGGCGCACTTGAACCGCTGGTCTTTGAAGCCACCGCCCTGCGCTACCGGCAGGCGCTTGCCGCCGCAGCTCTGCTAAAGGCCAAAGTCGTCGTCTTGCATCCCGGTTACGAATACTGGAAATACGGCGGTCGCGATGAACTCTGGCTTGAGGCGTCCCTGACGTTTTGGCCGCCGCTGCTTGAGCTGGCCGACCAATATGGTCTGCAGCTGGTACTGGAAAATGTCTTTGAAACCAAACCGGAGCCGCTGGTCACCCTGCTCAACCGTCTCGACTCTCCGACCCTCGGCCACTGCTTCGACGTCGGCCACTGGCACCTGTTCAGCAAGGTCAGTCTGGACGATTGGTTCACTGCACTTGGTCCTCATCTCTGCCATCTGCACCTGCACGACAATACCGGTAACGGCGACGACCACCTGCCGGTCGGTGAGGGCGATATCGACTTTGACCGGCTGTTCCACCACATCGACACCCTGCCAAACGCACCGAGCATGACCCTAGAAGTCACCGGTGAAGACGCTCTTCTGCGCGCCCTGAGCAACGTTGCCGACTACCTCGCCTGATCCCCGCGCATATTCGCCGTTGCCGCCTGCCAGCAGCTGTGCTAGAGTGCGCGCCAGTTTTTAGCCTGAACTGTATAGCCGCCTTGAGTGTTGCGCACAATCCGTGCGAAAGGAAGACAACGATGAAAAACAAGATTGAACGTCTGCGCATCGCCATCTCGCGCGTGTTCTCTGCTGCCCTGATCGGGTTGATCCTCTTTTCCGGCAGTCACCTGCAGAGTGAGGCTCCGGTTTTTGGCGCCATCCTCTTTGCCCTCGGTGCGGTCCTTTGTGGCATCGCCTCCCTGGGTCGCCTCTGGTGCTCGCTGTACATCGCCGGTTACAAGACCAACAAGCTGATCACCGAGGGCCCCTACTCGCTGACCCGCAACCCGCTTTACTTCTTCAGCTTTCTTGGCGCCATCGGTATTGGTCTGGCCACCGAGACGCTGTTCTTCACCGTGATCATGCTGGTCGGCTTTGCCATCTACTACCCGATGGTCATCAGTAGTGAAGAGAAAAAACTCTCCGGCCTGCACTCGGACGACTACGCGGCCTACACGGCAGCGACGCCCCGTTTTTTCCCGCGCTTCTCAGGTTTTAAAGAGCCGGAAGACTATGCGGTGAAGCCGATCATCTTCCGCAAGCATATCTTCGATGCCGTCTGGTTTATCTGGATTCTCGGCGTTCTGCAGATTATCAAGGCGTTAAAGACCAGCGGCGTGGTACCGACCCTGCTCAACTTCTGGTGATCCGACAACCGTCACCTTGCCCTTTTGCAATAAAGCCGGTTTTGCGCAAGCGGACCGGCTTTATTTATGGCCGCGACTCCCCGGTGGGCAAACTGCTGTAACCGATAAAACACTAACAAACAAAATCCCGTATTGTTTTTTGCCCCAAAAAGATGAAATTCTGTTTATCTTCTGGCAGAATCCGCATAACATGTCAGAATCATTTCTTAAAGAGTAATTATGGCCCTTTTCTATTCTAAAACCAGATGATACCAAAAGAGGTTCTTTCCGTGCACCGATAGCACATACCGACCAGAGAGCACCCCGAGGAGCCCTCTCATGATCGATCCGGCCATCGAAACCCTTGAAATTGACCTGTTGCAAAAGGCGATTGCCGACCGCTACGGCTACGACTTCAGCAACTATTCCCCCGCCTCATTCAAACGTCGCGTTGTTGCATATGTCAAAAAATCGGGACACACCCGCATCTCCGATCTCATTCCACCCCTGCTCCACGACCGCAATCTGTTTCGCTCCTTCCTTTATGCCGTCTCCGTCACCGTCACCGAAATGTTCCGCGATCCGCAGGTGTACAAGATTTTACGCGAGAAGGTCATCCCGGTCCTTAAGACCTACCCCTCCATAAAAGTCTGGCACGCCGGCTGCGCCACCGGCGAAGAGGCCTACTCCTCCGCCATCCTGTTTGCCGAGGAGGGCCTCGCCGACCGCGTTCAGATCTATGCCACCGACATCAATGAAGAATCGTTGCATATCGCCAGCGAAGGGATTTACCCCATCGAAAAAATCAAGGAATACACCCAAAACTACCAGCAATCCGGCGGTCGGGGGTCGTTTTCCGACTATTATCATGCCCGCTACGAAGCGGTGATTATGAATCAGGACTTGCGCAAAAGACTCACCTTCTCCAGTCACAATCTGGTCTCCGATGGATCATTCGGCGCCATGCACCTTATTTTCTGCCGCAACGTGCTGATCTATTTTGATGAAACCCTTCAGAACCGGGCCTTAAACCTGTTCAGCCAGTCGCTGGTACCGAAGGGATTCCTGTGTCTGGGGACCAAAGAAAGCCTGCTATTTTCCACGGTCAAAGACCGTTTCCGGATCATTGCCGAACGCGAGAAATGCTTTCAGTTGAAATAACCCGGCCTTTCGGAGCCTATGCGTGACGAAACAGGGAGTTCAAACCTACAGCACCGTGGTCATCGGCGGTTCGGCCGGCGGCCGTGAAGCCCTGATTGAGCTACTGGCACAACTGCCGGAGAACTTTCCGGCCGCCATTGCCGTCGTGCTGCACCTGCACCCCCACTCCGATGCGGCGGACATGGCCAGAACACTGCAGAAGCATTCCCGGCTCCCCCTGCAGGAAGCCGCAGAGAAGGAGCGCTTACGACCGGGTCAGGTCTATCTTGCCCCGGCCAACTATCACCTATTGTTGGAGTCTGATGGGCGATTCGCCCTGACCATCGATGCAAAAGTCAACTATAGCCGCCCGTCGATCGATGTACTGTTCGAGACGGCAGCGGAGGCCATTCAAAAAAAGCTGATCGGCGTTCTGCTCAGTGGTGCCTCCAGCGATGGCGCCGAAGGTTTGATGCGGATCAAGGCCCTGGGTGGCTACACCCTGGTACAGGATCCGGCGACCGCCAGTTCATCGATGATGCCCGGCGCCGCCATCAGCCGCGGCGGTATCGACCAGATCCTGCCGCCGGCCGAAATTGGCCGCAGCCTGTTGCAGCTGGTCGGGGGGAAGAACTGATATTCCGCGTTCTGTTACAGATCAGCATTGGCCGATCGGGCAGACGCATTGCACTGTGATCACGCTTGTAAAAGGTGATCAGGGTTTTTAAGTGCACTGCCCTATAGGAGATCGTGATGAACAAGACTCTCATGGCCCGGATCATCCCTGTCACCGTGCTGCTTTTCCTTCTTGGTGTTCTACTGTTTCCGACCCCGGCACGGGCGGAACAGGCCTGGAAAATTGGTGTCCTCATGGCCAACGACACCCGCCTCGACACCTTTGAGGGGTTCAAAACCGCTATGGCGGAACATGCAGCCGGTAGCGGTGCAACTCATGCCTACACAGTTAAAAATGCCAAAGGTGACCGTTCTGTCCTCGCCGGCCTCGCCGCAGAAATCATAGCGGCCAAACCCGATCTTGCCGTCGCTGCCGGCGGGATAGAGGCCGATGCCCTGAAGGTCGCCTCAGCCGGGACCGGCATCCCGGTGATTTTTCTGGCCGTCTCTTCGGCCCAGGAGCGCGGCCTGGTCGCCAGCATGCAGAACCCTGGCGGGAACATTACCGGCATCGACACCAACGATACGGTGCTGGTCGAGAAACGCCTCTGGTATATCAGCAAACTGCTGCCCAAGGCGCGCACGGTGCTCTGCTTCAATATCCCGACCATCGCCCCGTCCGCAGCCTCCATCGCTCTGGCCCGTAAAATCGCCCCGCAGCTCGGCCTGCAGCTCAAAGTCATCGATGTCGCATCAAAAGAGGAGGTTGCCCCGGCGGCGGCAGCCCTGCACAGCGGTGATGCCGATGTCATCCTGTTGTTGCCGGTCGCCCCCATCGACGCGACGATTAAGGAGACCCTGCTGCCGCTCTCCCGTCGCGCACAGATCCCGATCATGGGCTACAACGAGGAGAGTATTGATCTCGGCGCCTTCGCCGCCTACGGCAGTTCCCGGAACGCCTGTGGCGCCCAGGCGGCGCAAATGGCGATCAAGGTGCTGCATGGTATACCCCCCGGCGACCTGCCGGTCGAAACTCCATCTACCCTGACATTGACCATCAACCGCAAAATGACGGAAGAGCTCGGGTTAAAACTATCCAAACGGAGCTGGAACCTTGCCTCAACCGTAGTCAACCTCAATCCCTGAGCGGGGTGGATAAGATGGGCAAACGCTTGAACAATCTCAGCTTCAGATTACCGGCCTTCATCCTGCTCGCAAGCCTGGTACCGCTGGCCGGCTTCGGACTGTTTGCCATCAGCCATACCGAAAAGACTCTGCTGGCAACCCAGGCCCGCGCGACGTTGCGCACTGCAACTCTGACCGCTGGACTGGTTGAAGAAAAACTACAGGATAGCCTGCTGGTTCTGCAGACCGACTCAGAAAACCTCGATTTACTCGCCCTCTCCCCAGATGATCAGGAGTGGGCGCTGCTGACCATGCTGCGCCAGCATCCGGCCTTTACCGAACTGACCCTGCTCGATGCAAACGGCCAGGAGAAGGTGCGGGTCGCCAAAGACAAGGTGTTTCTGCCGGAGGATCTGACCAGCCAGGCCGGCACCCCCCCTATCAAGGCCATACAGACAGGCAAGACCTTCTTCGGGGAGGCGGTCAAACATGAAGACCAGCAGGCTCTTGCCGGCTAT
>DDWE01000117.1 GCA_002345625.1 Desulfuromonadaceae bacterium UBA2294 | reverse complement strand
AGTCAAGACGCTGCTGGACGACCTGCTGGTCCTCGGCACCCAGATCGAGGATATGCTCTGGGATTCCGGTGGCTTACCGAATTCCGGATTCTTCTCCCGCCAGCGTTTTCGCTTCCGCAGTTTTCGCGGGGATGTGCCGCAGCGGGTCTTTCGTCAATCTCTGCGTGATCGCCTGTCGACCATCACCGACCCGGAGGCGCGCAAGGTGCTGGGCACCCTGTTCGGCGGCATCGCCCTCACTCCACCGGCACGCCTGAAACTGGCCGATTGTGCGCTGATCTGGAGTGGCCTCGGTCGCGCCACCGGCATCTCCCGCGCCGGCCTCGATGAAATGCTCCGCCACCGCTGTCGCCAGTTTCATGGCAACGAAGCCGCTCTTGCCGACCTGCGCAAAATCCGTGTCAGCAAGGAGGGGCGTATCCAGCTTCTGTTCAGCGAAGAGCGCATTATCAGCACCGAACATCTGGTGATTGCCGATCGCAGTGCCACCCAGTTTTGCGAGGGACAGGCGCCGCCGCCACTGTCACGCCAGCAGCGCAGTTACTTAAGCGCCCCCCTGGGTAACAAGGTCTCAGCCCTGCTGCAACCGCACGTCATCCTGGCCGGGGTACCGCCCCTGCGCCTGACGTTGCAGTCAACGCACAACGGGCTTTGTCTGCGCACCGACGTGCCGCTCTCCGGTCAACAATCGACGCCGGCCATCGACGAACTGGAAGAGCGACTAACCCCCCTGTTCCCCTTCGTCCCGCTCCGCCTGACCGATCAGGAGAGCACCAGCACCAGCCGCAATGTGACAACTGACGCCCCCCGCAGTATTCTCAATGCCGCTGACCACATCTTCCCCGGCCAGAACCGCAGCTATTTCTATGCCGGAAGCGACATCCTGCCGAGTCTGGGGACACCGGGCGAAGTCCTGACCGCAGTCACCCTCTGCAACAAGCTGCTCATACTGTGCAAGAAGTCTGAAATTTAGATTCGAGACTGCAACTCCAACTATTTACTATTTGTGTAATTTTATACCTTGACTCTCCTGCGGCGAGTGCTAGCATGTCTGCCATGCGTTGTCCGGTTAAAGGAGAATCGTCATGGAAGACCTCTGGAAGTTGAAATCCCTCGATTGGCAGGTTGACGAACTGGCGGAAACCGCCGTTTACCGCACTCTGGTGCGTCGTTTCCACGACGAGGAGGTCCGAAACAACACGCGGGACCTGCTCTATCCTCCCCCTGAGCCCAGGTCGGACGACCGACATCCAGAGCACTGAGCAACGCAGTTCCCTGACAAACCACACTCAGTTTAGCAATTATGTCCCTGCGGCACAAAAACGCCCCGCCAACCCTGAACCAGGTTGCGGGGCGTCCATATTCAAGGTAGGGGTTTAAGCCTGCGTTATTGCAACGGCAGGCCACCGGCGACACGAATCGGCAGGGCTGCCGCCGAAGAGGTGGCAAACTGCACAAATGCGGCATTAGCGCCGGTCAGCGCCTCCTGCTTATAAACAAAACTCAAGGTCGTGACGCAAGGATAGTCGGCCATCAAGGCGGATCGTCCATCAAGGGCAAGAACCTTAACGTTTGACTTGGAAGCCAGATCATACGGACCGAAACCGATGGCATGTTCCGTCTTCTCAACGCGCTCAAGCATTAAAGGTGATTTGGTCTCAACCAACGCTGTACTGGCGAATTTCAAATCGGCGAAATGTGGCAGGCACTCGCGAAGAACCGCCAGGGTGCTGTCGGTCTCTTCGCGGGCGACGACCACGATCGGCGCGTCGGGGCCACCGACATCCTTCCAGTTTTTGATCTGACCGGAATAGATCGCTGCGACCTGTCCGCCGGTCAACAGATCGATCGAAACGGAACGATTGACAAAAAAGACGGCCGGAATCCGGGCAAAGGGGGTCTGGGTCAGACCGTAGCCCTGCTCCTTGGTCTTGATATCGCGGGCCACCCGGGCCAGCACTGCCTCGCCCGTACCGGCCGCCTTGATCCCACCTGACGAGCCGATGCTGTCTGGGATGGTCACGGTCACATCAGGGTTCTTCTTGGTGAAACTGGCACCAAGAGCCTTAAGAATGGCGACGCCGTCGCCGGTGCCGGGGATGACAATGTCATCCGCAAGAGCCACAGTCAGTGGGAAAACCAGACTTAACGATACGGTTACCGCCAAAAGCCACTTTGTCATCGAAATCTCCTGAATCACATCTTTGGGATAGAGGGGCCATAACCGACTTAAAACGAGGAGATTATGGTGTTAACAGCCGAGCAATTGGCTCATGAGCTGGTGTCCTTTTGCAACAACCAGGCCTGATTTGGCGGCTTCAACCTCGTTGTAAGCGCTCGCCGGGCTTTTGACCGCAAACTCACCACCGGAGCCGTATAGAGCAAAAGGGACCGCCTTGTCGGTATGAGTGCGCAAGGCGACCGGGGTCGGGTGATCCGGAAGCAGCAGAACACGCCAGGCATCGAAGCGCTGCAGGCCTTCCAGCACCGGTCCGACAACATCACGGTCAAAGGCCTCGATGGCGGTCAGTTTGTCCTCCAGGCTGCCACTGTGCGCCGCCTCATCCGGTGCTTCGACGTGCAGGTAAACAAAATCGTGCGTCGCCAGCGCATCGAGAGCCGCCTGCGCCTTGCCCCGATAGTTGGTGTCGATCCAACCGGTGGCGCCGGGGACTAGAATCACTTCGAGTCCGGCGTAGATGCCGATGCCGCGAATCAGATCGACGGCGGAGATCACCGCCCCGCTCTTGATACCGAACTTTTCCTGCATGGTCGGCATCCGGGGTGCCCGCCCCTGCCCCCAGAGCCAGATCGAACTGGCCGGCAGTTGCCGCGCATTTTCACGGCGGGTGTTAACCGGATGCTGGCTGAGCAGCATCTGCGCCGAATTGGTCAGATGCATCAGGACGTCCGCACCGTCACCTTTCGGCAGGTGATCTTCGATGCTCAGATCGGTGATATCATGCGGCGGCACGCAGACCATTTTGTCGCGCCCCCCCTTCCAGACCAGCAGGTGCCGGTAGGAGACACCGGGGTAGAAGTGAAACTCCTCACCTCCGAGTTCGGCCTGCAAGGTCGCAATCAGCTCTGCGCCTTCGGCGGTGGTGATGTGCCCGGCGGAGAAATCCTCCATGTAGAGTTTGCCGTAATGGGCCGTCAGGGTGACGAAATTGAGCCGAAAGGCAACATCCTCCGGTGCCAGCTTCACTCCCATGCTCGCGGCTTCCAGAGGGGAGCGCCCCGAGTAACAGGTGGCCGGGTCGTAACCAAAGACCGTCAGGTTGGCGACATCGCTCCCCGGATGGTAGCCGGGCGGGACGGTGTGAACCAGACCGATGCGCCCATCGTGAGCGATGCGATCCATGTTCGGGGTGCTGGCGTATTCGAGGACGGTTTTGCCGCCGAGCTGCTCCATCGGCTCATCGGCCATACCATCGCCAAGTAAAACAATCGATTTCATGAAAACTCCGTGACAACGCGCCGCTGTTTCAGCTGCGCGGGTGATGTAATTGATGAATTTTTTTCAAGCGTTCCCGGGTGACATGCGTATAGATCTGGGTGGTCGAGATGTCGGCATGGCCAAGCATCATCTGCACCGAGCGTAAATCGGCGCCGTTGTCGAGCAGGTGAGTGGCAAAGGAGTGCCGCAGGGTATGCGGGGTAATATTCTTGCCGATGCCGGCCTGCTGTGCGCGGCGCTTAATAATCTTCCAGAAGCCCTGACGTGTCAAGCCCTGGCCGGAGCGATTGAGAAAGATGTGGTCGCTGTTTGCTTCGCGATCGAGAAACGGTCGCGCCAGTTGCAAATAGAGGCGCATGGCATCGAGGGCGGTCTCCCCCATCGGCACGATACGCTGCTTGCTCCGCTTGCCAAACGCAACCAGATAGCCGACCTCAAGCTGGACATCGGCCCGGCGCAGACCGATCAGCTCGGAGACGCGCAGACCGGTGGCATAAAGGGTTTCAAACATCGCCCGGTCACGGTAATCAAGGGCCTCTTCTCCCTGTGGTGCTTCCAGCAGCCGTTCGACCTCCTGCGGCGACAATGTATCGGGGAGAGATTTGAGACTTTTCGGGGCCTCGATCCGCTCGGCCGGGTTGCCGGTGACCAGCCCCTCACTGTAGAGGAACTTATGAAACATGCGCAGGGCGACCAGGGCACGCGCCCGGCTGCGCGCCGAAAGACCGCTTAGCTTGAGCTCGGCGAGAAAGCGCAGCACATCGGCCGCGGTGATCGCCGATAATGCCCGTTTGTTCTGATCGATAAAGCCGACATAACGGCCCAGATCGCGCCCATAAGCATCCAGAGTGTTCCGGGAGAGGCCACGCTCCACCACCAGGTAGTTGAGAAACAGGTCGAGGCAGGCGTCGAGCCCGGTCTCAGCCATCGCCCGGCTCCTTGTCACCGGCGAGACTCTCCAGCAATCGACTGCGCAGCTCTTCAATCTTGGCCGGCTGCAGCACTTTCAAGCCGAAGATATCCTGCAGGTAAAAGGTATCGGCCACCTGATCGACCTTGGTCGAAATCTTGGCAACGCCGATGTAAAGGCCGAGACCGGAGAGGGTGCGGGTAATGTCGTAGAGCAGCCCCACCTTGTCGGTGGTGTAGATATCGACCACGGTGTATTGATCAGAGACGTCGTTGACCACTTCAACCCGATCGGCNNAGCCTGACGCGGCCGCGGCTTCTCCGGAAAGAACGAACTGCTGCGCTTGAACAGGGCGTCGATGCGCTTGCGCCCCTCCAACACGGCATTCAGATCGTTGCGTACCTTGTTCCACTTTTTCGGGTCATCGATAATACCGCCGGACGGTTTGCGCACCTGGAGGAGATCGAGGGCTTCACCGTCGCTGCGGGTGTAGATCTGCGCACCGAGAATATTGATGCCGTTGGCGGCCATAACGCCGGTGATGATGGAGAACAGTCCCGGCATATCGAGAGTCGAGACGATGATCTGGGTATACTCCCGTTTTTGATCATGCTCAACCTGTAAGGCCAGAGTCTCATCGCCACGGCCAAGAGCCAGCCGGACATGGGTGATGATTTCACTCGAACGATGCGAGAGCAGGTAACGGTTGCTCATGGTCTTTAAGGCAGCGCGCAGGCGTCGCTCACCGAACTCTTCGGCCAGGGCGTCGATGACCTTGCGCTTGCGTTCACGCAATCGCTCGGAACGGGTATCAAAACGGAAGTTGCCACGCTCAAGCACCTGATAGGCCTTTTCGTACAGCTCCTGCAGCAAAAAGCCCTTCCACTCGGTCCAGACATCGGGACCGACCGCCTTGATATCTGCAAAAGCGAGCAGATAAAGCATCTTGAGATTCTCCGTCATCCCCATGCTGGAGGCAAACTGGTCTATCAGCTTGTCATCATGCAGGTCGCGACGCTGGGAGATATGCGCCATATCGAGATGACGGCGGACCAGAAATTCGAGACGCTGACTATCCTCGCGTTTGAGGCCGAGCCGACGGGCGATGGTCGGGACCAGATCGGCCCCCTTGTTGGCATGATCTTTCCCCTCCCCCTTGCCGATGTCGTGCAACAGGGCGGCGAGCATCAAAGTTTCACCCTTGCCAACATCACCGGCCAGTTTGGTCAGAATCGGCTTGCGCTCGGCATAGGTGCCATCCTTAAGCCTGGCAATCTCCTCAACGGCAATAATCGAGTGCACGTCGACGGTGTAGATATGGTAGGCGTCATGCTGGACCTTGCAGTAAATCCGGCGGAACTCGGGGATAAACGCATTGAGAAACTGCAGATGGTGCATATCACGCAACACGGTCGAATCGCCACGCATGGAGCGCAAAATCTCCAGAAAACTCTCGGCCATGGTCTTCGAGCGCCGCGCCGCATCGTTGATCTGTTTGAGATTGCTGCGAATCTGTCCCTTGATCGCGATACTCATCGGCACCCGATGCCGATGGGACAGAAGGAACGCACGCATCATCTGCTCCGGTTCGGTCTCGAACAGGTTCGGCTTGTCGAGGCGCAGCTCACCACGCAGGATGTAAAAATGTCCCTCAACCTGCCGCCGGCGCAGTGCGCTGAAAAACCGTGGTGAATTCGAGTCGTTCTCCGTCGCCTTGGCGATCAGGCTCGAAGCCAGATGTTCGATCTGCGTCGCCTGAAAATAGTAATCCTGCATGAACAGTTCGACCGCCGGCGCCTTGCGTGTATCAACATAACCGAGGAAGTGGGCGATCTTCTCCTGCTGGTCGAAGTTGATCTGCTCATTCTTGCGCGGCGACAGAAAATGCAGCTCGTTGCGTACCCGCCACAAGGCATCGATCGCCTGGCGAAAGGCCGCCGCGTCCTGCTCACTCAACGCCCCTTTGCGCACCAGATCCTGCAGGCTGCTGGCGCGATACTTGACCCGGGCGATCCATAAGGCGGTGTGCAGATCGCGCAACCCGCCTTCTCCCTCCTTGATGTTCGGTTCGAGCAGGTAAACCGTCGAGCCGAATTTGCGCCGGCGAATTGTCTGTTCCTCAAGCTTTTCGATGATAAATTTCTGGCTGTTGCGGCCCAGGAGCTCCTTCATGACCGTCTTCTCGAACTCGGCAAACAGGCTGCGGCTGCCGATAAGAAACCGCGCATCGAGCAGCGCCGTCCGTACGGTAATATCCTGATCCGCCACCTCCAGACAGTCCTTCAGGGTCCGCACACTGTGACCGACGTCGAGGGCCATGTCCCAGAGCAGGTAAAGCAGGCGCTCGGAGATGGTCTTCAGAGTCGCGGCGACCTCCGGCGTCCCCAGAAACATGATATCGATATCAGAGCGGGGATTGAGTTCGCCACGGCCGTAACCGATGGTTGCAACCAGAGCCACATTGTCGACAATCGACGCATCCAGATCGAGGGTCACCGCTTTGAACAGGTCGCCAATCAGGGTGTCAATCAGCCGGGTGTAATCATCGACAATCTCCGTCCCTGAGGCCCCGGCGCGATGTTTCTGCAGCAGATGTTCACGAAAGGTGGCGAGCAGGACACGTCCCTGTTCACAGATCCGGTCACGGCGCTCCTCAAAAGGGAGCCCGGTGACCGAGCAGAGATCGGACGGCAAGGCGAAGGTCTCAGGGGATTCGGTCATTTTGCAGCCATAAGGTTGAGGGAGATCGCGTAAGAGCGCACCGCGGCGACAATGGCGTCAGCGGTATGATTTTGATAGGCAGTATTGGTCAGCAGCTTCTCTTCACTGCTGTTACTGATAAAGGCCGTCTCGACCAGCACCGACGGCATGGTCGCCCCGAGCAGGACGTAAAACGGTCCCTGACGGACCCCGAGATCCTTGACCTTGTAGCGTTTGCCAAGATGACCAACGAGCGATTTTTGAATCTCGGCGGCCAATCGGCTCGACTCATTGATTTTCGAATTGGCCATCAAATCGAGCAGGATCATCTCCAGATCGCCAACCTGCTTCAGCGATGTGCCGTTCTCTCGGGCAACGACCTCCACCGCCTTATCGTTCTTGGAGAAGTTGAGGTAGAAGGTTTCAATGCCGAAGACCTTGCGATTGGTGCTGGCGTTAGCATGAATGGAGATGAACAGATCGGCCCCGACCTTGTTGGCGATGGCGGTCCGTTCCTCCAGTTCAAGGAAGGTATTGCCGGTGCGGGTCATGATCACCTCGCAGCCGAGGTCTTTTTCAAGTTTCTGCGCCAGAATCCGGGCAATCGCGAGAGCGACGTCTTTTTCGCGGGTTCCTCTGGCACCGACGGCGCCGGGGTCTTTGCCGCCATGACCGGCATCGACCACAATACGGCGCAACCCCTGTCCGGCCCGCGATTCCGGGACGTGGACCCTAAGCGGAGCCTCTTTCGGTGCCGGGGCCAACAGGCCGGCAATTTCGTCCGGTGTCACGACAGCCGGCGGCGCTGTGTCCTCAGCGGCCGGGTTTGATTCGGCCCCTGCCGTGGCAACTGTCTTCGGGCTGTCGCCAAAAATATCGATAACAATGCGAAACGGCTCTTCGTAAGGGACGATCTTGTAATCGCGAAAGCTCTCGACATCGAGGACAACGCGGGTGGTCTTCTCGTCGGGCTGACCGGCGCGGATTTTTTGCAGCAAGCCGTCGTTCACATCGTAAGAACGGTTTAAATCGGCCACCGGCTGCGTCTGCTCAAGATCGACATAGATCCGCGGCAGTCGCCCGGCAGAAGAATCCCCTTTCAGGAAGTTCGACGTGAACTTGGTCGGAGTCCCGGTCGCCAGCACGATCCGTGTGTAACCGGGGTTTGACCAGAAGCGGATCGAGCGTAACTGACTGCCGCTGGCCGCCGCCGGAACAGCAGAGGTGACCGGTGCCGGTTCAGGTGGTGCATAACGGGCCAGCACCGAGACCTTCCCACGGGCGCGGGCCAGCATGTCCCCGGAGGGATAGTCTCGGACGATCCGTTGATAACGACGATAGGCAGGGACCGGTGCGTCAAGGATGGTTTCGTGAATCTTCGCCGACAGCTCGAGGGCGTCGTCGGCCAGGCTACTCTTCGGATAAGAATCGGGCAGCCGGTCGAGATAGGCAGCGGCACGACGCGCATCATCCTTTAGGCCGGAGATGACATACAGCTCATAACTGGCCTTACCGGCCATGAACAGGGCGTCAGCAGCGCGGCTCCCCCCTGGCTCGACCGAGTTGGCAGCGACAAACTGGTCGACCACCTTCTCCCAGTTGTGCCGGTAGAATTTCTGCTGACCCGAATCCTGCAGGCGGTAATAACTGTCACGAGCACGTTCATAGGCCCGGCCCGAGCTGTCAGCGCAGACCGCTGCCGGAAGAAACAGCAAAAAAATGAGTATGAGTGCACATCTTTTCATCAGAGTAGCTTCTTCAATTCATCAAGCAGGTTGAGAGCTTCGAGCGGGGTCAGGACGCTGACATCGACCAGCTCCAGTCGATCACGCACGGCGTCAGGCCCACCGGAAAACAGATTCATTTGCGGCGGCGGGTCGGTCTTCACCCCTTCGCGCCGCGCCAGGCGCGGCTGCCCCTGCGCACCATACTCACCCGACTCCAGGTTGCGCAGAATCTCGCGCGCCCGGTCGATCACCGCCAGCGGCAAGCCGGCCAGACGCCCGACCTGAATCCCGTAGGAGTGACTGGCGCCCCCCTTGACGATCC
>DDWE01000154.1:5264-11679 GCA_002345625.1 Desulfuromonadaceae bacterium UBA2294 | reverse complement strand
CCCCGAGCAGTTGTCCGACTGGCTGATTTGCCGCCACGAGCCATGTCGGAGAAATCGGGAGGAGGTTGAGCTATTTTTATCGGGTCACGTCCAGGGGCCTGACCCGGTCCAGCGATCGGGGTCAGCTTTACCGGAAGAGAGTCCGGACCCATAAAAGCCCTTAAGGTCGAATGTTCCATCCCTGACCAGGCACCCATTCGTTGTCAAAGGAAGTCTTCGATTGCAGGCTTTCGAGGACAGGCACGAGGAAGACAGCTATGTCGGCGATAACAGCCGACAGATCGCCAACCGGAATGTCGGGCTTTGACTTTTTGACAAAGGCTGTCCATTGCACTGACTTTTGAGGATCAGTGTAAAAAGAGGGCGTGAATGCAAATGGTGTTGACTCCGGAAATGTTGTGAGTGCTTTGGCATTGAGGACTTGAGAATGATGACTTGCGGTGAATATTGCCATTATTCACCGCATATAATGCAATAAATCATCTTGTTTTTGAGGCAAATAAACACTACAATCACCTTAAAAGGTGCGGTGATTAATATGTGGATACACGAAAATCAGAATTGGCCCGACTTTACCTGGGATGTGGCATCCCTTGCTTCCAAGCTAGCAGATGTGCGTTATCACCAAGGACGTTTACTCGGCCGGATGGAGGGATTGGGTTTTGATCTCAAGCGTGAGGCGAGCCTCGGTATCCTGACGAGTGATGTGGTCAAGTCGTCAGCGATTGAAGGGGAAAACCTCAATCCGGAAGAAGTGCGCTCATCCATAGCCCGCAGGCTAGGCCTTGATACTGCCGGACTGCCCCTGGCAAGTCGAGATGTCGAAAGCATCGTTGAGATGATGCTTGATGCGACCCAGAATTTTTCTAAGCCACTAACGAAAGATAGGCTCTTTGGCTGGCATGCCGCTTTATTCCCAACTGGAAGAAGTGGTCTATATAAGATCACTGTTGGGGATTGGCGCACGGAAAATGCTGGACCAATGCAGGTTGTCTCTGGCCCTGTAGGACACGAGCGTGTTCACTTTGAAGCCCCGGGTGCAAACCGGATTGAGAAAGAGGTGCAGGCGTTTCTGGCCTGGTTTAGAGGCCAGTTAGAATTTGATCCGGTTTTGAAGGCAGGTATCGCCCATCTGTGGTTTGTTACCATTCACCCTTTCGAAGATGGAAATGGACGTATTGGCAGAGCGATTGTCGATATGGCTCTTGCACGTGCAGACGGCACACCAGATCGCTTCTACAGTCTGTCCTCGCAAATTGAGGCTGAGCGCAAAGATTATTATGCTCAACTTGAAAAGCAGCAACGCAGTTCACTGGAAATAACCGGCTGGCTTGAATGGTTCCTCGATTGCTTGGGCCGTGCCATACTTAATGCTGAAACCACTCTTGGCCATGTCCTCTACAAGGCTCAGCTTTGGGATATGATAAACCAGGAGCCTGTCAATGAACGCCAACGTCTGATTATCAATCGCATGTTGGATGACTTCAAAGGTCATATGAATACATCCAAGTTCGCTAAACTGGCAAAGTGTTCAAATGACACTGCCCTTAGAGATATACAGGAACTGAAGGCACGAGGGATTTTTATTCAGAATCCCGGTGGTGGTCGAAGTACAAGCTACAGGTTGCCTGAAAAGACTTGAATTGATCCTACATCGCAATGAATCCGGCACGAAGTTATACGTGCAGAAAAATCATCGCCTATAGAACATGAAATGCCGCCTGGAAGCCCGGGCGGCATTTTTCTTAAAAGGCGCGACTTACAGTAACACTCGATTGGGGTAACCTTTAGACGTATAAATCGCTGTAGAACAACTTCTGGGATGCTTTTCGGCGGGGCTAGGTTTTCAGGAAAAAATCGGGCTATCATCTGTCCGACAAGTCGACACATGCTGGAATCAGGTTAGATCGTCTGTGCCCCATCGGAGTGATCCCTTGGGTACACTTGGCATTAATTGCTACAACCACTTCCAGCATGCAAGAATCAGGATAATCAGCAGCACAAATCCAAGGTTCAAGTAAGCCATGCTGTAAAAAAGCTTTTGCGGCGGAGTCAGTCCCACCGGCTCATCGCCACGGAGCTTGCCGACTTTCGGCATCCTCAACACCATCTCTTCACCGTGTGGAGCTTGACCGAGCAGGGTTGTCTGGTCACCTCCGGCTAAATGACGACCCATGTGGGTGCCGTTTTTCCACTTTGTGCTGTTGCTCACATCATAGATACTGCCTTTATAGGCAATGTAGCCGGCTCGCCCCTCTTTACCGTCAAATTGTGCAAGCTCTTCCAAGGACAGGTCACCGGTTCCAAGGTCCATTGTTGCTGCGTGCTTTCGCCGAAGACGCGGGCCAATCACGAATACTGCAATCAACGCCGAGCAGACCAAGATCAAGTAAAGGATGATTTTGAGCAGCAGCAGGATGCCGAAGCGGGTTTCAACCAGCATACTGGCATCCGGAACGCGGTAGGCAAAGAGGATCGCCCCGGTGACCCCCATGATCAAAATCGACACCAGTCCCAACTTGACCTCACCGCGAGGCAAGCCTTGCGATGCATAGCCCGGTTTGAGAATCAGGTGAACGTATAAAATGGTGCCGAACCAGAAGAATCCGAACAGAATGTGCAGGTAGCCGACCAGCAAACGGAAACCACGAGAAACCGTTGAAGGTTTCGAGCTTGAAGAGACTGCTTTGTCCGATCCGAGCGAAAGTGCATAACCCTCACCAGCCGCCGTCAACTCTCCGCCACCAGCCGAATCTAAATGACAGACACTGCATTCTTGGCCGGTTGACCCGGCGTACTCCTCGGTTGCCAACAGGTTGCTGACGGAGCAAAAGCTAAGGACCAGAAACAGCAGAAAGAATTTATTGAGAGCAGTCATAGTCATCTCGAGTTGCAGCGACAGCAGAAGGTCACGGAGTAAGTATACAGGGTCAGCGAAGGGCCACCCGTTTACAGGTGACCCTTCTTGTGACTAAGCGCCGAGGATCTGCTTGAGATCTTCTTCAGCGGTGCTGATCGGGCCAATGTTGTAGTTCTCGACCAGGAAGTTGAGTACATTCGGGGTGATAAAGGCCGGCAAACTTGGGCCGATCTTAATGTCTTTGATTCCCAGGTGCAGCAGGGTCAGCAAGACTGCAACCGCTTTCTGTTCGTACCAGGAAAGGATCATCGACAGCGGCAGGTCGTTGACTTCGCACTCAAAAGCATTGGCCAGAGCAATGGCGACCTGAATGGCGCTGTAAGAGTCATTGCACTGACCAACGTCGAGCAGGCGTGGGATACCGCCGATATCGCCCAGTTCCATTTTATTGAAACGGAACTTGCCGCAGGCCAGGGTGAGGATGACGGTGTCTTTCGGCGCTTTTTCGGCAAACTCGGTGTAGTAGTTACGCCCCGATTTGGCGCCGTCGCAACCGCCGACCAGAAAGAAGTGTTTGATCGCGCCGCCCTTGACCGCTTCGATGACCTTGTCGGCGACGCCGAGGATGGCGTTGTGGCCGAATCCGGTGAGGATCTCCTGACCCGGCTTGTCCTCAAAACCTTCTGCTTCCTGGGCCTTTTTGATCACCGCCGAGAAATCCCAGCCGTCGACATGCTTGACCCCCGGCCACTGCACCAATCCCCAGGTAAACAGGCGATCGATATAGCTGGCGGACGGCTTCTGGATGCAGTTGGTGTTGAAGATGATCGCGCCGGGGAACTGGGCGAACTCCTTGTGCTGATCCTGCCAGGCGCCGCCGAAGTTACCGGCCAGGTGGCTGTACTTTTTCAGGCCAGGATAACCATGGGCGGGGAGCATTTCACCGTGGGTGTAGATGTTGACGCCGGTCCCTTCGGTTTGCTTGAGCAACTCTTCGAGGAATTTCAGATCATGCCCGGAAACCAGAATCGCCTTGCCTGCTTTGGTCCCGAGTTGTACCGGAGTCGAAACGGGATGACCGTAAGCCTCGACATGGGCCTTGTTGAGCAGCTCCATGGCCAGGTAATTGATTTTTCCCGCTTCCAGAGCCAGGTTGACGTTGGCCATCAGGTCAAGACTGTCATCCAGCATTGCCGCCAGCGCTTTGTGAGTATAGGCATAAATATCTTCAGCTTCACTGCCTAGAATCCGGGCATGATCAGCATAAGCCGCATACCCCTTGATGCCGTACAGGGTGATCTCACGCACTGAATGAACGTCGGCATCGACGGTAAAGCTTTTTACGCCGTGCAGCTGACCGAGTTTGATTTGCTCATCACGAGCGGCAGGCAGGGCCCAATCCTGGGCAGCGTGCGGGACAGTTCCAGTGTATGCGCCAGCAAGTTGCTTGGCTTTGCCGCGCAGGCGGACGGCTTCGACGACCAACTTGGCGATTTCATCGGCATCGAAATCGACATTGGTGACGGTCGCGAACAGGCCGTCGATCACGAAGCGATCGATCTCCTGGTTCTTGGTACCATTCTCCCGCGCCATATCGGCCCAGAAAGCGATCCCTTTCAGGGAATAGACCAGCAGATCCTGCAGGGTAGCAACATCCGGCTGTTTACCGCAGATACCGACAACTGAACAGCCACCTTTTGCGGTCTGCTCACACTGGTAACAGAACATCGACATTTCTTTAGCCTCCTTTGTTTATGGGATTGTAGTAGTCTGTTTTTTAACCAAACAGAACGTCAAAGATACCCATCAGTTAGTTAAGTTTACAAGGGTAAAGTTGACAACTTCAGGCCGCAGCCTGTTGTTCGTAAATATCCACCGGCTGACCACTGTGAGGACCCTCTTCTGGCTGCTAGGGTGCCCTGGGAAGGGCCAGTAATATTTCAGTCACCACACTTTGCCTTTAGGGCGGTGATCTGTTCCTTGAGGACTTTTTCGCGATTCCAACGCTCGGTCACATCACGCATGATCGAAGCTATCCCGATGATCTTTCCTGCATCATCTTTAAGCATCACGATGGAAAATTCACACGACAGCTGATGACCGTCGCGGTGCAGGGCGGGAACCGAAAGCAGGTCTTTGCCGTAGCGGGTCTCTCCGGTGGCCATCACCCTGTGGTAGCCTTCCCAGTGAACAGCTCGCAGCCGTTCAGGGATGATCAGGTCGAGGGACTCCCCAATCGCCTCAGTCGCAGTGAAACCGAAGATCATTTCAGCTCCTCGGTTCCACAGTCGAATGATGCCTTCATGATCGGCAAATAGAATTGCATCTGGTGCCAGTGAAAGGATCCGGCGGCTAAGGGTATCAACATTATTTTCCGACATAATTGCTCCCTTCCCGGGTGGGTGGTCTTGATAAAGGATAGCTCTTACTCCGGTTGCCGCAAGTTGCGCCCCATGGAGATAGCACATCCACGGGGCGCAACTGTTTTTCAATGAGCATGCTCAGCTTGGGTTGCGGCAACGGCTTCACCGTGATGGGCCGCATTTCCCTTGATCAGACCGTGCAGACCTTCCACATAGTGGGTAAAGACGACGTAGGATTCGACAAATTCACGGCCTGTCGAGACGCTGTCGTCCGCATGTTTTTGGTTCTCGTAGGCATGCGCAAACCGCTCACGTATTCCATTAACCATGGCATTAGTCAGCACCTTGACCAGCTTATCGACTGACCCGTCTTCCAGAGCCTGATCAGCAAGGGCTACCGCCGGATCAATGGCAGCTCCAGGCTTGAGACCCGTATAGGGTGCCCCTTCACCGGCACGATGGATGCGGACCAGGGTTTCGAAAAAATACATGTCGGCAAACTCCTTGGCCTCGGCTCCCAGGGCGCGCATTTCCAGGGTCTTTTGAAATGCGGCCTGAATACCTTTCTCTTCATCGGCGCGGACCCACTTAAGCAGTGGCGTGACGTCCCCCTTGTCCAAAGCGGTTCGAGCTGTTTCAACCACAGGTCCGTTCAGGGTGTCACAGTGGGCCAGTGCCGTTTGTGGCGCTGCAATAACGAGCAGCGCAAAGAGTGCCAGGGTCATCAATCGTCCGGTTTGTTGGTTAGCGACTTTCATTGTTTCCTCCTTGGTTATGAATTGATTGGTTTCTTTGCTCACAGAGAACGCAACAAGGAGACGATTTGTGACAAAAAAATATATAATTATTTTTGGTTGCTAGATTTTGTGCAAATTTAGCGACTTAGCTGCCATGTTAAAAAATATGTCACAAATCTCTGTTATCATCCGTACTCAATGAAATAATGAGGGAAAGGTGACCTGAAGTTGACTGATGAGGAACTTATGCTGGCCTATGCTGATGGCGATATGGAGGCCTTTGAGGCCTTATATCGGCGCCACAAAAAGCGCATTTTTGGCTTTCTGATGACGAAGTTAAACAACCAGACTGAAGCTGAAGAGGTTTTTCAGGCGATTTTCAGCAAGTTGCATGTCGCCAGAGGAAAATACCGGGAAGACATCCCGTTTCTGCCCTGGATCTTTACCATCGCCCG
>DDWE01000154.1:0-5245 GCA_002345625.1 Desulfuromonadaceae bacterium UBA2294 | reverse complement strand
ACCTCGGAATTGGCTGTGGAAACCTATGCCGAGCAAGCGACTTCAGACACGCGAAGTCGCATTGATGTAGAAGGCCTTTCCAGCTTAACCGAGGCCCAGCGTCAAGCTCTGGAATTACGTTTTAACCAGGGCTTGACCTTTGCGGAGATTGCCGAACAGCTGCAGACTTCTGCAGACAACTCGCGACAAATTATCAGTCGGGCGATTCGCCAACTGCGTAAATTGATGACCGGCAAGGAGATGGATCGTGAAACGAGATAAGAACGAGCAAGAGACGTTACAGGAATTTACTTATTTCATAGAATCCGAGCAGATCGTCCCCGGCGACCATCTGGATGGGGCGGTTCTTAACATGGTGAGAAAAGAGCTTCGCCCCGCGCTGTGGAAGGTTTATGGCAAGTTGACCCTGGTTGAAGCAACCGCCGGCCTACTGACGCTGACCATTTGTCCGCAATTTGGTTTTGGGTTCGGTCAACACAATCAGTTCTTGCATGCCCTGCACTCATCAACCCCACCAGCCGTCTTCTATCTGCTCTGCGGTCTGTTTTTTGTCATTTTTGGGGCGACACTGGGCGGACTGATTCTGAATCAAGCAGAAATCCGAACCGTTGGTCGCAGTCGATATTTCTATTTTGCAGTTTACAGCGTGCTGGCCTTTCTCATTTTGCTCGCACTGGGGACAGAGGCCTTTGTCATCAGTTCGCTGGTCTGGATCTTGGGCGCATTGCTGGGGAACATTTTGGGTTTTGAGGCGGCTATCCGCCTGCGGCAGGTAACGAGCTGATCGGAATGTGATCTGAACTTGATGTAGATCAAGGTGTCTTCTGATCTGATTGAGTAGGATGGATAAGCATAACGTAACAACCTTCAAAGGAGAAAAGTCATGGCAAAAACACCTTGGGTTGATAAAGATGAGTGCATCGGTTGTGAACTTTGCGTCAACAACTGCCCCAACGTTTTTCGTATGGATGGCGACGGCAAGGCAGAATGTTTTGATGCCAGCGGTGCGACCGAAGAGGAAATTCAGAGCGAAGCCATCGATGCTTGCCCGGTCTCCTGCATCCATTGGCAGGAATGAGATATTAGCTGCACCAATGACTCACGCAAGCTTCATCCGATAGCAATGGAGGTCGTCATGACCACAATGAAAACAGCTCAGATGGCGGATAATTCCGCTAAGACCGTTGGCGATCTGGTCGCCGAGGATTACCGGGCCGCCGCAGTCTTTGAAAAATACGGCATCGATTTCTGTTGCGGTGGCCAATCGCCGCTTGCAGTCACCTGCCAGGAGAAAGGCCTTGATCCTGCCGCCATCCAACAAGAGATCGAAGCGGTGAAGAGTGAGCCGCTCGGGCGGGCCCAGAACTATGCCGCCTGGGAACTCTCATTTCTGGCCGACTATATTGTCAATACCCACCACAGCTATCTCAACGAGAATACCGGACAGATTGCGGCCTATGCCCGCAAGATAGCTGAGGTCCATGGGGCGCATCACCCTGAAGTCGTAGCGATCACCACGATCTTCGACAAGATCGCCGCCGATCTGACGGCGCATCTTCAAGAAGAAGAGGAGGTCCTCTTTCCAACCATCAAACGGATCGATGCAGCAAAACAAGCGGGGAATGTTCCGGCGGGAAAAGACCGCGAGACCATCCAGAGTTCCCTGGAAAAACTTCACCTCGAACACGAAGCGATCGGCGACGCAGTCCATCGAATCCGTCACCTTTCCAATGATTATGCAATTCCGGAGGGGGTCTGCAATACCTTCGTGGTTACCTATCAGAAGCTCAAGGAGTTCGAGGACGATCTGCATAAACATGTCCACTTGGAAAACAACATCCTCTTTCCGAAGGCGGCGCAGAATTAAGCAGAAACACTGACTGCGCAGTCGTTCTGGGCGGGTTGTCTCCCAGAAAAAGTGACAATGAAATTTTGCTGGGGAGGATGCAATGAGCTGGTTTGCGAATCTTAAACTGAATACCAAGTTCAATTTGATCCTGTCCGCTCTGTTGATCGGGCTTTTTCTTCTGACCGCTTTACTGGCCTACCGGGACCAACAGGAGCTGGTTCTGGATATGGCCCTGGAACAGGGGCGCGGGGTCGCCAGCCAGATCATTGCAACCACTGACTATATGTCCGATGTGGTCGGCAATGAACCGGAGGACAATTACGCGCTGGTCCCTCAGGTGGTCGCAACTCAGGTCGCGAAACGCATATCCAGCGGAAACAAGTACAGCGTCCGGCAGATCTCGCTGAAATACCGCAATCCGGACAACCGTCCTGACGCCTATGAAACCGAGCAGCTGAAGGCTTTTGCAAACAAAGCAGAAGACGAGAGCTACCAGGTCATAAAGGAAAATGGTGAAGAAGTTTTTCGCTATATGCGGCCGATGGTCGCCGAAAAATCCTGCCTGGAATGTCATGGCAGCTATGAATCGGCACCCTTATTCATCCAGCAGCACTACCCCGAAAACCACCACTCGTACAATTACCAGGTTGGCCAGGTTGTCGGAGCGGTTTCCGTTGCCAGACCGATGGCCGATTTGTATCGCGAAGTCGGCACCAATCTGAAGCATGACCTCACTTACCGGGTGGCCATCCTCGCCCTGGTATTTCTGGCCATGGGCGTCCTTATTCGTCGGCTCATGATCAATCCGATCCGGCTGACCTCGGCAACCATCCACCGCGTGACGACTACCGGCAATCTGGCGGAAAGAATTCCTGGCAAGACCTCCAAGGATGAGATCGGTCAGTTGATTCGCGACTTCAATGAGATGATGGGGGAACTGGACCGCACCACCCTGCAGCGCCAGGAATCGGAAACCCGGTACCGAAACCTGATAGAAGCTGCTCAGTCGGCGATCGTCACCTTCCTGAAAGACGGTAAAATTGTCATTTCAAATCATCTTGCCGAGAGGCTTTTAGGTCTATCGCGGCATAAGCTGTTGGGGGAGACTATTTTTGACTATCTGGAACAGGGCGAGACCCTGCAACAACGAATCGATGCTATTGCCCTGGCCGGAGACTGGGATCGGGCTGAAGAGACAACTCAGCATCGCCTGCGGGATGTCACTGGCCGGTTAACGGATGTCGAGGTCACTCTCATCCTGGCGTCTAGGGCGGACCATACGCCAATGTTCACGGCCATTATTCGGGAAAGACCTAGTAAGCTGGAAACATCAGACACTTCTCGGAAGACGCGGTGAACCGCGACCACAATTGAACGACCCTGCTGGAAACGGCGGGGTCGTTGTGTTTATTGCTTTACAGGACTTTGCAGCCAGCATGCGGTTCTGATTCAGGTGTTCTCTCGGAAAGCTCACTCCTGCGCGCAGTAACGGCGCGCCTCAATTTTTCATTATTATGCAATCTCACCCTTGACAAAAGTGGTGACCTCCATAAAGATAGTAATTAATTACTATCTTTATGGAGAAATTATGAACACTCGAAACAAAAATCTTCCGGCAGAGGAACGCCGTGCGGTGACGGTCGAAGCCGTGGTCTCATTGGCTGCGGAGCAGAACCCCAACGGTATCACTACCGCGTCGATTGCCAAGCGCATGGGTCTTACTCAGGGCGCCCTGTTTCGGCACTTTCCCAACAAAGACGCCATCCTGCAGGCGGTGATGGAGTGGGTGGCCGATCGATTGTTGGCGCGGGTGGATAAAGCGTTACGGGGTACACCCTCTCCGCTCGCCGCGCTTGAGGGGATGTTCATGGCCCATGTGGAGTTTGTCATCGAGCATCCGGGCGTCCCCCGCCTGCTGTTTGGCGAACTGCAGCGAGCGGAGGAGACGGGTCCCAAGCGCATGGTGCAGACGCTCATCCACCGTTATGGAGAGCGATTGCGGCGTTTACTTGAGGAAGGCAAGACGCTCGGTGAACTGGATGCCCATCTCGACACCGAAGCCTCGGCGACCCTTTTCATCGGTACCGTCCAAGGGCTGGTGATGCAATCGCTGTTAGCCGGCGACATTTGTCGCATGCGGAAGGATGCGCCGAAGGTCTTTGCCATCTATCAACGGGGTATCAGGAGCGTGCAATGAAACGATTCCCTCTCCAGAAACGCACCCTGGCCATACTGGTGGTGCTCTTGCCCCTGCTGGCCCTGTTTATCTATGTCGCTTTGCGTTCGGGACCACTGGCACCGGTTCCCGTAACGGTGACCCGGGTCGAAAACCGATCGATCGCGCCGGCGCTCTTCGGTATCGGTACGGTCGAAGCCCACTACACCTACAAGATCGGTCCCAGCTTCGCCGGGCGGATCGAACGCCTGGAGGTGCAGGTGGGGGATCAGGTCAAAGTCGGGCAACTCCTCGGAGAAATGGACACGGTCGATCTCGATCAGCGTATCCGGGCCCAAGAGGCCGCGCTGAGGCGTGCCGAGGCACAAATCAGTGAGACCCGGGCGCGGCAGGCTTACGCGCAAAAACAGGCCCAGCGTTATGCCGAATTGCTGGTCGCTCACTCGACCAGCGAAGAAATTCTAGCCGGTAAAAACACTGAGTTGCTGATTGCCGAGGCGAGTCTGAATGCGGCGCAGGAAGAAGCTGTCCGCATCCGTGCCGAACGCGCAGGGTTGATCGCCCAGCGCAAGAACCTCTCCCTGGTCGCCCCGGTTGATGGCCTGGTGACCCTGCGCAACGCCGATCCCGGCACTACCCTGGTAGCTGGTCAGGCGGTCGTGGAACTGATCGACCCGCAGAGCCTGTGGATCAATGTGCGCTTCGATCAGATTCATGCGCGGGGGCTAAGCGCTGGTCTGTCGGCTAAAATCGTTTTGCGGACCCAGGCGGGAGCCGTGCAAGGGCGCGTCCTGCGGGTGGAACCCATGGCGGACGCGGTGACCGAAGAGATGCTCGCCAAGGTGGAGTTCGACCAGATCCCCAACCCCTTGCCGGCCATCGGTGAACTGGCCGAGGTGACCGTTGCCTTGCAGGCGCTTGCGGCTGCGCCGGTCATCCCGAATGCGGCCATTCAGCGCATCGCCGNNCAATTGGGCGTGTGGCAGATAATCAATGGCGATCTGCAGTTCACAACCGTCACCCTGGGTGACGCCGATCTGGAGGGTCAGGTCCAGGTCCGCAAAGGGTTGGAAGTCGGCGATCAGGTGGTTGTCTATAGCGCCAAAGCCTTGACTCCACGCAGCAATATCGACGTGGTGGAGCAGATTCACGGGGTGCCGCGATGATCAGCCTGGCCGGTCGTGACATCATGCACGCCTGGGGCAAGTTCGTTTTTACCG
>DDWE01000007.1 GCA_002345625.1 Desulfuromonadaceae bacterium UBA2294 | reverse complement strand
GGCTACGGCTGCACCACCTGCATCGGCAACTCCGGCCCCCTCGATCCGCCCATCGCCGCAGCGATCAAGCAGGGGAAACTGACGGTCTGCTCGGTCCTCTCCGGCAACCGCAATTTCGAAGGCCGGGTCCATCCGCAGACCAAGGCCAGCTGGCTCGCCTCGCCACCGCTGGTTGTCGCCTATGCCCTGGCCGGCACCACCCGCATCGATCTGGCCAGCGAAGCGCTCGGGGTCGGCAGCAACGGGCAGCCGGTCTACCTCAAGGATATCTGGCCGAGCAATGCTGAAATCGCCGCGCTGACCAAGCTGGTCTCTGCCAGTATGTTCCACGAGAAATACGCCGACCTGTTCAGCGGTGATGCCGCCTGGCAGGGGTTGCCGGTGCCGGAAGGGAAGACCTACGCCTGGCAGCCCGACTCAACCTACGTGCGCCAGCCGACCTTCTTTGCCGCCCCCGATACGATCAAATCGGGTCTGGCCGGCTTTGCCGATGCCCGCATCCTCGCCCTGCTCGGTGACTCCATCACCACCGACCACATCTCGCCGGCCGGTTCCATTGCCGTCGACAGCCCGGCCGGCCGCTATCTGCAGGAGAAAGGGATCGCCCCGGCCGACTTCAACTCCTACGGTTCGCGGCGCGGCAACCATGAAGTGATGATGCGCGGCACCTTTGCCAACATCCGCCTGCGCAACGAGATGGTGCCGAAACTCGAAGGTGGCTACACCCGCCACCTGCCGAGCGGCGACGAACTCTCCATCTTCGATGCCGCCATGCGTTACCGTGACGAGCAGACACCGCTGGTGATTGTCGCCGGCAAGGAGTATGGCAGCGGTTCAAGCCGCGACTGGGCGGCAAAAGGAACCCTGCTGCTCGGCGTACGCGCCGTTCTCGCTGAGAGCTTCGAGCGCATCCATCGCTCAAACCTGATCGGCATGGGGATTTTGCCGCTGCAGTTCAGCGCCGGCATGACCCGGCAGAGCCTCAAGCTCGATGGTAGCGAGATCATCGATCTGCCGTCGGCCGCCAAGCTGGAGCCGGGGCAGAAGATGACCCTGACGGTGACGCGCAAGGACGGCAGCAAACAGCAGGTGGAAACCCTCTGCCGGATCGATACCGTCAACGAAGTCGCCTACTACAACAGCGGCGGTATCCTCAACTACGTGCTCTATACGATGCTGCATGACTAAAGAGCTTCAGGCATTTGGACGCGGATCAAATCTGATTTGTAGGGAGCAGGCGAAAGGTTCAAAGTCTATCTTCGTGCGATCACTGACTTAAGCCGGTGCTAGGTCGTTGCGGGGATGGGTGTTTTATGGTAGAAACGCCTATGGTTGATTTAACTAAACATGTAGTTCACTGGCGCGGCGGCGCGGAAGAAGACTGGGCCGTTGCGGTAGAATTGGTCGAGAGCGGCCGGCTCAGGCACGGTCTCTTCTTTGCACACTTGTCCCTAGAAAAAACCTTAAAAGCACTCATCTGCAAAAACATTAGTGAGTTGGCACCACCGATCCACAACCTGGTGCGGTTGAAGGAGAAAGCGGGAATTGCTCTTGACGATCAGCAGATTGATCTGCTCGCTGAGGTGAATGAGTTTAATATTGAGGGGCGCTATCCCGAGCTTTTGTTGCCATTGCCTTCGAATGTCGAAGCGAAGAATTATCTGCGAAAAATTGAAGAGTTACTAAAATGCTTGAATCGTCTGTTCTGATCAGTGTCAAAAAATACATGAGTGCTGTGCGGGCGCAGGGCATCGACGTGGAATGTGCAGTCGTCTTCGGTTCCCAAAGCACACAGGCCGCCCACGAATGGAGCGATATCGATCTTCTGGTCGTTGCGCCTCAGTTTGATGCGATGAGTGATCGAAGCGGAATCAATCTGCTTTGGCGAACAGCTGCGCGTATTGACAGCCGCATCGAGCCAATTGCCTGCGGGTCACGTCAGTGGCGTGAAGATGATTCGTCGGCGATTATTGAAGTTGCGCGGCGTCAGGGAGAGGTTTTGGCTGCATAGATGTGGATGTCGCACTGATTCAGTAGCAGTCAGTCAGAACCTCCTTTTTGCAGTAAGCTCNNTCAAACATTGATTCACGCATGATCCTAAACGGGGACAGGTTGCGACCTGTCCCCGTTTGCATGAAATACCCGTCTTTTTGCGTTGACGAGATATGACGATGAGTTTATTTTCATCAGGCAAGTTTTATCGCGTGGGCAGGGGAGGGGCCGATGAACGAGCAGGAGGGGAACGTCACATCTGGAAAAGAGCCGGCAGGCGGCAACCCGCCTGCATCAACTCCCACCGATTCATCCCCACCACCCAAACTCCTCGACCAGCTCCGCGCCGCCCTGCGCGTGCGGCATTACAGCCGCCGCACTGAAGAGACCTACTATCAGTGGGTGAAGCGTTACATCTATTTTCATCAGGTGCGTCACCCGGCCGAAATGGCCGAAGCCGAAATCAACGCTTTTTTGAGCCATCTCGCGGTCAAGGAGAATGTCAGCCCATCAACCCAGAATCAGGCCCTTAGTGCCCTGCTTTTCTTGTATCGCCATGTGCTGGGGAAGGAAATCGACAACCTCGGCGATGTGGTGCGGACGCGCAAGCAGAAGCGGTTACCCGTGGTGCTGGTTGTTGATGAAGTCAAAGCGATCCTGGCGCAGTTGCAGGGCGATAAGTGGCTGATGGTTTCGCTGTTGTACGGTACCGGCATGCGCCTGATGGAATGCTTGCGCTTGCGGGTACAGGACGTCGATTTTGCCCAGCGGCAGATCTTGATTCGCGATGGCAAGGGGGGTAAAGATCGCCGTACCGTTCTGCCTGAAACACTCAGGGCGCCTCTGGAGGACCATCTGGAGTCGGTCAAAAAACTGCACCAAAAAGACCTGGCCGATGGCTGGGGGCGGGTTGCCCTACCCAATGCCCTGGACAAGAAATATCCGAACGCGCCCGCCGAATGGCGCTGGCAGTGGGTGTTTCCCCAGGAAAACCGCTGGCGAAACCTGAAGACCGGCGAACAGGGTCGGCATCATATGCATGAAACCTTGCTGCAACGAGCAGTTCGCGAAGCAGTATTTCGGGCTGGAATTGTCAAACGGGTCGGCTGTCACACCTTTCGGCACTGTTTCGCCACGCATTTGCTCGAGGCTGGCTACGATATCCGTACGATTCAGGAATTGCTCGGTCACAAGGATGTCAGCACGACAATGATTTATACCCATGTATTGAACAAAGGTGGGCAGGGCGTAAAAAGCCCAATTGATGCACTTTGACACGATTTAGGCAGTCTGTATAAACCCGCTTCACAATTTTGCATAAATTTCGTAAGATGCAGAAATTATTAATTTAAAGTGCATTCTTTATAAAACTGGTTGGCTTATTTATACAGACAGAATGCTGTCTGTGTTTACAGTTTTATACAGACTGCCCATTTACCGTTAGAAGCTATGGCCTCAGAGAAAGACTTGGAGATCGAAAAGTTCATTCTGGAAATAAGAGACTTATTTCCTGATGTTGCGGGTCGCATTAATAGCTGGCTAAATCATCTTGGCATTGAACCAGAAGATAAAATGTATACCTCGATGTTTGAGGCGTTTTCCCAGGCTACAACTGATGCAATAAAAATTCGTGATAAAGATACTGCTCTTAAACACCTGATAGTGTAAAAAAGGCGTTACCTGCTTGCCTTTGAAAAAGGGGAGCATCTGCGC
>DDWE01000143.1 GCA_002345625.1 Desulfuromonadaceae bacterium UBA2294 | reverse complement strand
ATGCACAAGATTCCACAGATCACCATCTACGCCAGGCAGGCCGGGGTTGCCATCACTCCCCATGAACGGCACAGCGAGGGTCGGCCGGCCGAAGGGCCCATCCTGCTGCGTTTTTTCCGTCTCGAGAGCGGCAGCAGCGCGATCAGGTTTATCCTCGAACCGTCGGAAGCCTTCGCTCTGTTCCGCAAGATCCACCGGATTGCCGGCGACGGCGGTCAGGAGAGCCTCAACCATACTTTCACTGGCCCCGGTGGCGAAATCCAGACGCGCTTGACCGTCGAGCGCTGGACACGTAACGACAAGAGCGGTTATGCCATCTCGGTGCAGCGCGGCGAGGAGCAGCTCAACGTACCGGTTCAACTGGAGCAGTTTCTGTAAGCCGCCGAATTCCTGCGTCACCAGTCACTGCAGCAAGTCTGGGTTGAAGACCCGGAGCCTGTGGCAGGATAACGCTGGGGCGGAACGGGTCTGATTGATCGCGTAGGCATGACTTGTTGGCGATCAGTCAGGTTTTCGGCATGGATGTCTAGCTCTCGATCAGCAGAGTGATTGCACGCATCGCGGCCAGACTTGAGACAAGTATAGAACTTCGACGGCACAGCTTTATCATCAGGCACAGCTTGCCAGTGAAAAGAGCCAAACTGAGACCCCTCCTCTTACGAAGGTGTGTCGTTTTCGGTAAGTGTCGAGGAGAGAGATATCGATTATTTTTCCCGGAGTGTCCATGTGGACACCGGTTCCGAGGCGCGTGAGGACCTCAGCCTTCTTTATGCGATGCCACCACACGAACGATAATCCTTTCTCCAAGTTCGTTACCAACAGACTGGATCACCTCATTGGGAATCCGCTGCGATGTTTCGATTTCACTGAAGGCCCCCGCAATTCGCCGCCGGCAACGAATGGACAATTCTCCGGTCTTTCCCCGCAGCAGGATTTCAGGCAGGGTTTTGGAGGTACGACTCAGCCGGATCAGAACTTTGGCCTTATCCTTCTCCAGAATAGGGAGGATGCTGGTTATGAGAAACGTTTTCTTGGCTTCCAATATGAAGGCAGCCTCTTTCTTGAGGCGGAACCTGCCGGGAGAGGCAGATCCCCTCCCGGGCGCTATTCTCCGACGGCGCTCTTACTGTGAACATTCTGGTCTTGATTAGAATCCTCTGCAGCACCATAAGAAAAGTCAGGGGTCCAGCAAACCCGAGCCTTTGAGTCGCGATTTTACTTCATGTTGAAAGCTGAATACCAAATCCCAGAAGAATCGTCATGGGATGGCCGGACATGCTCTAAAATAAAAGCAGGTTGCATCAACCCGGCGAAGGATATTGGGCGCATGGAGCCTCTAAGCCGGCAGCGATGAAATCCAGCATACATCTCGTCATGGTGGCATAACTGATGGACGGCACCATATTCGGAAGGAGGGACGGGAAATGGTCCATGGACATTGAATGGATCATCGACCCCAGGGCGAAGTTCAGGCGCCAGGAGAGGCAGTCATGCGACATGTGTGGCAGCGCCTCCGCCAGGATATCGAAGAGAAGAATCTGAACCGGCTCGATATGCCGCAGAAAGGTTTCGCTGATTGTATCGCTCTGCTCGCTGAATGATTGCCCCAAAAAACGGATGAAGCCATCCGCTGCCTGGCCGCTGTCGTGAAGGGAGATCATCGGCCCAAAGAAAGCATGGAGTGCGCCGTGGACGGAAGGCCTGACCGACGCCGCCTGCGCGTTTTTGCGGATCATTTCCAGTCTATTCCGCTGGACTTTTTTCAACGGAACCAGCCGTCGTTCTAAAACCGCCTGCAGCAGGGCCTCCTTGGAGCCGAAATGATAATTCACTGCTGCAATGTTTACCCGAGCCTCGGCAGTTAGTTCTCGCAGGGACGTGCCGCGAAACCCTTTATCGGTGAAAATCCGCTCGGCGGCATCAAGGATGCGCGTCTTTGTGCCCGATTGGCATCGCCCACCGTCTCCGTCTTCTTTCGTCGCGACCCTGTTCATTCACACCCATTGAAGTTGTGGTAATTATACGGCTCTTTCTTTGATGAGCTGTTTATTCTGTCCTGGGAATTGTAGCGGAACAGGTCCCCTGAACACAAGTTTAGCTTATGCAGCCTGAGAATTTTCTTGCCAATCGTGGTGAATTTCTATGGCCGCTTTGAAGGTTTTTATCTCGACGCGCCACTCACGGTTGTAAAGGTCCACGAATTTTTTTACTGTTTCGCAGACATCTTCTACGGTTCGGAATACACGACCATAGATGGCACCCCAGATATTCTTTTTCATGGCCTGCCTCCCTGATTCTGGCTCTATGTGATGGATTTCCGCTCACCACATAAGGGGCGGGTCGCTTATTTCTACCGACAGATATAATGTCTAAATAGGTCTCTCATGGCGTGCCGGAGCCCTTTGTGTAAAATGTGCTGGTGAATCTGGGTCCCTCGATCAGTCGATCAGTCTTGACAAAATTATTTTGCGCCCCTATAACTGACGGAACGTTCATTCAGGAAAGAATTCCATGCCTAAGGTCTCTCAGAACAAAGCGGAAATTATTTTGCAGGCGGCCCTGAAGCAGTTTGCCGAAAACGGTTTTCACTGCTCGCCGGTCTCGCAGTTGGCGATCTGCGCCGATGTCGGTGTCGGCAGTATTTACCGCTATTTTAAAGACAAAGATGCACTGATTCACGCGGTTTTTAAGCATGTCGACAGTCAGCTTCAGCAAGCCGTCAGCCGCGATTTCGATGCAGGGCTGTCTGCGCAAAAACAGCATATTCAACTGATAGTTAATCTGATTTATTATTTAAAAGAACACCCGCATGAATTTAAATTTCTAGAGCAATATTATAGCTCACCCTACGGCAGCGAAGAAAAACACGCGAAATTTCTGCGGTCTGAGATCAACGAACCGCCAAACCCTTTTGTCAGCCTTTTTGCCAATATCTGTCAAAAAAATCAGCAGAAGCTGCCCTTGCCTCTGTATCTGGCCATGACCTTCGGTCCGGTGATTTTTGTTCTGCGCGATGCCCTTTCGGGTCACGTCGATCTGGACGATGTACTAATAGAGCAGATCGCCGCCGCCAGTTGGAGGGCGCTCGAAACATAAGTTGTCTTGCAACCATTTTATCCTGAAAGATACCTGTAAATTTTCACTTTCAACCCTGGAGATCCTGTCGATGCAATCCCCAAAAAATCCTTCAGTAAGAATTTCTTCTTTTTTGATCCTGTTTTTGAGCGCGCTGCTGTTTGTCGGCTGTAATCAGCAGAAAACGCAGGCGCCCGCTCAGCAACCGCTACCGCCGGTCAGTTTCGTGACCATGGCGCCTGAAAAAATTGCCCTGGCAACGGAATTGCCTGGTCGCACTGCGGCTTTTAAACTTGCCGAAATCCGGCCGCAGGTCAGCGGCCTTATTCAGAAACGCCTCTTTACCGAAGGGGCCGAGGTCAGAGCGGGACAGATCCTTTACCAGCTTGATCCACAACCCTTTACTGCCGCCTTAAACAGCGCCGAGGCTGCCCTGGCACGCGCCCGCGCCAGTTTGCCGTCCCTCAAAGCCCGAGCCGCCCGCGTCAACGAGCTGGTGGCGGTCAAAGCTGTCAGTCAGCAGAACTACGACGATGCCGCTGCGGCACTGGTGCAGGCCGAAGCCGATATTCAGTTCTGGCAGGCCAGCCTGGAATCGGCGCGCATCAATCTGCAATATACCCAAGTACAGGCCCCTATTTCAGGGCGAATCGGCAAATCAAACGTCACCGTCGGCGCCATTGTCACCGCCTATCAACCAGTGCCTTTGGCAATTATCCAGCAAATCGATCCGATCTATGTTGATGTCCCTCAATCGACCAGCGACCTGCTGAGCCTCAAACGCCGCCTGGAAGATCGGCGACTGGTCAAAAACGAAAATCACAACAAAGTCACCCTCATTCAGGAAGATGGCACTCCCGACCCCCATGAGGGGACGCTGCAATTCAGCGACATCAGCGTTGATCCTTCCACCGGCTCGGTGACCCTGCGCGCCCTCTTTCCCAATTCCGATGCAGAACTCTTGCCGGGCATGTACGTCCAGGCCCGCATTCAGGAGGGGGTCAATGAGCAGGCGCTGTTGGTGCCACAGCAGGGCGTCGCCCGTGACCCGAAAGGCAAACCCTATGCTCTGGTGGTGGACGCCGAAAACAAGGCCGCTTATCGTCCCCTGACCCTCGACCGTGCCATAGGAAATCGCTGGCTGGTGGCAGAGGGGCTGGCCGCCGGCGATCGGGTGATTGTCGAAGGACTCACCATGCTGCGACCGGGGACCCAAGTCCAAGCCAGCCCCTTTGTACCTGAAAAAACGTCAACCGGCGCGGAAAAATCGCCCGCAACTGCCAACTAAGGGGGACCAGGGATGTTATCGAAATTTTTTCTCGACCGCCCGGTCTTTGCCTGGGTTATTGCGATTATTATTATGACTGGCGGTGGGCTGGCGATTTACAACCTGCCGGTTGCCCAGTATCCGCCAATTGCCCCGCCTTCCATCGCCATCGATGCCTTTTTCCCAGGGGCTTCAGGTGAAACGGTGGAAAACACCGTCACCCAGATCATTGAACAGAAAATGACCGGGCTGGATGACATGCTCTACCTGTCCGGCACCAGCTCTTCGTCGGGCGCGTCACGCATCGACCTGACCTTTAAACCGGGTACCGACCCCGATGTCGCCTGGTCAAAAGTTCAGAACAAACTGCAACTGGCCATGGCCAGCCTGCCGGATGTGGTTCAGCGTTCAGGAGTCGCGGTCAGCAAATCGACCCGAAATTTTCTGATTATTGTCGGTCTGGTCTCCGAAGATGGCAGCATGGACGGCAACGATCTGCGTGACTACGCGCAATCGAATCTGGAAAAGATTCTGTCACGGGTTCCGGGCGTAGGCGAAGTCACCACCTTCGGCTCGCAGTACGCCATGCGTATCTGGCTGAATCCCGATAAGCTGGTGAGCTATAACCTCACCGTTGAAGACGTGATTCTGGCTTTGCGTAACTACAACGTCGAGGTTTCTGCCGGCCAATTTGGCGGTGCCCCAGCCGAGCCAGGACAGCGTATGAATGCGGCAATTATTGTCCAGCATCTGTTGCAGACGCCGGAAGAATTTGCTGCCATCCCCATTCATACCAAAGCCGATGGCTCGGTGATCCGCATCAGCGATATCGGTCGCACCGAATTAGGCACCGAACGCTATGACGTGGTGGCAAACTTTAATGGCAAACCCGCCGCGGCCTTGGCGATTCGCCAGTCTGCCGGGGCCAACGCCCTGGATACCGCTAACGCAGTCAGGGCCCAACTTGCGGAAATGAGTCAATATTTCCCTGCGGGGATGAAGGTCATTTATCCTTACGACACCACCCCTTTTACCCGCGTTGCCATCGATGAAGTGGTGAAAACCCTGATTGAAGCGGTTTTTCTGGTTTTCGTGATCATGTACCTGTTTATGGGAACGTTTCGCGCCACCCTGATCCCCATGATTGCCGTGCCGGTGGTGCTGTTGGGGACCTTCGGCATTCTCGGGTTATTCGGCTTTTCCATCAACATGCTGACCATGTTTGCCATGGTGCTGGCGATCGGTCTGTTGGTCGACGATGCGATCGTCGTGGTGGAAAACGTGGAACGTATTATGTCGGAAGAAGGGCTTTCGCCGCGCGAAGCCACCGCAAAATCCATGGACGAAATTACCAGTGCCCTCATCGGCATCGGGCTGGTCTTGTCGGCGGTCTTTGCGCCCATGGCATTTTTCCCCGGGTCCACCGGGGTTATCTACCGGCAGTTTTCGGTCACGGTGATTTCTTCCATGCTGCTGTCGGTGGTGGTGGCCCTGGTTCTGACCCCCGTGCTCTGCGCCAGTTTTTTGCGCCCGGTGGCCAAAGGGCACGAACCTTCCGATGGTGCCGTCTGGTTTTTACGCCCCTTCTTCCGCTGGTTTGACCGCATTTTCTTCAAGGCGCGTGACCAGTATGTGCGTTTGGTTGGGCGGATTCTGGTCAAAAAATTTCGTTATCTGGTTCTCTTTACCCTGATTATCGTCGCCATGGTCTACCTGTTACAGCGTATGCCAACCTCCTATCTGCCCAACGAAGATCAGGGTATTTTGTTCGTTCAGGCCATGCTCCCTTCGGGATCGACCCTTGAGCAGACCGAAGCCGTTCTGGCCAAAGTTCGGCAGCACTTTGAACAGAATGAAAAAGACGCCGTCGACTCGGTGCTATCCGTCGCAGGGTACAGCTTCTCCGGGCAAGGGCAAAACATGGCTCTGGGTTTCGTTAAACTCAAAAACTGGGATCAGCGCCAACGACCAGATCTAAAAGTTGGTGCCGTTGCCGGGCGCGCCATGCAGGCCTTTTCTAAGATTAAAGAAGGGATGGTCTTCGCATTTCCGCCACCGGCGGTCATTGAACTGGGCCAGGCCTCGGGTTTCGATTTGCAACTGCAAGATCGTGGTGGCCTGGGTCACGCTAAATTAATGGCAGCGCGCAATCAGCTTCTGGGGATGGCGGCGCAGGATCCACGCCTGGTCAAGGTGCGTCCCAATGGCATGCAGGATGTCCCCGAATACCGGGTCGACGTCGATTGGAACAAGGCCGGTGCCCTGGGAGTCCCCATCACCTCAATTCACAACACCATCGGTGCCGCTTTTGGTGGTGCTTATGTCAATGATTTTATTCAGGCGGGTCGGGTCAAGCGGGTTTATGCGCAGGCCGATGCTCCCTATCGCATGTTGCCGCAAGATATCAACAAACTTTATGTGCGTAACAACCAAGGCAAAATGGTGCCATTTTCTTCCTTTGCCAGCGGGCGCTGGACAACCGGCTCACCCAAACTGGAACGCTATAATGCCTTTCCCTCGATCAATTTCTGGGGCGAACCCGCCCCGGGGTATAGTTCCGGCGACGCCATGCAGGCCATGGAAGAGCTGATTGCCAAGCTGCCTCAGGGCATTGGTTTTGACTGGACCGGGCTTTCGTACCAGGAACGCATGGCGGGATCCCAAGCTCCCATGCTCTATGCTTTTTCGGTCTTTGTTATTTTTCTCTGCTTGGCGGCACTCTATGAAAGCTGGCCAATCCCCATTGCTATCATGATCTGTCTGCCCCTTGGAGTTATCGGGGGCGCCATAGCCGCCAGTTTTTCGGGGATGCCCAACGATGTCTATTTCCAGATCGGCCTGCTCACCACCTTGGGTTTGACCACCAAGAATGCCATCCTGATAGTTCAATTCGCGCGGGCGCGCGTCGATGAAGGGGTGGGTCTGGTTGAAGCTACCCTCGAAGCCGCCAAACTGAGGTTACGTCCGATCATTATGACCTCGCTGGCGTTTGGGTTCGGCATTTTACCCCTGGCCCTGGCCAGTGGAGCCGGATCGGGAGCGCAACGCGCCATCGGTACCGGCGTGCTGGGCGGCACAGTCACGGCAACCTTTCTGGTAACCCTGTTCGCGCCCCTGTTCTATGTCATTATCTACAAAGCTCTGGGCAAAAACAGAAAGCGGGTTACCATGAAACACAGTGAAGAAAATCTTCCGGGAGGAACATCCCATGACTAAACTGTTTACAAGACTTCTGATAATCACAGGTCTGGTTCTGGGTGGTTGCACCCTGGCTCCCGACTATATTCAGCCGCAAGCTCCCGTACAGAACGCCTGGCCGCAGGTCGACGGCGCATCCGCCGGCACCTCTGAAGCCTCCCCGGCGGCAGAACTTAACTGGCAAAGTTTTTTTGCCGACAGCAAACTGCGCCAGGTGGTGGCCCTGGCGCTGGAAAACAACCGCGATCTGCGCCTTGCCAGCTTAAATGTTGAGCGTGCCCGTGGCCTTTACGGCATTCAACGTGCCGAGTTGTACCCCAGCCTGGATGCAAGCGGAAGATACAGCAAGCAGCGCTTTGCCGAAAATACCGTCTTCGGCAATTCCCAGGTGAGCGAATCCTACTCGGTCAATTTGGGTATCAGCGCCTGGGAGGTTGACTTTTTCGGTCGCATCCGCAGCCTTAAAGCTCAGGCCCTTGAGGCCTTTTTGGCCAGTGAAGAGGCGCGGCGCGGGGCGCAAATTTCCCTGGTTTCCGAAGTGGCCAGAGCCTACCTGACTTTAGCCGCTGACCTGGAAAATCTTCAACTGACCCGGGCGACCCTGGCAACCCGCCAACAGTCATATGAGATGATCCAAAAAAGTTACGCCATCGGCTACGCCACCGAACTCGATCTGCGTCAGGCTCAGACCCCCCTCGAAGCGGCCCGTGTAGATGTGGTGCGCTTCACCCAATTGGTGGCTCAGGACAAAAACGCCCTGAACCTGCTCGCCGGTAGCAATGTTGCCGAACAGCTATTGCCGGTAAATCTTTCAGGCGTTGCCGCCCCCGCTGAAATTTCGGCGGGGCTCCCTTCGGAGGTTCTGTTGCAGCGTCCGGATATCCTCGCCGCCGAGCATCAACTCAAAGGAGCCTACGCCTTTCTGGGTGCGGCCAGGGCCGCCTTTTTTCCACGCATTTCCCTGACGAGCACCCTGGGGACAGCAAGCAATGAACTTTCGGGCCTTTTCGGTACAGGAACCAAGACCTGGTTGTTTTCTCCCAGCCTCAGCCTGCCGGTTTTTGACGCCCGCACCTGGGCCGCCAATCGGGTCAGCCAGACCGATCGTGATATTGCCGTGGCTCAGTACGAAAAAGCCATTCAGACCGCCTTTCGCGAAATCGCCGACGCTCTGGCGGTTAAAGACACAATCGACGAACAGATCAAAGCTCAGCTGGCCTTGACATCAACCACAGCCGAAGCCCACCGTCTTGCCAATCTGCGTTATGAGCATGGTCTGGACAATTACCTTGGGGTTCTTGACGCAGAGCGCGCACTGTTTACGGCCAGGCAAAGCCTGGTTACACTGCGCCTCGCCAAGGTGGCGAACCAGGTGCGCTTGTTTGCGGTTTTGGGCGGAGGTGCAGATCAGCCACAGGTTACAGCGGCGGCCGAATGATTGCTAACCCTGTCCGCTCTTGTTAATCTGCGCGGCGGTGAGATCAAAGCGATCGGTAGCGACCCAAGTGGATTTGCGGTCAACTTTGTAACCGACCACCCAGGGATCAAGCAAAACTAAAGATTTTCACATTAAAGTGGGCCAAGGTAAAAATCGCCCCTAACAGCACAACTTGCCAGTATCGCGGCGACAGACGCTTGCTACCGGCCAGAGTGAACGGCACTTTGACCTGTTCTTGAAGTCTGTCCCGCTCTGGCTCGCGCACAAATATCATCAGCAGCGTCACCGCGAGGAAAGCTGGTATCACCGCGACCCACATCTCTGCCCGGATATCTTCTGCGAGCCAGAGCATGAAAGCCACAGCCACCAGTGCGCCTCGCGGCGCCTCGCGGCGCCCCGCGGATGCTCTTACCGACGCGATCGACGAAAGGCGCTGCGAAAACCCAGCCAATCGATGTGGCTAGGGGGAAAACCGGCTTGGTACAGGCCGCGAACCCATAACCGAGGATCATCAGGAATTTTCGCCGCCCGAAATAATCGCTCAACGTCCCCGAGACTATTTTCATGACTGCCGCCGTCGCCTCGGCGACACCCTCGATCACACCGACGGTCACCATGGATGTTCCCAGCACGGTGACTATGAATATCGGCAACAGGCTATGGATCATCTCGGAAGATACGTTCATGAACAGCGAGCAGAATCCCAAGGCCCAGATAGCGCCAGGCAAAGCGCACCAAATAGCTGGGATATTCCGGCCGGGTTGCGGGCTTGGCGCGAGGGTTCATGCCATCAACACCAGGGTTCGCCGGAATCTCGCCAGGGCCAGTGTAAACAGGGCTGTGCCGATCGCGGCCAACGCGACGAATTGTGGCCACACAACCGAGATTCCCGCCCCACGGTACAGAATGGCCTGGCCAAGCATGACGAAGTGGGTATTCGGCGCGGCTAGCATGATCCATTGCACCGCTTCCGGCATGCTTTCGCGCGGAGTCACGCTGCCGGAAAGTATCATCAGTGGCAGCAACACCAGCATCATCAACAGGCCGAATTGCGGCATGGAACGCGTCAGTGTGCCGAGGAAGATACCCAACGAGGTGGTGGCGAACAGAACCAATGCCGCACCCGCGAGAAACAGTGGGACGGAGCCCTGAATCGGCACCGCCAGCATGCCCTGAACCACGATCAGCAAGGACGCGGCGGATGCCCCCAGCACCACCAGTCCCATCGCCCACACCTTGCTCATCATGATCTCGAACGGCGTGACCGGCATTACCAACAGATGCTCCACCGTGCCGTGTTCGCGCTCGCGGATCAGCGCGGCACCTGCCAGGACGATGGACAGCATGGTGACCTGGTTGATGACCTCCATGATCGAACCGAACCAGACCCGGTTGAGCTCGGGGTTGAAGCGTGAGCGCAACTCAAGATTGATCGGCGAGGCCATGGCCGCCATCTGATGCTCCTGGGCGAAGGCGTTGACCTCGGTCATGACAATGGACTGGATATACCCGGCCCCGGCAAAGGCCTGGGACATGCGCGTGGCATCGATATTGAGCTGGATGGTCGGGCCACGCCGAGCTAACACATTGCGCTGAAAATCCGGCGGGATGTCGAGCGCGAAGGTATCCAGCCCGGCATCCATGCGCGCATCCATCTCGGCTTGGGTGATCAACGCGGGCGGCATGAAATAGGGTGACATGAAGCCATCGACGATGCGCTCGGACAGCGGCGAACGGTCCTCGTCGATGATAGCGATAGGAGCGTTCTGCAGGGTTTCCGGCATTGCCGTTGCCTTCGTGTAGATGGCGAACGAGAAGGAGTAGACGATGAGCACCATCATCATCGGGTCGCGCAGCAGGCTGCGCAGTTCCTTGATGCCGAGGTTGCCGACGTTTCTCAGGCGCATGGTCAGCGCTCCTGTTTCTTGAGCAGCAGCACGCCCAAACCGATAAGCACCGGGGCAGCGATGGTGAGCGACAGGATGGCACCCTGAAGGTCGGCGAAGCCAAGCGCCTTGGAAAAGGTCCCGCGGGCTATGGTGATGAAGTGGGTGGTCGGGTAGATCTCGCCGATCCATCGGCCGACGCCCTCCAGAGAGGACACCGGGTCGGTCATGCCAGAGAATTGCACCGCCGGCAGGATGGTGAGAACGGCGGCGGCAAACATGGCGGCGACTTGGCTGCGGGTGAAGGCGGAGACCAGCAGACCCATGGCCGTCGAACTCGACACATACAGTAAGGCGGCGAGTGCAAGAGTCGGAAAACTGCCGGTCATCGGTACCTTGAACAGGAACATGGCCATGGCGGTCAGGAGCAGGAAATTGATCATAGCCATGGCGATATAAGGCAACTGCTTGCCAATCAAAAACTCGGCCCGCGTTACCGGGGTGACATACAGATTGACGATGGACCCCAACTCCTTCTCACGTACCACCGAGAGGGCCGTCAGCATGGCTGGGATCAGTAGCAGCAGCAGAGGAATGATGGCAGGGACCATCGCGGGCAGGCTCTTGACGTCGGGGTTGTAGCGGAAACGGGTGTCGATGTTGACCAAGCCGATCAGCGCCGCCTCACCCAGGGCTTCACGTCCGCGCGTATGCAGCCATTGTGCGTGGATGCCCTGCACATAGCCGATCACAGTTTCTGCCCGGGTCGGCATGGCACCGTCGATCCATGCGCCAATGGCGACGGTATCGCCGCGCGCCACGTCGCGCGCGAAGCCGGGTGGGATTTCGATGGCTAGGCTGATCTCACCCGAGCGCATGCGCCGGTCGAGATCGTTGTAATCGCGAATCGGCGGGCGCTCAACGAAATAGCGCGAACCCTCCAGATTCAGCAGGTAATTCTGACTGAGCGTGGTCTGGTCACGGTCGAGTACGGCGAAGCTGAGATTTTCGACATCCAGGGTGATGCCGTAGCCCATCACGATCATCAGCACCAGACTACCGAGTAGGGACAGCGCCAGACGGATAGGGTCGCGGCTCAACTCCAGCGACTCGCGCCGCATGTAGCTGAACATCCGGCGCGGGCTGAATTGCTTGTCTTCCGTCGTGCCGGAATGGGGCGCGCCTGTCGCCGCCTCGGGCAGGATGGGCGTGGCTTCTTCGGGTGCCGCCGCTTCTTCCGCCCCATCGCTGCCCACTATCTCTTCAAGGTGGCTGATAAAGGCCGTCTCCAGCGAGGCTACCCCTCGGTTTGCCATGATTGCGGCGGGCGTATCGCTGACCAGC
>DDWE01000100.1 GCA_002345625.1 Desulfuromonadaceae bacterium UBA2294 | reverse complement strand
CGAACTGATGCGGATGAAATACGGCGTCGCCATTGCCGGCACCCATGGCAAAACAACCACGACCAGCATGGTGGCAACGGTATTGTCGCACGGCGGCATCGACCCGACCGTGGTCATCGGCGGCCGTCTCGATTCCCTCGGGTCCAATGCCAAGCTCGGACAGGGCGATTTTCTGGTCGCTGAGGCCGACGAGTCGGACGGGTCTTTTATGCGCCTGTCGCCGACCATTGCCGTGGTGACCAACATTGATGCCGATCATCTCGACCACTACAGCGGGCTGGATGAAATTCGCAGCACCTTTGTCGAATTTATCAACAAGGTACCGTTTTACGGCGCCGCGGTCCTGTGTCTGGACGATGCCAATGTTCAGGCCTGTCTGCCGCTGGTGAACAAGCGCATTATTTCCTATGGCCTGGCGCCACAAGCCGATGTCTATGCGACCGACATTTCATTCGAGGGGAGTCGGACCCGGTTCACGGCACATAATGGCGAGGGTAAGCTCGGAACCATCACGTTAAATATGCCGGGACGACACAACGTGCTCAACGCTCTGGCGGCTGTTGCGGTCGGACTAGAGCTGCAATTACCTTTTAACACCATCGCCGAAGGCCTTAATGAATTCGGCGGTGTACAGCGTCGCTTCCAGATCAAGCACGATGTCGACGGAATCATGGTGGTCGATGATTACGGCCATCACCCGGCCGAAATCAAGGCGACCTTGAGTGCGGCCCGCGGCGGTTGGAGCCGGAGGCTGGTGGTGGTCTTCCAGCCGCACCGATTCACCCGCACTCAGGCCCTGTTCGAAGAGTTTACGACGGCCTTCTATCAGGCCGATCACCTGGTGCTGATGGATGTTTATGCCGCCGGTGAACAGCCGATCCCCGGTTTCACTGCAGTCGAACTCGCCGCCGGGATTGCCGGCCACGGCCACAAGGATGTTCACCACATTGCAGATAAAGACGCAGTCCTGGCCCATCTGCAGGCGACCGTGCGCGAAGGCGATCTGGTGCTGACTCTGGGGGCGGGGAATGTCTGGCAGGTCGGTGAAGCCCTGATTGGAGCGATAGCCCGCTGATGAACGTTGTGGACGCGATGATTGCTGATCGGTTACAGAAGGCGCTGCGCGGTACGGTGCGCCAAAACGAGCCGATGGCGCGGCACACCACCTGGCGGGTGGGAGGGCCGGCACAACTGTTCATTGTCCCGGCTGATGCCGACGATCTGCGCATTGCGTTGGAGATTCTGGCCGAGGCTGACTGCCCCTGGCATGCCTGCGGTTACGGCAGTAATGTTCTGGTCCGTGACGGCGGTATCAATGGCGCCGTGATTCACACCGGTTACCTGCGGGGGCTTGAGATCCATCCTTCGGGGCGGATTGTGGCCGAAGCCGGTGTGCCGCTGATGGTTCTGGTCCGTCGGGCGGTGGCAAGCGGTTTGGCCGGAGTCGAAGCGCTGGCCGGGATTCCGGCAACCATTGGTGGCGCGGTGGCGATGAATGCCGGTGCCCATGGTCAGGCGATCGGCGATGGTTTGAAGCGGGTGACGATCTGTCGCAAGGACGGTTGTCGTGAATGGCCGGCCGAAGCGCTGGAGATTTCGCGGCGGCACTGTCTATTGCCGGAAAACGGTTTTATTTTGAGCGCCCAGTTACAGTTGCAACCCGGTGATAAAAATGAGCTTGCCCGGCGCATGCTGGAGGTGCTCAAAACGCGTCGTGCTGCACATTATGTCGGGGCGGCCAATGCCGGATCGGTCTTTCGTAATCCGGAGCAGCAGGCAGCCTGGCGCCTCATCGATGCGGCCGGCTTGCGTGGTCGCCGTCTGGGCGGGGCGCAGGTGTCGGAGCAACATGCGAATTTTATTACCAACGACGGCAGCGCGACCGCGACCGAAATCGAAACCTTGATGCAGGAGGTGGCCGCCGCCGTTGCACAGCATTCAGGTGCCCAACTCGAACCGGAAGTCCGTATCTGGGGTGAGCTGAATATGACGGGGAACGTATGACACGCGAAGAGTTAAAACAACATACCATTGGCGTCCTGATGGGGGGCGTTTCGGCTGAACGGGAAATCTCTCTGCGGACCGGTAACGCAATCCTGACTGCCCTGCTCGGCTGTGGCTACAAGGCGATTGGCATCGACGCTGACCGTGACCTGCCGGCGCGTCTGCTGGCGGAAGGGGTCGAGGTTGCTTTCATTGCCCTGCATGGCCGTGGCGGTGAGGATGGCAGTGTCCAGGGACTGCTGGAGACCATGTGCATCCCCTACACCGGCAGCGGCATCCTCGCCTCAAGCCTCGCTCTGGACAAGGTGATGACCAAGCGCATTCTGTTGCAGCATGGTCTGCCGACACCACGGTTCGATGTCTACAACGTCGGAGACGATATGGAGGCAGTCATCGAACGGATCAGAACCTATCCGGTCATCGCCAAGCCGGCCCGCGAAGGCTCGACCATTGGCGTCACCATTGCCGCCGATGCTGAAGCATTACGCCAGGGTTTGACCGTCGCTGCCGGCTACGACCGGCAGGTGGTGATCGAGGAGTTTATCAAGGGGCGGGAGACCACGGTCAGTGTTCTGGATGGGGTTGCCCTGCCGATTATCGAAGTCGTGCCGAAAAGCGGCTTTTACGATTTTACCTCCAAGTACACCGCCGGCCAGACCGAGTACCTTCTGCCGGCAGAATTCGAGGCACCGGTGGCAGCGCGTATGCAGCAGATCGCAGTCGATGCTTGCCAGACCCTGGGGTGCAGCGGTGCGGCCCGCGTCGATTTCATGGTGCGGGGGGACGAACTGCTCTGCCTTGAGGTCAACACCATTCCGGGGATGACCGCGACCAGCCTGTTGCCGAAAGCTGCAGCGGTGACCGGGATCGATTTCGGTGAACTGGTCCAGCGAATTCTCGACGGCGCCGGACTCGATAAATAGGGCAGGACAGGGGCGGCATGATCGATCAAAAAGGGCAAAAACGCCGGCGCCTCAAGGGGAACCGGCTGATCAAGGGGAAAGCCCCACGTGACTGGAAGCGGATCTTCCATCGCGGACTGCGGATCGTGCTGGTCTGTGGCAGTGTCGTCCTTGGTGCCGGCGGAACGGTGCTGGCTGCCCGTGTGCTGTTTGAATCGGATTATTTCGGGGTCGAGAAGGTCAGCATCATGAACCTGCAGCGCTTAAGCAGCGAAGAGATCATGAGCGCTTCGGATATTCGTGGCGGCGATAACATCTTCAGTCTCGATCTCGAACTGATCGGCCGCAAGATTGAGGAGAATCCCTGGGTGTCGCGGGCCGACGTTGAACGGATATTCCCACGCGAAGTCGTGGTCAAGGTCACCGAGCGTGAAGAGCGGGCGATTATCGATCTGGGTTATCTTTACTATGTCGACAAGAATGGCGAGATTTTCAAAGGCCTGACCGCCGGTGACCGGCTCGATTACCCGGTGATTACCGGCCTTAACCGACAGTTTTTTCTTGAACAGCCGGAACAGGCCCGGGAGCTTCTGCTGCAGGCGGTGGCGCTGCTGGCAGATCTCGCCGGACGCGACCAGTTCAACATTGACGAGGTGTCAGAGGTCAACGTTGATGTCAAGGACGGATTTGAACTGACCACCTGTCGCGGCGGGATTCCGGTGCATCTCGGTTTCAGCCCATTCGCGGCCAAGCTGGCCAGGCTCGAGAAAATATACGGTGAGATCCGTCCGCGTTTCGGCATGATTCGCGCCATCGATCTCAACGTTGTGGATCGCGTTATTGTCAGAATGGATCGTCACATCGCCTTGAACCAAGGCTAGCCACATTGAAGGGAAGGGGAGTAACGATGAGCAGCAGAAGAGACAACCTGATCGTCGGCCTCGATATCGGAACCACCAAAATTTGCGCCATAGTCGGTAACCTCACTTCTGAGGGGCTCGATATTGTCGGTATTGGCACCAGCCAGTCCCGTGGCATGCGCAAGGGGGTGGTGATCAACATTGAAGGGACGGTTGAGGCGATCCGGGCCGCTCTGCGCGAGGCCGAACTGATGGCCGGGTGCGAGATCAAGTCGGTCTTTGCCGGCATCGCCGGTGGCCACATCCGTGGTTTCAATTCGCAGGGAGTCATTGCGATTAAAAACCGCGAGGTGACCCAGGAGGATGTGCGCCGCGTCATTGATGCGGCCAAGGCCATCGCCATTCCGATGGATCGCGAAGTGATTCATATCCTGCCGCAGGAGTTCATTATTGATGATCAGGACGGGATCAAGGAACCCCTCGGCATGAGCGGGGTGCGTCTCGAAGCAAAGGTGCACATCGTCACAGGTGCTGTTGCCAGCGCCCAGAACATCATCAAGAGCTGTAACCGGGCCGGTGTCGATGTTGCCGATATCGTGCTGGAGCAGCTTGCTTCGGCCGAAGCGGCCTTGACCGCAGACGAAAAGGAACTCGGTGTGGTGGTTATCGACATCGGCGGTGGCACCACCGATATCGCTATCTATGTTGACGGTGCGATCAAGCACACGGCAGTGCTGTCACTTGGAGGCAACCACCTGACCAACGACATTGCTGTTGGTTTGCGGACCCCGACCAACGAGGCGGAGCTGATCAAGCATCGTTATGGCTGCTGCCTGACCTCCATGGTCGGCCGCGACGAGACCATCGAAGTGCCGTCGGTTGGCGGTCGTGAGCCGCGGGTCCTCTCGCGTCAGCTACTCGCCGAGATCCTTGAACCGCGGGTCGAGGAGATCTTCACCCTGGTCAATCGCGAAATCGTACGCAGCGGTTATGAAGATCTGGTGGCATCCGGGGCGGTGATTACCGGTGGTTCGTCGATTTTACAGGGGATGCCGGAGTTGGCCGAGCAGGTCTTCAACCTGCCGGTGCGTCGTGGTATCCCCATCGGTATCGGAGGCCTGACCGACGTGGTCAGCTCCCCGATACATGCAACTGGCGTCGGCTTGGTCAAGTACGGCAGTCGTAATCTGCAGAGCCGTAATTTTGCCATCGGTCAGGACAATATTTTTGACAAGGTGACACGCCGGATGAAGGACTGGTTTGGCGAGTTTTTTTAAGCAGGTAAGCACAGCCGGTTTTTTTGCGGAGAAGATCGGCCAAAACCCAAGTGGAGGGAGTTATGTTTGAATTTGATGACAGTTTAGAGCAGATCGCCAGAATCAAGGTGATCGGAGTTGGTGGCGGCGGCGGCAACGTGGTCAACACCATGATCAATGCACAAATCAGCGGCGTCGAGTTTGTTGTTGCTAACACCGATGCGCAGGCCTTGCGCAACAGCAAGGCGCCGATCAAACTGCAGCTCGGCAGCAAACTGACCAAGGGTCTTGGCGCCGGCGCCGACCCCGACGTCGGACGTGACGCGGCGAAGGAGGACCGGGCCCGCATCGCTGAGTACCTCGAAGGTTCGGACATGGTCTTTATTGCCGCCGGTCTCGGAGGCGGTACCGGAACCGGTGCGGCGCCGATCATTGCCGAAGTGGCCAAAGAGATCGGTGCACTGACCGTCGGCGTCGTCACCCGTCCCTTCACCCGCGAGGGGAAACGGCGCTCGCAGCAGGCGGACCGTGGTGTCGCCCAGCTCAAGGATGTGGTCGATTCACTGATCGTCGTCCCCAACGACCGTCTGGTCGGTCTGGCCGGCAAGCACATGAGCATCCTCGATGCCTTTAAGCCGGCCGATGACGTGCTGCGTCAAGCGGTGCAGGGGATCGCCGACCTGATTACCACCAGTGGTCTGATCAACGTCGACTTCGCCGATGTGCGCGCCATCATGAGCGAGCGCGGCATGGCGATGATGGGGATCGGTATTGCCGACGGCGATCGCCGCGCGGCTGAAGCAGCACAGATGGCGATTGCCAGCCCGCTTTTGGAAGAGATCGATATCTCCGGCGCTCGCGGTGTGCTGGTCAATATCTCCGGGTCGTCGTCCATGACCATGGAAGAGTTCGACGAAGCGTCGCGCATTATCCATGACAAGGTGCACGAAGACGCCAATATTATCATCGGTCTGGTGATTGACGAGGATCTGGGTGAAAGCATCAAGATCACGGCCATTGCCACCGGATTTGGCGGCGCTTTCGAGCAGACCAAGCGCACCGAAGATGAATTGAAGGAGCGCGCCAAGCGTCTGCAGCAGACCAGTGATCGCGATGTACCGACCTTCCTTCGCGAACAGCGCAAGAACACGCCGCGCTCGGCTTTCCGTACCCCGACCAGCGAAGAGGATGAGTACGATATCCCGACCTTTATCCGCAAACGGGTCGACTGATTGAGCGCCGTGCAAAGGCGCGGCTTGACAGGTTTTTTTAGCAGTTTGGTTGTGAACGACGTCTCCCTGCCGACTCTCCGCCCGGCAGTCAAAGGGGGGTGTCACCCTTGTATTGAATTGACGACTCCCTCGTCGGGGCCGCATTTGCGGCCCCTTTTCTTTTTTGAAGGAAGGCGAAAGGTGCGCGTGGTGTGGGGCATATCGACTGCTGTCAGTCGTGTCACTTTTGAGTCTTGAACCTTGCAACTTGAACCTGTAATGTGCATTTATGTCACGTAAAGTTATCGATCATCTGCGCCGACGCCATGCGGCTGAAACCACCGATCTGCAGCCCGGGGCCGGCGGGCGACTGGCCGTTGCCCTGGTCTACCCCAACACCTATCACCAGGCGATGAGTAACCTTGGCTTCCTGAGTGTTCATCGCTGGTTCAATCTCCAGGATGGGGTCCGTTGCGAACGGTTTGTGCTGCCGGACCCGGATGATGTCGCCGAGCACCAGCGCAGCGGCACGCCGATGCTCTCCATCGAGAGTCAGCGACCGCTGCATGAATTCGATCTGATCGCCTTCTCCCTGTCGTTTGAAAACGATTATCTTCATCTCCCCCTGCTGTTCGAACTGGGCCGCCTCCCTTACAAGGTGGCTGATCGGGATGGTCGGTCGCCGCTGACTCTGGCCGGTGGTGTCTGCGCCTTTCTCAATCCGGAACCGTTTGCAGAACTGTTCGATCTCGTCGCCGTCGGTGAGGCGGAGGCTATTCTGCCGCAGCTGCTTCCGTCGCTGCTGGAAGATGCCGGCCGTACCGATGCCAACCTGCGCCATCTCGCGACGCTTCCCGGCATTTATGTGCCGTCCCTGCCACCGTCGGATCCGGTGCAGCGTCAGTGGCTGGCCGACCTTGACCTTGCCGACTGCCGCTCATTCATTACGACGCCCGACACTGAATTCGGGGACATGGCTCTGACTGAGGTCTCGCGCGGTTGTGCCCGGGGCTGCCGGTTCTGTGCCGCCGGTTACATCTATCGTCCGCCGCGCGAGCGCAGTCTCGATGCTGTCCTGCGTCAGGTCGATGTCGGCCTTTGCCAGCACACACGTCAGGGGCTGGTCAGTGCCGCCATCGGCGATTATCCCCACCGCGACGCCTTGCAACAGGCGATCCTCGATCGGGGCGGCAGCGTCTCCGTCGCCAGCCTGCGTATGGATACCCTCACCGCCGTCGATGTCGCCGTGCTGAAGGAATCAGGTCATAAAACCGTCGCACTGGCCCCGGAAGCCGGCAGTCAGCGCTTGCGCGACGCCATCAACAAGCAGGTCGATACGCCACAAATCCTGCGTGCCGTCAGCTTGCTGGCGGCAGGATCCATTCCGAACCTGAAGCTTTATGTCCTGATTGGATTGCCGGGTGAGACCGTTGCCGATCACGAAGAACTCCTTGTTCTGGTGGAGCAGATCCGCAACATCTGGCTCGAAGCCGGTCGCGCACGGGGACGGCTTGGTCAGATCCACCTGTCGGTTAACCCGTTCGTACCGAAACCGTTCACCCCACTGCAGTGGGCGCCAATGGCCACTGAATCGGAATTGAAAGCCGTCAGTCGCCGTCTGCGCACGGCCATTGGCCGGATGCCCAATGTCACCATCAGCTTCGAATCGCCGCGCGCGGCACTGCTTCAGGGGCTGCTGTCGCGTGGAGATCGCCGTCTGGCGGCAATCCTCCCCGAGCTTGCCGCCGGTGAGCGCTATCCGTTTGTCTGTCGCCGGCACGACATCGATGCCGAGGCGATTCTCCATCGCCCCTACACGCAACATGAACCGCTGCCGTGGGAGTCGATCGACATCGGTGTCGAGCGGGACTGGTTATGGCAGGAATATCAAAACTACCGCATTGGCACCCTGACCCCCCCCTGCGTTGCCGGTTGCACCCGCTGTGGCACCTGCGTCTGATAGCCGCCGGCATCATCCTGTATAAAACCCGCCCATTATTATTTATTACTTATCTTGTCAACAATTGATTGCACTCCGTTGAAAACCTGATACCACTTAAACCACACCTCAGACACCACCTCAGCCACCACCTCAGACACCACCTCAGACACCACCGTTATAGGATGCTCGCATCCTTGCCGCCACATATAAAGTCCAAGGAGGCAGAATGAATTCGCCCTGTGGGAAGTTAGTACGGCGTTTTGGGTTTCTCTGTGGTGTGTGCGGACTTCTCCTGTCAGCACCGACGGTCGCCGGGGCGATGGAGGTGCGGTTGAACTCACAGACGCTGCTGTTGTTTATGCAGCGCAACACGTCGACCAGCGCCGACGCCAGTGTTATTCCGCTCTATGAATATCTGCAAGCCGATATCGGTGCCCGCAGTACCCGGGGCCTGTCGTTTCATTTCTACGGCTGGGCCCGCGAAGACCTGAACGACAGCGATTATTATAAAGACAACCCCGACGGCGAACTCCTCTACGGTTATCTCAACTATTCCCGCCCTTTCAACAATTTGAATCTGCGCCTTGGCCGCCAATATGTCATCGGCGGATTGGCCAACAACAGCATTGACGGACTCTCCCTGCAGACCGATCTTGGTCCCGATTTTGTCCTGTCTATTTACGGTGGACTGCCGGTCGCGTTTGATACAACAGCTGGCCGAAGTGGCGACAGTATCTTTGGCGGTCGACTCGTCTGGCACAGTGACAGCCTGCACGAAGTCGGGCTCTCCTATCAAAAAACCAGCAATGACGGCAGCACCGAAGACCAGCGGCTCGGGCTCGATCTGACTCTCGCTCTGCCAGCCGGGGTCAATCTCTCCGGTCGCTCCACCTACAACCTGGAGAGTGACGGGTTTGGCGAAAACTTCTACGAGGCCCGTTTCGCCCTCTCCGATTTCAATTTCCGCACCTTTTTTGAAAACTACACCTATGCGGACTATTTTGCCCCCGGCAAACAGACCCCCAATCCTTTCTATGTCCTGAACCGGGGAGGCGAGGCCCAGACCAATTTTGGTGGCGATGTTGTCTGGCGGATGTCGAGCGACTGGGAGTTCGGGGCCAAGACCAAGTTTTATACCTACGATGTCAATTCGAGTTCGGCTGCCTACTACTCTGGCTTGATCACCTGGCATGGCCAGGATTTGACCCAGATTGGCGGCGAAGTCGGTACCATGCAGGGCGATGCCGCCGACAACAAATATATCCTGAGCCGGGCCTTTTTTTATTGGGACCGGCCGGCCGGTTTGCCCCTGGCATTTATCAGCGGCGACCTCCTTTATGCAGCTTATGACCAGCCGATCTATGGCCAGGACAACTCCTTCTTTGCATCCCTCGGTGCCGGTCAGCGTTTTCTTGATGACCGGCTGGAGTTGAAGCTCTCTGGTGATTACAGTTCTGATCCCTATTTCGACAGCGATTTGCGCACGATGCTGGTGGCCAACTACCGTTTCGACTACTGACCGGTGTAACCACTGAGCGTTTGCTTAAGGAGCCGATCCATGCCCAGACGACCCTTGCTTTTTTCCCTGCTGCTCCTGTTCTCGTTCCTCCTGCTCGTCGCCTGTTCGGTGCATGATCAGGGCTACAGTCTCCCTGCCCAGCATCCGCCTGAGGCGGATCTTGGTCGGAACCGGCCCACCTGTACCGATTGCCACGAAGAGCGTGGTGGGCCTCTGGCCTTTGCCGACTTTAACCACACGGCCTACTTTGCCGAGAGTCACCGTAATGCCGCCGGACGTAACGTTCAGGTCTGCAATATGTGTCATCAGCCCAGCTTCTGCAACACCTGCCATGCGACCGGCATCGAGCTGAAACCATCGGTGAAGAACCAGAGTGACACCTATTCCCGTACCCCCCATCATGGCGACTACCTGTCGCGGCATCGGATCGATGGGCGCATCGATCCGGGTTCCTGTTTCCGTTGTCACGGCAATCCCAAGGCGGCGCGCACCTGCGCCCCCTGTCACGGTTGATTCGAGAAGAGGCAAATCATGAAAAATCAGGGAAACGGTTGGTTTTTGCCGGTCATGCTGGTGCTGCTGCTGGCTGCCTGTTCGAGCGGTAATTCCGATGCCCCGACCACGAGCCAGGCGCATCCCGCCGGATGGCTGTCGTTGCACCCCACCGACCCTGCCGCTCAAGGGGCGGCCAGTGATTGTGCGCTGTGTCATGGTGTCGATTTTACCGGCAGTGGCAACGCCATCAGCTGCTTCAGCTGTCACCCCTCTGGTCCTCCCTTTACACTGCACCCTGGGAGTTGGACAACGACGGTGACCGATCATCAGACTTTTGCCGAAACCGACAGCTGGACCAGATGCGCGACAGCGTCTTGCCATGGCAATACGCTGCAGGGTGGGGATTTTGGGCCGAGTTGCCTGCTCTCGACCTTTGGCGGCGTCGCCTGTCACCCGGGTGGGGGGATACCGGCAACTAGCGGGCCTACCGGCCATGTCCCAAGCTTTACTGATCCCCTCAACCATGGCCCACAGGCCAAGTCGCAGCAGCTTTACTGCCGCAACTGTCACGGCCGGCCGGAGAACCTGTTCGACGGCGGCTTTATTGCCGACGCGTTGATACTCAATAAACCGTCCGGAAACTGTTCCGGCTGTCACACTGCCGCCAAGGCCCATCCGACCAACTGGCAGGGGAGCAATGATACCGGGATCGGTGGCGATGCCCAGGACAATGCTTATGCCTCCTCTCACCGAGGGTTGAATACAGTTGGCTGCCAGCTGTGCCACAAGACCACCGCCCAGGGCATCGGGCCGATGCCGGCGGCACCGAGCTGTTTTGACAATAACCATCTCAATGCCAACGGCATCACCACCGGCTGTCATGGAGCCGCCGGACCGGGGGCTGCCCACTCCGTCAGCCCCAGTTGGCTGTTGCCGAGCGGTACTATTGCGTCGAGCCATGTCCTTGCAAGTATCGCCGGGACTCCTGATTGCAGTGCCTGCCATGCACAGAGCGGCGGTCTGGTCCTGCCTGATTGTGGCAGTTGCCACAGCGCCGGGATCCCCAACGGTGTTGTGGGTACCTGCAACTCCTGCCACAATGCGCCTCCCGACGGGCTCGGTCCGGCTGGAAACGCCCGCCCCAACCGGGCCGGCGCCCATGGGACTCACGATGGACTGACCACGACGACCGGTACCTGCATGGCCTGCCACAGCGGTGCCGGGAGCGATACCACCAACCACTATGATACGACGGCCCCGGCCAATGTCTCTTTGGCGGGTTACAATGGCAAGCAGGGGAGTGCGACCTTCACCCCTGTCGGCGGGAATCCGGCGACGGGTGTCTGCGCCAATGTCAGCTGCCACGGTGGCCAGACGACCCCTGACTGGCTGACTGGCAGTCTGGTTGTTAACCAGGACTGTACCCTCTGCCATGAGCAGGGGACTGCGGCCCAGCTGCCTGAAAATAACAGTTTCTACTCCGGGCGGCACAGCACACATGCCGGCGTCGGCGGGCGGGCTGACATCCGCGGCTACTCCCCGACCTGCAGCGCTTGCCATGATTCGACCCTCATCACGCAGCATTTTGCCAATCTTGACACCCCGGCTTTCGAAGGGGATCCGGCTGCAACACTGTTCGCTGGTCTTGGCTATGACGATACGGTGACACCGCCGACCTGCACCACCAATATGGTCGGCTGCCATCCCACTCAGACCCGGGAGTGGAGTCTCACCGCCACCGGTAGCGCACCCCACTCCGTCGGCAGCACCTATACCCAGGCTTCCGAGCACGGAGCGGATGCCAAAGGCCTCAACCCGACCCTCTTCCCTAACGGCATGATCGACTGTCAAGGATGTCATGGCCAGCCTGGTGTTGCAGGCAGCAACCCGCGCTTCAACATCGGGATCTTGAGCGCTGGCGGCAACGGCTGCGAGGGGTGTCATAACGATCTTACTGCTCATCCATCCGTCTCGACGATCATGGCGGTGCCGCGAGAAGGCGTTGACTGGTTCGACGTCAGCTATACGCACAACAACGTACCGACAGCGCTCTACTCCACCGCCTGTGCCCTCTGTCACGGTGCGAGCCTCGGAGGGGGGATCGGTCCCAGTTGCTCCACCGGGGTCTGCCACGTCGCCGACCCGGTGGTTAATAATACCGGCTGCGTCTCTTGTCATACCCAGCCACCCAGCGGTGCCGGTTTGGCCGGAAACGTCCGCCCCAACCGTGCCGGTGCCCACACCGCTCATAATGCTCTGGCCGGGGTGACCAACATCTGCAGTACCTGCCACAACGGCGTCGGCTACGGCACCTCTGCCCACTTCGACATGACTGCACCCGCCGACGTGGCGATACTGGCCGCCATCGGGGCCTACATGCCCAGGGCCGGTGGCAGTCCCACATTCACCCCCAACGGGGCTAACCCCTCGACCGGTACCTGTAGTAATGTCAGCTGCCATGGCGGGAAGACCACTCTCGATTGGCTGAACGGCAGCCTCTCCACCCTGACCGGAAATGCCCTTTGCCTCAGCTGCCACGCCGCTGGTACGACCCAGTACAACGGCTACAGTTCGGGGGAGCATAGTCTCCATCTCGCCAATGGGTTTCAGGGGGGAAATACCCTCTGCAACGAGTGTCACGACCCGACCAAGCTGACCAATGCCGCCGGTATCCACTTCAATGATCTGGCAACGACGGCCATGACCGAGGCAAAACTGACCATCCAACTCGACCCGGCGCCGGTTGGCAGTGGCACTGTCGGTACTTACACGCCTGGAGCAACAGCGGGGACCGGCAACTGTACGGTGAACTGTCACAGTAAGAACCACACTGGTTTCAGCTGGTAGCGGAGGATCATTGTGGGTAGCTTGACAGCTACGGAGTGGAGGCTAGAATAATAACCACTTCACGCATCTACCCAAGGAGAATTAACCCATGAACAAAGAACGAACCGGAATCATTACCTTAAAAGGGAACCCCGCCACCCTGCTCGGCCCCGATGTCGGCGTCGGCGCCATGGCTCCCGAATTCACCGTGGTCGATAATGGCCTGCAGCCGGTCACCCTGGCCGACTCGAAAGGGAAGATCCGCCTGATCACTACCGTCCCGTCCCTCGATACCCCGACCTGCGACACCATGACACGGCGTTTCAATCAGGATTGTGCCGCCTTGCCGGCGGAGGTGGTCATCGACACCATCAGCCTCGATCTCCCCTTTGCCCAAAAGCGCTGGTGCGGCAATGCCGGGATCGAAAAGGTGAAGACACTCTCCGACTATCAGGAGCGTTCCTTCGGTCTGAACTACGGCCTGCTCATCGACGAACTCAAGCTGCTCGCCCGGGCGGTGCTGGTCATTGACCAGAAGGGGATGCTCGCCTATCAGGAGATCGTCAAGGAAGTGACCGCCGAGCCCGACTACACCGCGGCATTGGCGGCGGCCCGCGCCCTGCTCTAGGCGAGCGGAGCGCTTCTTCAGGAACAAACGGGGAAGGCCGCGCGGTCTTCCCCGTTTTGCGTTACCCGTTCAAGGATGGACTTGGCCGGTCCTTTCGCGCTATGCTCGACCGGTTGCCGATCCCCTGGACAAAGGTGAATCATGAACGTAGAACAGATGAAAATCGTGCTCAAGGAAATCCTCGTCAAAACCAGCCTCACCCCCTGCGTCGTCGGCCATCGTGGGGTGGGAAAGACGGCGGGGATCATCCAGGTCTGCCGGGAGATCGGCCGCCGCTATACCTCGCTGCGCCTGGGTCAGATGGAGGTCGGCGACCTGGTCGGTATCCCCTACCGGCAGGATGCGGTGATGCACTGGTCCTGCCCCAGCTGGTGGCCGGCGGCGGAGGCCCCTGAGACCGTCATCCATTGCGACGAGCTCAACCGCGCCCAGCAGGAGGATACCCTGCAGGCGATTTTTCAGTTCGTCGAGCCCCCCTCGGAAGGCCAGTGCCG
>DDWE01000131.1 GCA_002345625.1 Desulfuromonadaceae bacterium UBA2294 | reverse complement strand
TGTTCAAGATCGGCGCCGTTCCGGTGCTGGTCGATCCCGGCATGGGGGTCAAAAACCTCAAGACCTGTTTCGCCGAAGCCCGCCCAGAAGCGTTTATCGGTATTCCAAAAGCCCATATTGCCCGCGTCCTGCTGGGCTGGGGGAGGCCCGATCTCAATCTGCTGCTCACCGTCGGCCGTCGGCTGTTCTGGGGCGGTGCAACTCTTGACCGGTTGTTGACCTCTACCCCGGCTGATTGCGACTTTCCAACGACCGAGACCACGGTTGATGAGACCGCTGCCATTCTCTTTACCAGTGGCAGCACCGGAGTGCCAAAAGGGGCGGTCTACAGTCATGGCAACTTCGCCGCCCAGGTCGAACTGCTGCGCCAGGTCTACGACATCCGCCCCGGCGAAATCGATCTGCCGACCTTTCCCCTGTTTGCCCTGTTCGCCCCGGCGCTGGGGATGACCTCGGTGATCCCGGAGATGGACTTCACCCGTCCGGCATCGGTCGATCCGACCCGGATTATTGCCGCCATCGCCAGGTTCAGGATCACTACCATGTTTGGCTCGCCAGCCCTGATCAACCGGGTCGGCCGCTACGGAGTTGAACACAGCGTCCGGTTGCCGAGCCTGAAGCGGGCGATCTCCGCCGGGGCGCCGGTGCCGGCGTCGGTACTGGAACGTTTTGCCGGCATGCTGTCGCCCTCAGCCGAAGTCTTTACCCCCTACGGCGCCACCGAAGCGCTGCCGGTCTGCTCCATCGGCAGCCGTGAAATTCTCGGTGATACCCGTTTTGCCACTGATCAAGGGCAGGGGGTCTGTGTCGGACGCCCGGTCCCCGGCATCGACCTGCAGATCATCATCATCTCCGATGCTCCGATTGACGACTGGAACGCCGCCCTTCCGGTTGCGGACGGTGTTATTGGTGAGATTGTCGTCAAAGGTCCACAGGTGACAGCGAGCTATTTCAACCGGCCCGAATCGACCGTTCTGGGGAAAATTATCGACAGGCACGGTGGCGGGTTTTATCACCGCATGGGTGATCTCGGCTATCGTGATCCAGGCGGGCGGATCTGGTTTTGCGGCCGCAAGGCACACCGGGTCGAGACCGGGAGGCAGACCCTGTTCACCATCCCCTGTGAAGCGATCTTCAACACCCACCCGGTGGTGTTCCGCAGCGCCCTGGTCGGCATCGGTGTCGTTGGTCAGCAAACGCCGGTGATCTGTGTCGAGCTCGAAAAGACTGCTCAACCGTACGACCTGGCTGCGATTCGACAGGAGCTCCTTCATCTGGCAACGGCCCATGAGCTGACCCGCACCATTCAAACCATCCGGTTCCATCCGGCCTTTCCGGTCGATATCCGGCACAACGCCAAGATCTTTCGCGAGAAACTGGCGCTGTGGGCGGCGGAGCAGCGATCATGAAGGCGCTGGTGACCGGCGGTGGCGGTTTTCTCGGCCAGGCGATCGTCAAGCTGCTGATTGAACGCGGTGATACGGTGCGCACTTTTTCCCGTCATCCCCATCCGGCATTGACCGCGCTGGGCGTTGAACATTGTCGCGGTGAGCTCTCTGACGCTACGGCTGTGTCTGATGCGGTCAAGGGGTGTGCCATGGTCTTTCATGTCGCCGCCAAGGCCGGTGTCTGGGGCCCGTATGAAGCGTTTTATCAGGCCAACGTCGTCGGCACCCGCAATGTTATTGCCGCCTGCCGACAACACGGCATTGAGCGTCTGGTCTACACCAGCTCGCCGAGTGTAGTCTTTGACGGTCACGACATGGAGGGGGTCGATGAATCGGTCCCTTATCCGCAACACTTCGAAGCCTTCTACCCGCAGACCAAGGCCGAGGCCGAGCAATTGGTGCTACAGGCCAATGACGCCGCGCTGGCGACGGTCGCCTTGCGCCCGCACCTGATCTGGGGGCCGGGGGACAACCATCTGGTGCCACGGATTCTTCAGCGCGGAGCACAGGGGCAGCTGCGGCGCATCGGTCATCGCGACTGTCTGGCCGACACCATCTATATCGACAACGCGGCCCAGGCCCATCTGCAGGCGGCCGATCGTCTCGCCATCGGTTCAGTTGTTGCTGGCAAGGCCTACTTCCTGTCACAAGGGGAGCCGTTGCCGATCTGGGAGATTGTCAACCGCATCCTTGCCGCCGGCGGACTCCCGCCGGTCACCCGGACCATTTCGCCTCGAATCGCCTATTGCGCCGGTGCAGTACTGGAGACGGTCTACCGGTTGCTGCGCCTGTCCGGTGAGCCGCGCATGACCCGCTTTGTTGCCCGTGAACTGTCGACCGCTCACTGGTTCGATCTTGGCGCTGCACAGCGTGATTTCGGCTACGCACCGCAGGTCTCATTTGATGTCGGGATGGAGAGATTGCGTCTCTGGCTGACCACAAACAGAACAACCTGAGGCACATCATGTGTGCTGTCCCCCTTTCGCCATGGCAGACGCCGACCTATCCTTTTCCGCTTGCGGACACGACCGTCCATCTCTGGCGCTTCCCCTTGTCCAGTGCCACCTCTCTGCCAGAACTGCTCTCACTCGATGAACAAGAACGTGCAGAGCGACTGCTGCTGCCGCACAAGACCACCGCTTTTCGCACTGCCCGTACCCGATTGCGGCAGATTCTGGCCCGTTACCTGAACTGTACTCCACAACAGGTTCAACTCACGATCACGAATCAGGGGAAACCGTTTCTGGCAGATATGCCGCCGCAACCGCTGTTCTTTAATCTGGCGCATTCCGGCGACTGGGGATTGTGTGCGGTGAGCCGGGTCGGTGACCTCGGGGTCGACCTTGAAGCGATCGATGTCCGGCTTGACTACGAGCCGATCGCGCGGCGCTTTTTCAGCATCAATGAATACCGGGCGTTGCAGAGCATCGCCCCGTTGCGCCGGCGTCGTCAGTTCTATCGCCTGTGGACCCGCAAGGAGGCGTGGCTGAAGGGGAAGGGGGGAGGCTTCTCGGAGCCGAACCTCGGACTTGATGCACTCCATATCGGCTCTACGGGCGCGACTGCCGGTGGTTGGTGGGTCAAGAGCCTGCCGGTGACGCAGGGTTATATTGGTGCTCTGGCCGTTGCCGGTTCCGTCGCAAAGGTTGAATGCTGCGACTGGTGTGATTAACGCCTCGACCCTTACGGGACGAGGCGTCTTGTTGTCGAAGCATCGTTTTGTCCGGTGTGTAGTGGTAACCGCAAATTTCGTCTAAATACTGATCTCTTCCGGAAAATCATCGGGGGTAAACCAGGCACTTTCCATGAAAGTCGTGTCGGTGATCTGATCAATCTGCCGTTTCATGTATTTCCCCTCAGCACTGGCCGCCAGGCTGCCATCCGGAAGGTAGAGTTCTCCTGTCCCTTCGAAAATGCGTCCACTGTCCTTGATGATGCGGCCGATGGCTTTGAGCTCGACACCATAGGGGACCGGCTTTTTGTATTTGACCGTCAGCTCAAGAGTGACACCAAACGTGTTGCGATCGTAATAACCCATGATTGCCCGGCCAATGGTCTCGTCGAGGATGGCTGCGGTAATACCCCCATGGGTGATGTTCGGATAGCTTTGATGAACCTGTTGCGGGGTGAAAATAGCGATGACTTCATTCTGCTCGGTTTCATGGAAACGGGTCTTGAGACTGAATGCGTTCTCCACTCCGCAGACCATACAGTCGCGGGAGATGTTCTGGGTTGCTTTGATCTTGTGCGTCATACCTTGGCCT
>DDWE01000027.1 GCA_002345625.1 Desulfuromonadaceae bacterium UBA2294 | reverse complement strand
CCTTGGCCTGCATGGTGCCGAAGGTGATGATCTGGGCGACGTTCTCCGTGCCGTACTTGTTGCGCACGTAATCGATGACCTTCTCCCGGCCATAGATACAGAAGTCAACGTCGATATCCGGCATGGAGACGCGTTCCGGGTTCAGGAAACGCTCAAACAACAGGTGGTAGGGGAGCGGGTCGATATCGGTGATGCGGATGGCGTAGCAGACCAGGCTGCCGGCGGCGCTGCCGCGACCCGGACCGACCGGGATGCCGTGATCCTTGGCCCAGTTGATAAAATCAGCGACGATGAGCAAATAGCCGGGGAAACCCATCTGCTCAATGCAGTTGAGTTCGACCTCAAGGCGTTCACGGTAGCGGGTTTCGTCATCGGCCGAGAAATCGGGGCGCAGCTGACGGATAACAGCGAGGCGTTCCTCGAGACCGGCGCGCGACTGTTCGCGCAGCGCTTCGTCGAGAGTCTGTTCGGCCGGTTTTTCGTATTGCGGAAAGTGGTAGGTCTTGAAATCGAGTTCAAGGTTACAACGCTCGGCGATCTCCACCGTGCTGCGCAGCGCCTCAGGGACGTGAGCGAACAGAGCCGCCATCTCCTGCGGCGTCTTCATGTAGAACTCGTCGTTGTGAAACCGCATCCGCTCCTTGTCATCCATGGTCTTGCCGGTCTGGATGCAGAGCAGAACTTCGTGGGCGTAAGCGTTCTCGCGGGTCAGGTAGTGGCAATCGTTGGTCGCCACCAGAGGCAGACCGGCCTCGCGGGCGATCCGGATCAGGCCGTCGTTGGCGATCTTCTGCTCGGGGATGTAGTTTTCCTGCAGTTCAAGGTAGAAGCGGCCATCGTCAAAGACGGTGGCAATCTCCTGACTGCGGCGCAATGCGTCGTCGAAGCGGTTCTGCAACAGCAGCTGCGGGACCTCGCCGCCGAGACAGGCGCTCATCGCAATGACCCCCTCGTTGCATTGAGTCAATAGTTCCCAGTCAACCCGTGGCCTGTAGTAGAACCCCTCACGGTAGGCGGCCGAGACCAGCCGGCAGAGGTTGCGGTAACCGGTGTGGTTCATCGCCAGCAGCAGCAGGTGATTCGAGGCTTCACCTGAGACCCGCACCCCCGATTTGTCGTGACGTGAGCCCGGTGCGACGTAGATCTCACAACCGATAATCGGCTTCACCCCGACTTTGTTCGCCTCGAGAAAAAACTCGATAGCGCCGAACATGTTGCCATGATCGGTCACCGCCACCGCCGGCATATGCAGGTCGTGGGCGCGTTTGACCAGATCAGGGATCTTGATCGCCCCATCGAGCAGGCTGTACTGGCTGTGCAGGTGCAAATGAACGAAATCGGCGTGTTTCATAAAGAAGGTATCAGGTCTCAAAAATAGGTTTCAGGTTTCAGGTTTCAGACAAAAAGATTTCAGGCTTCAGATAACAGGATCAGAGAGACAGATATACGGCACCAAAGATTCAGGGACGTCAGGCTCGGCGTCTTTCCTGATACCTGATACCTGATACCTGATACCTGACTTTTGATTCCTTCCGGTCACAACACCTGGATACCGAAATGCTCCAGCATCCCGGTGAGCTTGATCAGCGGCAGGCCGATCAGGCTGGTGTAGTCGTCGCCCGACATCTTCTCCATCAGGGCAATACCGAGACCTTCGATACGAAAGGATCCGGCGCAGTCGAAGGGGCGCTCGCGGTCGACGTAGGCGGCGATCTGCTCGGGCTTCAGCTTCCGCAGGGTGACGGTGAAGGCGGAAAAATCGGTGATGGTCTCGCCGCTGGCCGCATCGCAGACCGCTACCCCGGTATAGAAGGTATGGCTGTGACCGACCATGGCGGTCAGTTGGCGAATGGCGTCGGCGCGGTTGCCCGGTTTGCCGAGAATCCGCTTGCGCGGATCGATAAAAACCTGGTCAGAGCCGATGATTACTGCGTCTGGATAATGGCGGATCAGACTCTCGGCCTTGCGGCTGGCGAGGTGTTTGACCAGAAGTTCAGGGGCCACCCCCTGCTCGATCTTCTCGATATAGAGCGGGGCGGCAGTGAAAAACGGCAGACCGAGCTGATGCAGCAGCTCGCGCCGATAGGGGCTGGTCGAGGCAAGAACCAGGGATCGCGACATGACAGGAGGATCCTTACAATTGATAAGAAACGAGTCCCTGTTTTACCGCAGCCCCCGGCAAAAAGCAACGACCTATCAACTCATGTGCTGCCAAATCGGCGCGGCTTCGGCAACCCCGGTCTGACGGCTGCCGTGCCAGGGGTGCCAGACACTGGCGCTACCGGTATGAACCCGGGCGGCAGCCAGTAGTGACTCCTCCAGAGCATTGCGATCGACGGCGTTCAGGAGCTGGGCCGCCTCTCCATCGCGGGCCAACCCCATCGGCAGATGAACGCGCCCGTTGCCGGCCGGTTCAACCTTGACCGACAACTCGAAAATGCCATTACCGCAAATACCACTCAGGGACGGTTGCCACCGCCCACCCTGCCGCTGCCGTTCGACGCGGCGGATATCAAAATAGAGGGTTTGACCGTAGACATCCTGCACATCAAGCCAGACCATAAGGCACCTCCCTTGTTCGTCTTTGGGTTCACGATCAAGATAGAGGGCCTTTAGGACAGAATATGTCACACGGGGTCAGAGGGGGCTGCGGTCCCGCCTAAGGCAGAGCGCAGTCCCTGCAGGAACTGTTCTCGCAAGGATTCAGGCTGCAGCACTTCGACATCGGGCAGGTAGGAGTACAGCCAGGCGAGAATCTCCTTGTCGCCGCTGGCCTGCAGCGACAGCAGCAGCGAACCGTCCGCCTGCTCCTGCAGGGTCTGGCTCGGATGCCAGTGCCGTTCGCGCACCAGATGGGCGACAGCGCTGCCAAAACGAACCGTCATCTCGTACCCCTCCCCTTCGATCAGGCCAAAGGCGCTTCCGGTCAGATCATCAGCCGTATAATCATCCGGAACTTCGAAGCGCTCGGCAGTCAACTCGACCCGATCGACACGGTCGACCAGAAACAGGCGCAGAGCCGAACGATTGTGGGCAAAACCGCCAAGGTAGAGCGAGCTGTTGTAGAACAGCAGGGTGTAAGGGTCGAACAGATACTCTGCCGTCTCACGATGTGGCGGAGTGTAAGCCAGTTTGCAGCGATACTGGTGCAGAAGCGCTTTACGCAGATCAGCAAGCAGTCCCTTCTTCCCCTGATAATCTCGCACCCCCTGAAAACGGGGCGCCGCGGCCGAGGCGATCCGCTCAAGATGAGCGACACTGCGCGGCGGCAAACTGGAACGGATTCGGCCAAAAATTGCGTCAAGATCGTCCTGAAACGGTGTCCCCTGCAAAAAAGCGAGCTGACCGCGACACAGGTACAGGGTCATCAGCTCTTCGAGGGAAAAAGTAATCGGTGGAATTTTTTTGAAGCCGGTGAGAAAACGGTACAGGGTACGCCCATCCGATTCCTTGTCGCTGACCAGCGGGTAGCCGGCATCACGGATGGCATCGAGATCGCGATAGACCGTACGCCGGGTCACCTGCGCCTCTTCGGCGATCTCGTCAACCGTCGCCCCGTAACGCGCTTCGAGGATGCGGATGACATCGTGCAACCGCGCCGCCTGACTGTATTTTTTCGCCGGTTTTCCGGGGCGTTTAACGTTCACCGCCGTCCGACTCCTGGTAGAAGGTGTACTTGTGCGATTTGCCCCGCACCTTGTCGGACGGATACTTGCGGATATTCTTCTCCATCTTGGCAATCACGGTCCGAGACAGGTCCAAACCAAGATTGTTTGCAAGAGACAGGGAGTAGATGACGATATCGGCCAACTCCTCGCCGATGGCGGCCAGATGCTCGGCGTCAAGGGACTTCGACTGCTCAACGGTCAGCCACTGGAAGTGCTCCATGAGCTCGGCCGCCTCGATGGCAATCGACATGGAGAGGTTCTTCGGAGTGTGGAACTGCTCCCAGTCGCGTTCACGCACGAAAGAGGCCATGCGGTCTTTCAACTCTTGCAGCGTGGTCTGGCTGTCGCCCATAAACCCTCCTCGGTGAGATTGGTCTTCAACTTATACATCATATAGCAAAACATTTAAAGCAACTGAGACAGCCAGCCGTCGCAACGCTCTTGAAAAAAAGTGGATCGCTCCGTGACCGGACCACTTCCGCCATCCGCCGCATTCCGCCCATGGCCTACCCGAAAGACCTTTCTCAGGATGAGATCAAGGCCGTCGGCAGAGTGCTCGGGCAACCGGCACGATAAGTTGTCGCCGATATATTGATCACGCCATTAAAAAAGGGCCTGTCATGCGACGGGCCCTTTTATTCGTTTTCCGGTGACGGGTTACTCCCACTCAATAGTTGCCGGTGGTTTGCTGGAGATATCATAGGTGACGCGATTGACGCCACGCACTTCGTTGATGATCCGGTTACTGATCCGGGCCAGGTCTTCGTAGGGCATCGGGTACCAGCCGGCGGTCATAAAATCCTTGGTCTCCACCGCACGCAGGGCAACAACGTATTCGTAGGTACGGCCATCACCCATGACGCCGACACTCTTGACCGGCAGAAAAACGGCAAAGGCCTGGCTGATTTTGTCGTAGTGGCCGCTGCTGTAGAGTTCCTCGATATAGATGGCGTCGGCCTGGCGCAGGATATCGCAATATTCCTTTTTCACCGCACCAAGGATGCGCACGCCAAGGCCGGGCCCCGGGAACGGGTGGCGCCAGACCATGCGGTGTGGCAGACCGAGCTCCTCGCCGATGGCACGTACTTCGTCCTTGAACAGCTCCCGCAGCGGCTCCAGAAGCTGCAGCTTCATGTAATCGGGCAGACCGCCGACATTGTGATGGCTCTTGATATTGTGCGCTTTGCCGGTCTTGGCCCCGGCCGACTCGATGACATCGGGGTAGATGGTCCCCTGGGCCAACCAGTTGGCGTCGGTGAGCTTCTTCGACTCTGCTTCAAAGATATCGACAAACAACCCGCCGATAATTTTACGTTTCTTCTCCGGATCGCTCTCGCCGGCCAGCTTGTTCAAAAAGAGTTCTTCGGCATCGACGCGGATCACCTTGACGCCGAGGTTCTCGGCAAAGGTCGCCATGACCTGGTCTCCCTCGCCGAGGCGCAGCAGGCCGTTGTCGACAAAGACGCAGGTGAGCTGATCGCCGATGGCGCGATGAATCAGCGCCGCCGCCACCGAGGAGTCGACGCCGCCGGAGAGGCCGAGAATAACCTGATCGCTGCCGACCTGGTTACGGATTCGCTCAACGGCATCGGCAATAATCTGCCCTGGCGTCCACTGCCCGTTGCACGCACAGATCTTGCGGACAAAGGTGTCGATCAGCAGTTCGCCGCGCGGCGTATGGTTGACCTCGGGGTGAAACTGCACACCGTACTGCTTCCTGGCCAGATTCTGGATGGCGCAGACCGGAGCATTGCCGGTACCGGCAACCACTTCGAATCCAGTCGGCACGGTCTCAACATGGTCACCGTGGCTCATCCAGACCGGGCTGTGACCGTCGACGAAAAAGCCGTCAAACAGCGGGCCCGGTACCCCTTGGGCAAACAGGTCGGCGTGACCGAATTCGCGTTTACCGGCCGGCACCACCTCCCCACCGAAGTGACGGCTCATCAACTGCATGCCGTAACAGATCCCCAGCACCGGAACACCGAGTTCGAACAGCTCCTCCGCCACCGCCGGGGCCCCCTCTTCGTAGACCGACTTCGGGCCACCGGAAAGAATGATACCCTGCGGCGCAAAGGCCTTGATGGCCTCAAGGGGCATATCAAAAGGGTGCAGCTCGCAATAGACATGGGCCTCACGCACGCGACGGGCGATGAGCTGGGTGTACTGGGAACCGAAATCGAGGATGAGGATTTTTTCGTTGTGGATATCCATATTATATTCCGTGGGAGAGTGCAATTGCATCTTTGAGATATCAGGATTCAGGTCTCAGGTTTCAGAAAAGCCTTTTTGGCCGTCATGAGAGATGTAATCATCGCTGAAAGCTCCCGCGATTCTCGAACCCATGATTTCCCGATCTCTCGTGGGATATAACCTATCTCCATGCCAATCAGGATGTGGGTTCGGAGCTCACCGCATGAACCCCGTGCATAGGAAAGAAAGTTCGTACACTCCTTCACTGAGCAACGCTCGAATCCTTCAGCGATGTTACTCGGTACCGAGAGGCCAGCACGACTGATCTGATCTCGAAAACCAAAGTCTCTCAGATCCGCCAACGCGTTGTAGATGTCAGCCGAAAGCCGAGCCGATCGTTCCCAGACATCAAGATCCTCAAAATTCATACCCCCTCCTGACTCCTGACTCCTGACTCCTGACTCCTGACTCCTGACTCCTGACTCCTGACTCCTGACTCCTGACTCCTGCTGCGCGAAAAGCGCAGCCTAGCCGATGCGCTCGACGCGATAGTTCGGCGCTTCATGGGTAATCGCGACATCATGCACATGCGACTCGCGCAGGCCGGCGTTGGTGATGCGCATGAAGCGGGCATTTTTCTGCAACTCGGCGATGGTGTGGCAACCGGTGTAGCCCATGCCGGAGCGCAGGCCGCCGAGGAGCTGGTGGATATTGTCGGAGAGCGGGCCGCGATAAGGGACGCGTCCCTCAATCCCTTCCGGAACCAGCTTGACGTCGGCTTCATCACTCTGGAAGTAGCGATCCTTGCTCCCCTGCTTCATGGCGCCGAGGCTGCCCATGCCGCGGTAGGATTTGTAAGTCCGCCCTTGGTAGAGGATGGTCTCGCCGGGCGATTCTTCGGTCCCGGCGAACAGGGAACCGATCATGATGACATCAGCGCCGGCCGCGACCGCTTTCGGCAGCTCACCGGAGTACTTGATACCGCCGTCGGCAATCAGAGGGATACCGGCCTTCTGGGTCACCCGGGCAACATCGGCAATGGCGGTGATCTGCGGCACACCGACGCCGGCGACGACGCGGGTGGTGCAGATCGAACCGGGACCGATGCCGACCTTGACTCCGTTGACTCCGGCCTTGATCAGCGCCTTGGCCGCATCGGCGGTGGCGATGTTGCCGGCAATGAGCTGCAGATCGGGATACTGACGCCGCACTTCAGCCACGACGTCGATAACCGCCTGCGAGTGACCGTGTGCGGTATCGATGACGACCACATCGACCCCGGCGGCGATCAGGGCGGCAAGGCGCTCCTCACGGTCGGGACCGACGCCGATGGCGGCGCCGACCCGCAGTCGACCGAGGTCATCCTTGCAGGCATTAGGATATTTACGGACCTTCTCGATATCCTTGATGGTGATCAGACCGGTGAGCCGGTAGTCGGCATCGACCACCAGCAGTTTCTCGATGCGGTGTTTGTGCAGGTGAAATTTGGCCTCTTCCAGGGTCGTCCCCGGCGGCACGGTAACCAGCTTGTCCTTGGTCATGACACTGGAGATCGGCTGGCCAAAGTTGGTTTCAAAGCGCAGGTCACGGTTGGTCAGGATGCCGACCAGTTTGCCGTTTTTGGTAATCGGGATGCCGGAGATACGGTATTTCTCCATCACCTGCAACGCTTCGAAAATTTTCTGGTCGGGGTCCATGGTGATCGGGTCGACAATCATGCCGCTCTCCGACTTCTTCACCTGATCAACTTCAAGGGCCTGGACCTGCGGGGTCATGTTTTTGTGCACAATCCCAAGACCGCCTTCGCGCGCCATACAGATGGCGGTGCGCGCCTCGGTCACCGTATCCATGGCGGCAGAGAGCAGAGGGATTTTCAGGCTGATGCCGGTGGTCAACCGGGTGGTGAGGTCAGCCTCTTTCGGCAGGATCCGGGAGTGGGCGGGGAGCAGCAGAACATCGTCGAACGTCAGGCCTTCACGAATCTCCGGATCGAGCATAGGTCACTCCTTTTGCAGCGGTTGGGACGGCACGCCGATAACGACGCGCCTGCGGGGAAGAAAAATCAAATAAAAGATACGTCCACCACGAAGGGCACGGAGAACACGAAGAAAATCGATGAAGGGTTTAACGTCTTAAACTCTAAAAAGGCCTTCTTCGTGTCCTTCGTGTCCTTCGTGGTGAGAACTATTTTTGATGTTTTTGCATCAGATTTTCGTATTGCTGTTACGAAAATATTAATCGGCGACACTACAAGACGGTAGCGATCAGCGTCAAGCAAAAACAGCACCCCGCGCACGGTTGACGCAGGTGCTGTCTTCAAGTCAACTCGGGATGAACATGGCCGGATCTGTGATCCGCACCATCAGCGCTGTGAGCAGGCGGACGGTGGCGTTGAGATCGCCCAGCGCCAGCACTTCGGACGGTGAGTGCATATAGCGCAGAGGCACGCTGATCAGGGCGGCGGCGACACCACCACGGGCCAGCTGGATGACGTTGGCGTCGGTCCCGGTTGCCCGGTTGGCCCCATCGATCTGGTAGGGAATCTTCTCCGCCTTGGCGGTCGCCACCAGCAAATCGAACAGAACCGGATTGATATTTGCACCGCGGGCGATCACCGGGCCGCCACCGAGCTTGTGATCACCGATCTCACGCTTATCAATACCGGGGGAGTCAGAGGCGAAACCGACATCGATGGCAATACCGACGTGTGGATCGATGCCGTAGGCGCTGGTGGTGGCTCCGCGCAGGCCGATCTCCTCCTGCANNGACGATTTTCCGGCCCGCCGGACTTCCTGCAGTACCCGGGCCACGATCCAGGCCCCCATCTTGTCATCAAAGGCACGGGAGACAACCCGATCGCCCTGCAAACGCTCAAGGCCGGCGGCAAAGGTGACCGGGTCACCAATGGCGATAAGTTCTTCGGCGGCAGCGCGATCACTGGCACCGATATCGATGTACTGGTCCTTGAACTTGACGACCGTCTCGCGCTCCTTGGCCTCCATCAGGTGGATCGGCTTTTTGCCGACGACGCCGCGGATCGGACCGGCCACGCCATGCACGGTGACCCGGTGTCCGGGCACCAGATGGGCATCAACCCCACCGATCGGCGCAAAATTAAGATAGCCCTGATCATCGATGTACTTGACCATGAAGCCGATCTCGTCACAATGGCCGGCGAGCATCACCCGCGGTGCCCCTTTTTTGCCGGCATCGATCCGGCCGATGAGATTACCCATGACATCGGTACGCAGTTCGTCGACGCACCCTTCCAGGTGGCGGCGCATCACGCGCTGGGCCGGTTGTTCAAACCCTGACGGGCTCGGGGCTTCGACCAGTTCTTTCAAAAAATCGTATGCTTTTTCGTCCATCTTTTTCCTCATCATCCGATTAAAGGCAAAACAACCACAAAACATATTGACGCAGAGACGCAGAGGCGCTGAGAAAATATTAGGTTGTCATTCCTGATTGAACATACTCTGCGTCTCAGCGTCTCTGCGTCAATACCTTCTTTGTGCCTTATTGACAACACAACTCACCCGAGTCGCCTACGAATCAGCTCGGCGGCATTATCCTGCGCCTGCAGAAACTCGGCCGGGGTCAATCCGGCGCCGAGGGCGATCTGCTCGGCCATCTCCGGGCTGACCAGGTCGCCGGGGGCGTGGGCGTCGTTGTTGACCACCAGGCTGGCACCGTGTTTCTGCGCCATGCGGACAACATGGCCATTGGTCAGACTGTGACCCTTGCGCGTTGTGATTTCAAGCAGAACCCCGCATTTTGCAGCAAGGGCAGCATCGTCATCGCTGATGAGTCCCGGGTGAGCAAGAACATCAACCCCGGCCTCAATGGCGGCACGATTAGTGGTCGGCGCCACCGGCTCGACGATGGTCTCGCCATGACCGAGCACCAGTTTGGCACCAAGTCGCCGCGCTTCGCGTACGGCCTCGGCAAAATGGGCCGGCGGCACGTGGGTCAGTTCGATGCCGGGAATGATGGTGATTCCCCAGGCCCGTGACAGATCGGTCGCCACGCGTACCAGGCGCGGAATAATCAAGTCGAGATTCGACTGATCGCCATGGTCAGTCATACCGATGGCCGTGTACCCTTTCACGACCGCCCGGCGTGCCAGCTCAGACGGAATAAGTTCGCCATCACTGAACAGGGTGTGGGTGTGCAGATCGATCATAAAAACCTCCAGAACATCAGGTGTAAAACGTAGGCCATCAAACAGGTGTGACAATTCATTTTCGGCGCGGCAAAGTAACAGCCTCCCCTGCCCTAGGAGTCTCCACCGGTAAAGTGGGCCGCAAAAAACTGTAGCAGGCGACGCAATCCTGAGCGATCATTACGGCGCAAGGGCAGCACGCCGCCCAGCGCGTTTCGATCCCGACTCCGCGCCACCGGCATATGCATGGTCTGGGAAAAGTAGCGCTCAGCCTCCTGCAGGTTGTCGTTGCCGGCCAGGGAGAGTACGCCGAACAGGCGATGGCAGAAGGGACGCCACAACGGTGCGGCGAGGGCTTCGGCCGGCAGGACGAACAGGCGCAGGTGAAAGGCGCTAGTGATCTCCAGGCGACCGACATCCCCCAGAGTCAAGCTGCCGGCACCGTGAAAGAAGTCGCTCTCAGGTTCGAATTCATCGATCCCCTGCAGGGCCTGCAAAAAGGCACTGACTTCGTCATCATTGGTCGCCAGCAGGATCAGTTTGGCCGATAGCGATTCAGCCAGAGAGCTTCCTTCGCCGAGAAACTCCTTGATGGCCACAATCTCGGCCAGAGACAAAAATGCGGTCAGGTTGGTGGTCGCGGCACTTTGCGCCTGCTCACGCACCAGCCCTTTCTCGAGCAGGGAACGCAGCACCTGCAACACCTCATAATCGCTCTGCGGGCTGGCTTCGACGATATCCCCGACCTGTGGTCGTTCGCCGAGACTGCGCAACAGCTCCAGGGTCGCCGGCCGTAGTCCTTCAGGTAAACGGTCTGCCGGCACCGCCAGCTCAAGGAGCGCAGTGACTGCGGGGAAGCTCGACATCTGTGCCCGCATTTCGTCGTTCTGCCGCATCCCCTCCAACAACAATTGATCGGTCGTATGGGTGATGCGGTTCTCGGTTTGTGGCTGCCCGGGGGTAAAACGGAAGACCCCCTGTTCCCACTGCAACAGACGAAAGAAGGCTTTGACCCCATTCGCCTGACCGACACGCGCATTGATCGGCTGTCCGGAGGAGAGATAGACATACCCTTTGCGGTTGTGATGCGCCAGTGCAAGGACACCATCCTTCTGGTTCATGGCAAAGACCTGGAGCAGGTCGGGTAGGCTGATCTGCTGCAGATCTCCCTCAACTTCGGTCCGCGCCTCGGCGAGTTCGGAGCTACGTCGCCTGGCAGTAAACAGGATGCGGATTTCGCCAAGCAACTGTTCGACATTAAAGGGCCGGGTTACAAAACGATCGGTGGAAGCACGAAAACCGTTGACGTCCTCACCTTCCGTACCGACAAAAAAGATCGCCGCCTCTTCTGTGCGTCGGTTGGTGCGCAACAGAGCGGCCAGGCGATCGGGACCTAAAACCGGCAAGCTGGTGTCGACCAGCAACAGGTCAGGGGCGTCACGCAACGCCACTTCCAGCGTTTTGGCGCCATCGACGCACTCTTCGACCCGACAGCCGCGTTGGCGCAGAGGGCCGGCCAGCGGCGCAAAGAGTGAACTGGCGCTGGCCAGAAGAATCATAGGGGTGGTCCGGATTTCCTTGTTCATCGTTTACACCTGCGCGCGCAATTGATATTGCTCCTGCAACCGGGCGATCATGTTTTCGACAAAATAAAAATCGGAGGTGTGAAAACCGACCAGCCCCTCTGCCGTCGGCCGTGCAAACAGGGCGTAGGCGTAGTCCTCGTTCAGGTATAGCAAAAAGGTCGTCTGGCGAAAGACCGGTTCATCGATAAAGATCGGCATCACCCGTTGCATCTCCCACTCAACCCGCTTATTGCCACCGAGAAGAAAGAAGGAGGTCGCGGTCTGTTCAATCTCCCGCAAAGAACGCAGGCTGCCACGCAACGCGTCAAAATCGCTGCAACCACAGTAAATCACCCCCCTTACCAGCGGGGACTCGGTCACCTCACGACAGAACGCACGGAGGATTTCGACCAGGCGTGAGCGCGGCATCAATCCATAACAGCTGCGGCCAGAGGTCTCGAAGCGCTTCTGTGCCGCAGGCACGCGCAGACGCTCACCAGCCAACAGGCTGTCAGGCGGGCCGAGGATCTTCTCCACCACCGGCCAGAAGGGCAACGATTGCAAATCGCTGCGGTAAAACAGGCTGGTGCGCAAGCGCTCCATACGCCGGTCCGCCACGCGCTCCAGGTCTTCAAGGGTGGTCCCGTCGACCGGAAAAGCCGCCGAGCGCAAGTAGACATCGAATTGGGCATCCTTGTGCATATCACCGATGCGCAACTGCCCGCTGAGGGCCTGACGCAGGCGACGCTGCATGACCAGTGACCCCCAGTAATCGGTCTCCGGCAACAGGATATAAAAACTGTCATCACTGTGCAGCGCCATGATATCAGCGTCACGCAGGACACCATTAACCAGCTTGATCATCTGGCTCTGCACGGTGGCCATGTCACGATCGTGAAAACGGCCCTTAAGCCTGGCGTGGTTGTCGATCACCAACCGGACGAAGGAGAGTTTACGGTTGTAACGTCGTGCTTTATACAGCTCACGCTCGGCATAATCGCGAAAAAAGGCCATGTTGTAGACATCGCGATCGGCGGCACGCAGACTTCCTCGTTCGAGCTCGCGAATACGCAGAATGTGCTGCAGGGAACAGGCGGCAAAATCGGCAACAAAGTCGGCGATGCGCTGATCGCGTGGGCTGAATTTTCGGCGTCCGGTCGGGGTTTCGATGCGCACCATTGCCAGCACCTTCCCCTCATGGCAAACCGGCAGCACCAGAATCCGCCCGTCCTGCAACAGCACGGCACGTCCCGCATGCATCATCCGTTCGTCACCGCTGCCGGGCGTGATTAACTCCTCGCCCGGTCGCAGCCGGCCAAGACCGCGTCGACTACGGAAACGGTACTGCTCTCCTTCACCTTCACTGAGCCAGAGGATCCCCCCTTCGGCAACCAGAAGCTCCATCAGGGTGTCAAGCAACAAATCCCCGAAACGGTCGAGATCATCGACCTGCAGCAGAGCAAGGCAGCGGTTGTACTGGGAGAGCAAGGCATGGAATTCGAGGTTCTCTTCCAGCAGTTTGCGGTGTTCGCGGTTAACCGACTGCCGGAACAGGCAGCGATCGATCTGTAACAGCAGCTCTTCGGCGTTGAGTGGTTTGAGCATATAACCAAAAATGCCGAGCTTGACCGCCTGTATGGCGATATTGACATCCTGCAGTTCGCAGACGGCGAGAATCTCCTGCTGGGGTGCCTGCTTGCGAATGGCGTCGACCAGAGCCGGGCCCTCAAGTCCGGGCAGCCGGATGTCGGCGATCACCAGGTCATAAGGCTGTACTCCCAGCGCTGCCAGACCGGCGGCGGGGCCATCGGTCACCGTCAACTCGTACCCCTGCTCTTCGAGCAGATTGCGGTAGAATCGCTGATAGAACTTCTCGTTGTCGATGGCAAGGATACGCCCCTTGGCCATGGTTCTCTCCCTATGCACGTGTGCCAAGCTGCGAATTGCGATAGTTACGGGTGACCTTCACCGGCACGACACGACCGACCAGATCGGAATCACCGGCAAAATTGACGATCCGGTTCCAGGTGCTGCGACCGAACAGCTGGCCACCACCTTGTCGACTGACCCCTTCGACCAGCACCGGCAGCACCTGACCGTTATCACTCGCCCAGATCTCGGCACTGATCGTCTGTTGCAGTTGCAATAAGCGATCGAAACGCTCCTGTTTGACGGCAGCAGTCAGATCATCCTCCATCTGCGCAGCGGCAGTACCGGGGCGCGGCGAATAGAGGAAGGTGAAGGCATCGGCATAACGCACGGTCTTGACCAGATCGAGGGTCGCGGCAAAATCGTCCTCGGTCTCCCCCGGAAAGCCGACAATAACGTCGGTGGTAAAGCGAATCTCCGGGCAGACGGCACGCAACCGCTCAATCCGGTCGAGATAGTGAGCCCGGGTGTAACCGCGATTCATCAGCTTCAAGATACGGTCGGAGCCGCACTGCACCGGAAGATGGATATGGTGACACAGTTTACCGAGCCGACCGAAAGTCGCAATCAAGGCATCGGAAATATCCTTCGGATGCGAGGTGGTGAAGCGAATCCGCTCAATCCCGTCAACCGCTGCCACCATCTCCAGCAGAGTGGCAAAATCGGGCTCAGCGCTGTCGTTGACACCATAGGAGTTGACATTCTGGCCGATCAGGGTGATCTCACGAACTCCGGCGCCCGCCAATTCCGTCACTTCGGCCAGCACATCAGCGCTCGGGCGACTGATCTCACGACCGCGCACATGGGGGACCACGCAGTAGGAGCAGAAATTATCGCACCCCTGCATCACCGTAATGAAGCGCGTCACCGCATCACCGCCACGGCGTTGCGGAAAGAGCTGCAGCCGGGTGTCGCGATCAAGAAACTCGGTCTGGTGGCAACGGACCCGGTTGGTCTCCACGGCCTGTACCATCTCTGCCAGCTTGTGCACATTGTGGGTGCCGAACACCAGGTCAAGATAAGGAACCTTGGCCAGGAGCTTCTCCCCTTCCTGCTGGGCGACGCAACCACCGACGCCGATGATCAGATCAGGGTTGCGATCTTTTAACGGCTTGAAGCGGCCGAGATGACCGTAGACCTTGCGCTCGGCCTTGTCACGCACCGAACAGGTATTCAACAGCACCAGATCTGCCTCCTCGGGTGTCGCCGCCGCCTGGTAACCGATGCCGGTCAACAGGTCGACGATCCGTTCGGAGTCGACCACATTCATCTGGCAGCCAAACGTTTCAAGATAGAACTGTTTCGTCATGAATCCTCATTACACCTTATCATTCAGAAAGTTGTGAGCCTGCGGGATTCACCCCCAATGCCTCACTCCTCAACCTTTGCCAAGTGGCCATTATCACGGACGATCACCTCAAGCCGATCTGTCAGGCTGCGCGGCTGCTCGATACAGGCCAGAACCAGACGGTCAGAGCCATCGCTGCCGGCACGAACCGTGACGGTCCCAAGTTCGAGACTGTGCAGGATCAGCCGGAACCAGACCACATCGGGTAGTGGCAGGGACGACCAGCGCCGCCGCAACAGGCCACGATGAACCAGCAATCGACGGTCAGTCAAAGCATACCAGACCCCGTCCCATTCGAGGCGAGCAACCAGCAGATGGCCAAAAACCAGCCAGAGGCTGACAATCACCACCGGCAGGGGGAAAAGACTGTAACAGACCGTGCCGGCCTCAGCATCGAGATTCAGTCCCACGGCCAACCAGGCCCCGGCCAAAAGCAGGATGGTCAACCCGAACAGGCTGTGCCGCCAATTGCGAAACGTGTAGCAGCGCGGTGCCGGTCGCGCCTCCCAGTTGACCACCTCGCCCGGATACAGCGGCGGAATCGGACGGCTCATGGGCTCACCCCGAGGGCGGTCAGGCGCGACTGCGCGGTGCGGCCAAACCCTTTCGGGTCGGCCGCAACGACAGATTTATAGAGTTTAATTGCGGCTTCAACCTCTCCACGAGCGGCCCGGGCCTCGGCCAGCAAAAACCCGCCGCGTACGGTCGGCAGCAACTTGAGGCTACGCTGTAGATGGCTGACCGCACGCGCGTTATCGTTCTGCAGGAGGGCGATATAACCGAGGCCAAGGTGCGAATAGTAGTAGTCGTTGTCGGCATGCAGGGCACGCGTCAGATGCTGCCGCGCCGCAACCAGAGCATCTTGTCGCAGATAGGCCATCCCAAGACCGGTCAACAAAAGCGAAGCCTCCTGCCCCTCTCCCGCCGCCTTCAGGTAAAGGGGCAAGGCGCGATCACTTGAACCCGATTTCTCCGTCAAACGGGCCTGATGATAAAGGGCATAACCGGGCTGTGACACATCAAGTATTGTCCGGGCGGCGGTAAAGACAGCGGGGTCAATGGGTTTCGCAGCAGCGGGCACGAGACCATGCGCAACGCTCACAGCCGCAGCCAGACGCGGTGCCGAAAGCGGGTGACGCCCCAGGCCAGCGCCGGCAGGCGAACCCGGGGCCAACTGACGCAACAACGCCTGTGGATCGAGGCCGCTATCAGCCAGCAACACAAGGGCCGTCCTGTCCGCAACCATCTCCTCGGCTTCAGTGTATTTTGTATCGAGAAGCATCCCTGAGACGGTCCCGCCCCAACTGACAACCGCCGAATCGACAGGTGATGGGCCGCGGGCGGTGATGCGCAGAATCGCTTGCAAAGAATGCTGATGGCGGGCATGGCCAAGAGCGTGTGCCAAGAGCGCCGTCAGGGTGTCGGCATCAGGAATCGTCAGCAAAAGCCCCTGACTGACAATGATGCGGCTGTCAGGCAGGGCGAGTAAGTGCGGCGTATCATCATTGACCAGAGTTACGACCGGAGCCGGTTGCGCCACGCGCTGCACTGCCTGATCGAGAGCCGACTGCAGGATCTCATCACGATTCTGGCCACCGAGAAGCTGGACGAGGGCCGCGTGTAACTGACTGGAGAATTGCACCCGTTCGGCAGGCGTCACCGACTCGATGGACCGCTGCAGACCCGGTGCACAGCCGATCAATACGGTGAGCGTCAACACAGCGACACGTAACCACGGGAAGATCTGCGACATAAGGCTTACTCTTTCTGCTGAACCGGACAAAAAACAGCACAAATCATGCTGCCGGTCGCATGAACAGGGAGACCCGACAGTTTTGCATGGTGTTAACTTCTCATAGTAGCCGCTGTGTCTACTTCCGACAAGGGTGAATTCACAATATAAAAGAACGGTGCGGTGCACTCCCTACTTGCAAAATGGGAACGATCCGCATAGCATAGGGGCATTTCGCACACCGCTGATCATGGTGTTCTTTTCATGCAGGAGGACGGGTGAATTCTGAACTTAGCTCAAATGAACAGGAGATCCTGCTTCAGGTGGCGCGTCAGGCCATCGAGGCGACAGTCAGACAGCAACTGGTCAGCCCCGAACCACGCGAAGAGAAGTCCCTGAACGCTCGTCGCGGCTGTTTCGTCACCATCAAGCAAGACGGGAAACTGCGCGGCTGCATCGGAAATTTTCAATCTGAACTCCCCCTGTTCAAGGAAGTGGCCGAAATGGCTGCCGCCTCAGCAAGCAAGGATCCACGCTTCTACCCCCTGCAGGAAGCAGACCTCAGCGGAATGAGCCTCGACATCTCGGTCCTCTCACCGTTGCAAAAGATCGAAGACATCGAGATGATTGAAATCGGCACACACGGCATCTACCTTGAAAAAGGCTATTACCGCGGAGTGCTGCTCCCCCAGGTCGCCACCGAACACGGCTGGGACCGCACAACATTCCTCAACCAGACCTGCATCAAAGCCGGCTTGCCAACCGATGCCTGGCAGGCCGAGGATACAGACATTTACATCTTCAATGCCCAGGTTTTTGGCGAAGAGTAAACAGATCAGGCACCCGCAACAGGGTGCTTTTTTATTGCAGGATCGACCTCATCATGCGCAGAAAAGTCGCCGCATTCCTGCTCAGCGTCTTCGGCTGGCAGGTTTCATTTTCCATCCCACAATGTGACAAATACGTTCTGGTCGGCGCCCCGCACACCAGCAACTGGGATTTTCCCTTTGGCCTGCTGGCCCTGTGGGCGGTCGGGCTTCATTTCAACTGGGTCGGCAAACACACCCTGTTTCGGTGGCCATTTGGCCGTCTCATGCGCCGGTTGGGCGGCATCCCGGTCGATCGCCGCGGTAGCACAGGCTTCGTCAAGAAGGTTATCGATATTTTCAACAGCAGGGACCGGTTTGTTCTGGCCATCGCACCGGAAGGGACCCGGAGTCGGACCGACTACTGGAAACCCGGTTTTTACCACATTGCCGTTGCAACCGGCGTTCCGATTGCACTCGGCTTTATTGACTACCCGCACAAGCAGATCGGCGTTGATTGTCTGGTTGTACCGAGTGGCGACATGGAGGCCGATGTCCAGATTTTAAGTGCTTATTATCAGGACAAGATCGGCAAACGCCCGGAGAAACAAGGTCCGGTCCGGATTCGTAGCACCTCCATTCCACCCTCATCATAAACCCGGCTCCGAATATACGTTGAGAACACCACTGATTTTTTGACACACGTAGTCGCAACGAACGAAGGGCCGGGATTTTCCCGGCCCTTCGTTTACCAATTCGAAAAACTTCTTGCTGCTTAACGGAGCAGTTTGGCCAGATAAAGAAACGTTCCGGCCACGGAGAGCCCGGCAAGGACATTGCCGATGTTGCTGCAGAATTCCGACAGATGGTAACGGAACGGATAGGCGTCCTGCAGGTTCACCAGATCGTAGACCTGAATGTAAAGATCAGACCCGCGCCAGAGGAAAATAAAGAAGAAGACCGCCATAAAGGCACCAAAACCTTTACTGATCGGGCTGTCCTTGATATTGAGGTAGATTTTGCGGATCAGGTCAATATTGATCAACGACAAAAAGACCCAGTTGGTGTTTTCGACAATCTTGATCACTTTCAGGGTCTCAGCAGTCGGTGACGGGTTGATCAGGATAAAGACCGCTGAGCTGAAAATAACGGCAACAGTGGCGATATAGACCAGCGCCTTGTTCCCTTCCAGTTCCAGGGTGCGGGAGAAGACATAATATTCCTGAAAACCATGGCTCATGACCAGAATCGAGATCGTACCGACGATCGAGGCCAGGGCACGGACTTCGGGCATATCCATGCCGGGGAGAAAGCTGAACGCGGCGGGGAGTATCTCCCCGATGAGAATAAGAAAAAAACCGACCGCAATACTGGTCCAGACTCTGGCATTGCCGAGGCTGAAGTAGAAAGAGACCCCACCGGCGATAATCCAGAGCGGGAGTTGCAACAGTGACCAATCCATGATCAGACCTCCGGCAAAAATATAAATAGGGGAAATAAACGATCAGGATTCCTTGAGCAGGTTACGAAACCCCTTACGCATATCATCAATCATCTTCTTGATGGTCGTGCCACCGGCAACCATCTTTGCGGCGTTACCAAGGTGATCAAGCAGCTTGTTGAACACTGCCTCATCAAGGGGCTTTCCCTCAGGGAAATACTTCTCATACTCTTTTTCCACCAGTGAAGTACCGATCTTGCCGATATGGGCCTCGGCGGTCGCGCGCAGCATCAGCTGTACACGCACCCGTCGGTCGTTCTCCAGAACCTGCCGATCGCGGCTCTCGGCCTCGGACAGACTCTTGCGCTGTTTGATGACGATTTCCTGCGCCTTGCGCCAAAGGGCAGAGAGATCAGCCGAGGCCATCAGGTCAGCAAGATTGATGGCATCAGCGCCACCGGAGCTGAGCACGTCGACTTTGGCACCAGGAAGGCGCGCTACCGACATCGACTCATCGGCTCTGGTTTCAATGTCAGTCGACCCATCGTGGAAGAAACCGAGGGGGTTCCCATCCCGATAAAAGATCAAGGCGATTTTATCGTCAGTATAAATGCGCAGGCAGCCGCTCATTTTATCTTCTTTGAGTTTGCCGAGCAGCGCCTTGATGTCGATGAGTTTGAGTTCCTGCCCCTTGTACAACACCTTGCCGTGCAGCAAGGCATGGATACTGATAGCGAGGTCGCCGGAAAGTTTGTAAATATCGAGATTCGCCTGCCCCTGCAGGGAGACTTCGAAAATACGGGCAATTGCATCATAAGCGATGAGTTGGTCATTCCCTTCTTCAAACAGGGCACTGATCAGCTTTCCGGCCGTAAAGATAACGATGCCGGTCCCTTTGACGGTGTCGAAGCGCAAGTAGCCGGTAAACTGGCTTTTTTGCAGCTTGCCGAGGGCATCGGGCAGGTTGATTTTCCCCGGGTCGACTTTCTCCCGGACAGCATTTCCACGTGGCAACAGAATCATAATTGAGTATCTTCTTCGGTCTTTAAACCTTAACTACAAGTAAACTCTGAATTTTTAACGCATCTACGATGCCAAGTCAATGTCTATTCAATCCCCACTTGACCTGCCGACAAAAAAGGGCTGCCCAATATGTCCTGCACTTTCAATCACTAATGCGCTATCAGAGTCGCTCCTTGGCACGCATATCTTCCAGAACCAGTCGCCGTTGCTGGGCAAAAACCGCAGCCCCGGCCTCGGCAAGAAACGTCAATGGCGCCTCCGGAGTCAGGGCAACCATGAGCATTTCACGGAACATCTCTTCCGGCTCGCGCCCGGTCACAGCTTGCAGAAGAGCAATAATGCGCGTCGACGGCTCAACCGGCAGAACTTCGACCGCAATCTCCTCACCGTCATCGTCGTAAAGGTGCAGTGTCACCTGCCCCTCATCCGTGGTCAGGCCGGTCTCCGGCAGATGCATGACCAGGGCGCCGCGATCGGGGAAGAGGGTCTGCAGTTCGGCGTCAATCAGGACCTGATCAAGGCAGCTGCGGTGCAGAAAGCCGGTGCCATGATGGCGCAGATCCTGATAAAAATACCCCTCCTGACCGGTGATGCGGCGGTGGCAGACCGGGCAGTCGGTGGCAAAATGACTGGCACGGCCGGGAGGCAGATCTTCCACAGAAGCGACCACCCGGGCCAGAGGAGCGCTCACCGAAGGGTACTCGGCTTCGTAGCGTTCGCGGATAAAACCGGCGAGATGTTTCAACTGAGGATGCACGGCGGTATTGCGCCCATGAGTAAGCACCGGGTGAATCCGGCTACTGAAGTTTGTGGTCAAACTTTCAACTTTGGGACTCTTGGCGACACAGGTGTCAACAATCTGGAAATCACGCTCTTTCGCCTGCATGACAATAAATTCATGAATTCCGACCCCCTCCTTCAAGCGCACGCGACTGTCGATGAGACTCGGCACCAGCCAGAGGCGGTCCGCGGTATTGCCGGCCTCAACCAGAGCCTGCTGCAGGGCACTGGCGTTAACCAGAGAGGGGCGGTCCTTGACCGGCGTCAGCACCAGGTCAGCGGCCAACAGGGCGCTACGGGTGAAGTAATCAAGAATCGGCCGCGTATCGATAATCAGGATGCCGGAGAGTTCTCCGCGCGCCAGCACCCGCGACAGGTGTCGCACATCGTCATTGGGGGGTTCGAGGTGTCGCTCGGAGACCATAAACTGCACACCGTACTCCCCCATCTGCATCGCATGATCGAGGGGGACACCGTTAAAGAGACCGGCAACGGACTGGCCATGATGCGGGCCGATGGCGAACATATTATCGACACTGAAGTGGTTGTCGAAAGAGATAATGCTGACCGGCAGATCTTCACACAGAGCCTTGAGATAGACTGCAAGATTGGTAGCGATGGTGGTTTTTCCCACCCCCCCTTTTTCACTGGCGACGGTGACGACAAACAGTCCGGTATCCTGCATGGTTCCCTCGTTTCAGGCTGATTCCGCCAGGCCCAACTGCTCCCAGCGCAGATAAAGGGGCTCGAGCTCTCCCTGTACGGATTCAAATAGCAGAGTCAGCTCGGCAAGCCGACCATGATCGGCCGTCACGGCCGGATCGGCGAGGGCGTCTTCAAGCCGCGACTGTTCCCCTTCCAGGACGGCGATACGCTCTTCAATCTGCTGCAGTTCCTTCTGCCGGCGGCGCTGCTCACGCTTCGCCTCCCGGCGGGACTCGGGGTCATCCGCCACCAGCGGCGGGGTCACCGTCGAAGTCGGCTTCTGCGTCCGCTGTTCAACCCGCTCGCTGCTGTGACTGGCATCACCGGTTGCCGCTTTGGCGCGCAAAAAGTCAGCATAGTTACCAAACCAGGACGTGGCCCGGCCCTCCCCCACTTCAATAACCCGGGTGGCGAGATGGTCGACAAAATAGCGATCGTGACTGACAAAGACCAGGGTGCCACTGAAGTGGCGTAGCGCGTCGAGAAGGACCTCCTTCGACAACAGGTCGAGGTGGTTGGTCGGCTCATC
>DDWE01000087.1 GCA_002345625.1 Desulfuromonadaceae bacterium UBA2294 | reverse complement strand
AGGTATTGACGATGACCAGATCGGCACCAGCGGCGAAATCGACCACCTGATAACCGGCTTCCTGCAGACGCTGCTGCATCGCCACCGATTCGAACTGGTTGGTTTTGCAGCCCAGAGTAGTCAGGGCTACGGTGCGGGGAGTCATCGGATCCATTTCTGCTGGAGTCATGGTCAGGCGATCGTACCGCCACCAAGGACGCGGTCGCCATCGTAGAACACCGCCGCCTGCCCCGGCGTCACACCGCGTTGCGGCGCGCTGAAGACGACATGGGCGCCACCGTCTGCGACGGGCGTGACCCGGCAGGAGACTTCTGCATGCCGGTAACGGATACGACAGGCGCAATCGAACGGCAATGAGGGCACCTCAACCTGCCAGTTCACCCCCTGCAGATCAAGGCTGTCACACAACAGATGCTCCTGCTCACCGACCACAACCTGACGGCTATCGGCATCGATACGCACGACGAACAGCGGCTGCGGCCAGCTCAGACCCAACCCCCGGCGCTGGCCGATGGTGTAACGGTAAGTCCCGCGATGCTGGCCGAGCACCTGCCCGGAGACGTGAACGATATCGCCGTCCATGGTGCCGGCGCCACGCTGCTCCTCAAGAAAACGAACGTAATCGCCGTCGGGGACAAAACAGATATCCTGACNNTCGGCCTTCTCCGCCACCCGCAGGTTGAAACGGGCGGCGTGAGCGCGCACCTCCTCTTTGCTCATGGCGCCGAGCGGAAAGCGCACGCTGGCCATCTGCTCCTGGGTCAGGGTATAGAGGAAATAGCTCTGGTCCTTGTTAACGTCGAGACCTTTGCGCAGGGCAAAGCGTCCGTCAATTTCCTCAATCAGGGCGTAGTGACCGGTGACCAGATAGTCGGCCTGCAGCTCGCGGGCTCGGCGTAGCAGAATTTCAAACTTCAAAACCTGATTGCAGAGGACACAAGGGTTGGGTGTACGCCCGGCGAAGTAGTCAGCACAGAAACGGTCGATAACTTCGCGCTGAAATTCCTTCTCGAAATTGACGACGTAAAACGGAATTCCGAGCTGCTCGGCAACGCGTCGCGCATCATAGACATCGTCAAGGGAACAGCAGGTGCCGTGCGCGTCGCCGTGGACATTAGTAAAACTTGAATAGTCCCAGATCTGCATGGTCATGCCGATCACCTCAGCCCCCTGCTCCTTGAGCAGTGCGGCAGCGACCGACGAATCAACGCCGCCGCTCATCGCGACGACCACGCGTTTGCCTTTGAACTCCATAGATAAAACCTTAAAAACGAGATCTAAACCAGGATCGCTGGCTCACGCAAAGCCGCAAAGGCGCAAAGAGAGACAAAACCGATTTTTAACTTTGCGATCTTTGCGGCTTTGCGTGAGAAAAAAGATTTACAGGTTTTACCACAAAGAACACGAAGGACACAAAGAAAGACAAAGACAGCTTAAGAGTTAAACCCCAAGTCTTTGTTTTTACTTGCGAACTTCGTGTCCTTCGTAGTGCAGAAACAGCTGGTCTTCGAGCTGATCGGAAACTGTATTCTAGCCAGATATTTACTTATGTGTCTCGCGGTAGTTCTTGATCGCCTCGTGCAGGGCATCGGCGGCCAAATTCGAGCAATGCATCTTCTGCGCCGGCAGGCCGTCGAGAGCCTCGGCCACTGCCTGATTCGACAGCGCCAGCGCCTCGTCGATGGTCTTGCCGATGGCCATTTCAGTCACCATGGAGCTGGTGGCGATGGCGGCACCGCAACCGAAAGTCTTGAACTTGACGTCGGTGATGATGTCGTTTTCGACTTTGAGGAAGATCTTCATGATGTCGCCACAGGAGGCGTTACCGACCTCGCCGACACCATCGGGGTTTTCGATTTCGCCAACGTTGCGCGGTTTGGTGAAGTGGTCCATCACTTTATCGGTGTACATAATTGGAATCTCCTTGTTAGGCAAACAGCATCAAAGCCGCTTGACGGTCTGACAGGTGGCACAGTTCTGTTGTTTTTTGCAATCGTAAAGCGGACTCATGTCGCGCAGGCGCTGCACGGTGTCCGGCAGCACCTCAAGAACAAAATCGATATCTTCCTGTTTTGTCTCATGACCGAGGCTGAACCGGGTGCTGGAATGTGCCAGCGAAACTTCGACACACATGGCCCCCATAACATGCGAGGGTTCCAGCGAACCCGAAGTGCAGGCCGATCCTGAAGAGGCGGCGATACCGTACATGTCGAGATTGAGCAATAGAGACTCCCCCTCGATGTAAGCGAAGCTGACATTGAGGGTATTGGGAAGGCGTTGATCGCGATCCGGGTGGCCGTTGAGCTTGATCTCGGGAATAGCATCGAAGATCCCCTGCTCAAGGCGGTCACGCAGGCGCCGCATGTGCGCAGCGCGCTCCTGCAAATGGGCCGCAGCGAGTTCACAGGCCTTGCCGAGGCCGACGATACCGGCGACATTGTGCGTACCGGCGCGCCGACCACGCTCCTGATGGCCTCCGTGCAAAAGCGGTGTCAAACGGGTCCCGCGACGGATGTAGAGAGCGCCGACCCCTTTGGGGGCGCCGATCTTGTGACCGGAAATCACCAGAAGATCGACATTGGCTTTTTGCACATCGACCGGCAGCTTGCCCACCGCCTGGACCGCGTCACTGTGAAAGCGGATGTTATACTTGCGGGCAATGGCACCGATCTGCGCAATCGGGTAGATATTGCCGGTCTCGTTATTGGCCCACATCACCGAAATCAAAATGGTCTTGTCAGTGATGGCCCGCTCAATGTCGTCGAGGTTAAGAGCCCCGTCGCAATCGACCGGTATGTAGGTCACTTCAAAACCGCTCTTCTCCAGTGCCTCGCAGGTCTCCAGCACCGCCGGATGCTCAACAGCGGTGGTGATGATATGGTTCCCCTTGCCGGCCAACGCCTCACATGTCCCCTTGATGGCGTGATTATCACCTTCACTGCCGCAGCCGATAAAGACGATCTCGGCAGGTGCGCAGTTGATCAGGGCGGCTACCTTCTCCCGTGCGGTTTCGATAGCGCCGCTGACCTCACGCCCTGCCCAGTGAACACTCGACGGGTTACCGAAGGCCTCGCGGTAATAAGGAAGCATGACATCGAGCACCTCCGGTTCGACCGGGGTGGTGGCATTATTGTCGAGGTAAATCCGTTTCACGTGTATTCCTCCAAAATCTTGACCAAGAATCGAGAACGGTGTAGCCGCCCCGGTTATTTATTGATTTTTATCTGCTGCCGCGCTTCGGCGGTTAAATCGGCCAGGGTCATTGAGGCCAGAAACATCCGGATACGCGCCCCGAGCCCCTGCCAGACGCTGTGGGTGACACAGCGTGAATCACTGCTGCAGGCACACTCTCCATTGGCCTCCATGCAGGAGACCGGTACCAGCGACTCCTCGACACTGTCGATAATCTCATCGACCCGTATCTGAGCCGCATCCCGGGCCAGAACATAACCACCACCGGGTCCGCGGACACTGTCAACAATACCGCCACGGCGTAGTTTCACAAAGAGCTGCTCCAGGTAGGTCAGTGAGATATCCTCCCACTCGGATATCGCCCGCAGTGAAACCGGGGCAGTGCCGGCATTCAGATTGAGGCTGACCATTGCCCTGACTGCGTATTGTGCCTTGGTGGAGAGCCGCATCGCCCTACTCCTGAACCTTTATTTTACGGGTGGCCGGTTTTTTAGCGGCCGGCTTCTTTGCGGCAACTTTTTTCGGCACCGGAGCCGGATTCGCCAACGCAGCCTTGAGCTGGGCCACCTCGTCCTCAAGGTGTCGAATCTGATCAAACAGGCACTCTATCGCCTTGGCCTGCGGGTCGGGAAGTTGACCATGCTCCAGATCGGCCTTCTCCTCCTTATTCCGCTCTTCTGACACGACGACCTTGCCGGGGATACCGACGACAGTCGAGTTGGCCGGGACCGCCTTGACTACCACCGAGTTGGAACCGACTTTACTGTTCTCGCCGACTTCAAAGGGACCGAGGATCTTGGCCCCGGAGCCGATAACAACGTTGTCACGCAACGTCGGATGGCGCTTCTCTTTGGCCCATGTCGTCCCGCCGAGGGTTACACCATGATAAAGCGTGCAGTTGTTACCGATTTCAGCCGTCTCTCCGATCACTACACCCATACCATGATCGATAAAAAATCCGCGACCGATCCGGGCGCCGGGATGGATTTCGATACCGGTAAAGAAGCGCCCGAGATGCGAGACAAAGCGGCCTAAGAAATAGAACTTTGACTGCCAGAGTGCATGGGCAAGACGGTAAAACAACAGGGCATGAAATCCCGGATAACAAAAGATGATCTCGGCAACACTGCGCACTGCCGGGTCACGTTCAAACACGACCCTGAAATCTTCCCGTAAGCTCTCAAACACAACAACCTCCTTTTGGCCACATCGAGGACGTACCCGAACAGATGCAAAAAGAGTTATCATACCTGACTAAAACTGTCAATTATTTTTCAAGCAGAAACATCAGGATTGGCGTCGCGGCAGGACAAAACTGAATCGGCTCCCCTCGCCGGGGGCGCTTTTGACGTGCATCAGACCAGAATGGGCATCTACGATCTTTTTAGAAATCGTCAGCCCAAGCCCAGAGCCCTCTTGATTGAACGGGTTCGATGATCGATAAAACTCACGAAACAGGTGCGGAATTTCATCGGGATCGATGCCACATCCGTTATCCAGGACACAAACCTTAACGTCCGTCCCTTGATCCGCAAGGGAGATGGTCACCCTGCCACCAGACGGCGTGAACTTGATCGCATTTCCAACCAGATTGATCAGCAGACGTCGAATCAATGGAACGTCGATCTCAACCGGACACATCGGCCCGGAACTCGCGTCCAGAACGACCCCTTTACGATCAGCCAAGGCACGTGTTTCACGACACACGTCACGGATCAGGTCCGCAAGGTCGGTCTCGCTGCAATGCAGGTCCATATGACCACTTTCAAAGCGCGAAAGATCGAGCATGTCATTCACCAGACGCACCAGTCGGTCACACCCTTGAATTGCCTGTTCGAGATATTCGTGTTGTTGAGGGGTGAGCTGATCGCGACCGCACATATCGAGCAGCTCACAGTAACCATTGACAATCGCCACCGGCGTCCGCAGTTCGTGAGCGGCAGTATTGTAAAACTCCGTACGGGTCCGATCGAGTTCAAGCAGGCGGGCATTCGCCTCGGTCAAATCAGCCTGCGTCTGCAGCAGGGTCTCTTCTATCTGGCGACGTTCTGTGACATCACGAAACGAGATGACTTGCAAACCGGTCACGCGCGGCCGGTCACCGATACTGACCGAGACCAACCGGCGCACACCATCCCCACATGCAAGCTGCACATCAAGCCGGCGACGCGGGAGCATGGCGCTGATCTTCTCCGGACGAACAGTAGACAGGAAGAGCTCGGCCGAGGCCTCTTCAAGAAGCTCCGTAAACTGCATACGTTGCAGTTCGCGCCGTGTGAAACCGGTAATTTCCTGAGCACGGGTATTAACAAACAGGATGCGTTGATCTTCATCAAGAGCGGCGAGGCCTTCAGACGCACCCTCGAACATCAGCTCGTAAATAGCTTTGACACCGAGTTCCTGTTCAAGCAAGGCGCGACTTTGTCTTAAGACCTCTGCTTCATGATTTGCCGCCTCGACAACCTGGGCGTGTTGCAAAGAGTTGGCAGAGACACTCGCCACCAGTTCACAAAACTGCAGCTCATGTTCGCTGACGCGCGCCTGCGCTCGCAAGGCGCGTACGACCATAACCCCGATGGTAACGGATTCAAAAATGACCGGCAGGACAATAATAGTATTAAATTGACTGCCATCGAGGCGTTTGCGGACCAGCTTTAAGAGGGGGTCGGTCCGGACATCTTCGACCAGCACCGGCTTCCCCGTTGCAATCGCCTGAAGGATTTCGGGATAATCATCGAGAGCAAGACGCAAGGTCGGCAGCCCCGGGTCATCACTCGATGCAACAACATGTCCAATATGATCATCACTGCGGATGTAGATGATTGAGCAGCGAAACACTCCCTGCAGAGTTGTCGCGACCCGTTCAACAATCTGCCGCAGAATTTCCCGGGTATCCAGAGTGGAGGTAACAGAGCGGGTGATATCGAGAAGGACACGGCTGTTTCGCGCATCATCAGCAAGTTGGCGGGTTGCTGCGCGTTTGGCGATGATGCTGCGAAGACGGATAGCAAGTTCGACCGGATCGACCGGTTTGCTTAAATAATCGTCTGCGCCGACCTGGAAGGGATTGACCGTCTGTTCAAATTCAGCACGGGCAGTCAACATAACCAGGGGTAGATCCTGAAAATGGGCATCGGCCCGAACCGCCTGACAAAAAGCGATGCCGTCCATGACCGGCATGACCAGATCGACCAGAACAATATCCGGCACGTTCTCGGCGAGACGCTGAAGCCCGGCCTGACCGTCACGGGCAATGTCAACCCGAAAACCGACCTCCGTCAATTGATCACGCAACATCTGGCACAGCAGAGCGTCGTCATCAATAATCAGGACAAGGGGTTCAAGAGCCGGTGCAGGTGATTTCACAGACGCTCCTAAAGAAACAACTGATAGACCGGGTTGTCATTTTCACAAACATATCGGTAGCCGAGAGATTCGAGAAAACTCGGTAAAGAGCCCTCCTCCCCTGAAGGAAGCTCAAGGCCAATCAAAACGCGACCGAAATCCCCCCCCTGCATCCGGTAATGAAACAGAGAAATATTCCAGTTAGCCCCCATGGCACCAAGAAAACGCGCCAGGGCACCGGGCCGCTCCGGAAACCAGAAACGGTAAAGGACTTCACGCTCAACCGATGAGGAGCGCCCGCCGACCATATAACGAACGTGGGTTTTTGCCAGTTCGTTACAGGTCAGGTCGGTATGGTTATAGCCGCACTCGGTCAACTGACGGGAGAACGCTTCACGTTCAAGGTCGTCGCGCACAGCGATGCCGACAAAAATGTGGGCCTGGCGACGGTCTGCAAGGCGATAGTTGAATTCGGTGATATTGCGTTCACCGACAATGTCGGTACAAAAACGTTTCAGGGCACCCGGAATCTCGGGGATGCTGACGGCAAACAACCCTTCCTGGCGTTCGCCACTCATGGTCCGTTCCGCGACGTAACGCAGACGTTCAAAATTCATGTTAGCGCCGGAATTAATGGCAACCAGCGTTTGGCCGGTGACATGGTTATCCATGACATATTTCTTCAAACCGGCAACGGCCAGAGCTCCGGCCGGCTCGACGATGGAACGGGTTGCCTGATAAATTTTCTTGATGGCGCTACAGATCTCATCGGTATCGACCAGAACAATTTCGTCGACATACTGACGACAGAGATCGAAGGTTTTGCGTCCGACCTCACGCACCGCAACACCGTCAGCAAAGATACCGACGGTATCTAGATGTACCCGGCGACCGGCGGCCAGGGAACGGGCCATGGCATCACTATCAACCGGTTCGACGCCGATGACACGAATCTCGGGGCGCAGTGCCTTCAGGTAAGCGGCCATGCCGGCAATCAGCCCGCCACCGCCGACCGGAACAAATACGGC
>DDWE01000096.1 GCA_002345625.1 Desulfuromonadaceae bacterium UBA2294 | reverse complement strand
AGGTGCCGGTCTTGTCAGTGCAGATAACATCACAACTGCCCAGCGTCTCCACCGAGGAAAGGTTACGGACCAGGGCCTTTTTGTGCAGAAGACGCTTGACGCCGATGGAGAGGGCGATGGTGACCACCGCTGGCAGTGCGGTCGGCACGGCGGCGACGGCCAGACTGATGGCGATAAAAGCAAAGGCGACAATGGCTTCGGTCGTCAATGCCCCGGAGAACCAGGCCTTGGTCAATGAGAGCGTAAAGACGATCGCGCAGATGGTAACAATGGCATACCCGAGCTTTTTGCCAAACTGGTCGAGGCGCCGCTGCAGCGGTGTCATCTCGGTTCCAGACTCTTTGATCAGGGTGGTGATCTTGCCGAGCTCGGTCTGCATGCCGGTCGCGACGACGATAGCCCGGGCATGGCCGGTGGCAATCGCTGTTGCCGAATAAAGCATGTTGCGCCGATCACCGAGGGCGACCGGGCCTGCAATGACCGCCGGCTCCTTGTCGACCGGAACGCTCTCGCCGGTCAGGGCCGATTCCTCCGCTTTGAGTCGAATCGCTTCGATGATGCGTAAATCGGCCGGTACTTTATCGCCGGCTTCAAGCTGGACGATGTCGCCGGGAACCAACTCTTTCGCCTCGATTGTGCTTTTTTTGCCGTTGCGGATTACGGTGGTCTGGACCATGCCGATTTTTTTCAACGCTTCCAGGGAGCGATGGGCTCCGAGTTCCTGGAAAAAGCCGATAACGGCATTGGTCAGCAAAATGGCGAGAATAATGATGGTGTCGACGTATTCACCGATGAGCAGGGAGAAGAGGACCGCAAAGAGCAGGATGTAGATGATGAAACTTTTGAACTGGTTGATGAAAATATGCAGAGGCCGGACCGTCGATTGGGTCTCCAGCACATTGAAACCGTACTTATCCAGCCGTCGTTGCGCTTCATCTGCGGCTAATCCGACTGGTTGCGTGTTCAATTCGGTGAAAATTTCAGCAATCGACTGACGGTAAAATTCCATGTGTGGCTCCGAATGTCTGCTTTTTGTCTGGCGGTCGCCCCTAACAATATAAGCATCGGCTAATAAAAACCACCGATTTCGGACGATTGCTACCGGAAGGATATGGCTGTTTTTTGAGGTGAGTAGAGTGCGGAGGGGATTAAAGAGGGCAAAAGACTTACGGTCCTGAGTTCAACCCCAACACGGTAGAGCGGTCGATCATGCCACGTTCGAGGTAAATCCGCTTCAGGCGTTCGCTGACGTCGCTGGCGGCCAGACGCTCCAGGCGGATATCGACAACATAAAATTTGACCTTGAGTCGCACCAGGAAGGTCCGTTCAAACTTGTCTTCCACGATAACAATCACCGGTTTGCGTAAATAGGTGTAGGGAGAGCAGATGGCGGCCTCTCTAGCCAGTTTTCGCGCCACTGCGGCGTCGACGCAGGCCGGCAGGTGACATTCAACGACGACCATTTCATCGAGGGCTCCGGCGTTGGAGTTTGATACCGCTTGCCCGAGGACCATGGAGTTGGGGAGGAAGACCGTGCTGTCATCGAAGGTCTGGATGGCGGTGGAGCGCAGGCCGATACTGCGAACTTCGCCGTAATGTCCGTTGATGTCGACCATGTCGCCGACCCGGAACGGCCGGTCAAACAGAATGACAATGCCGGCGATGATGTTTTTGATCAGGTCCTGAGCCCCGAGACCGATGGCGAGGCCAGCCGAGGCGCTGACAGCAAACAGGGCATTGACCGGTGGATTGAACACCGCAAAGATGATGAACGCCGTGGCTCCGATCCAGATGGCGAGACGCAGGACCGGGAACAGGCTGGCAATCAGGATGCGGTAACGGGAAAACTTGCCAGTCAGCAGGTTGGCAGCAATCTGCAGGATGGTGACTGCGCCCAAAGTCAGACCGAAAAGGACCAGGGCGATCAGTACTCGCGTCAGGGAAAAATTCTCAAAAATGCTTTTTATCGTGTTCTCCGGCATGGCGGTTTCCTAGTAAAGAATATTCATCGATTCGAGAGTGGCGCTGAGCGGGCCGAAGAAAACCGGGTTGATCTGGTACCGCTGATCAGCCGCTGTCGCGCTTTCGGAGTCCGGGCGCAGCAGGCTGAGTTGGGTCAGAGTGTCGAGCTGAAGCCTGGACTCAAGCAGATCTCGGGAAAAGATTTCACTGAATTCAGCGACCGTCAGACCACCGTGGGACAGAATTTCACCGAGGGCGAACAGATGCTCACGACCCAGGGCGCGCAGCACCCGGTGGTCAGGTCTGCTCAGGGGGGCCACTTTCAGGGTGCGGGTTTCCGCATCGTAGCGGATGCTGCGCAGCCAGTGATAAATGGCGGCGTCGATATTGCCTGACGTTGCGGTGAACATCTCGCGGAAGAAACGGTCACGATGAACGCTCTCCTCTTCGGGTGACTTCTCATCGTCCGGAGCGCTGAACTCCAGCGTCAGCCCGGAGGTGCGGTGGCGGAGCATCAGGGTTTCGCGCAGCTCTGCTTCATCGTGAAACAGGGTGCGGATGTCGTGGGTGAAATGGCTGCCGATGTTGAGCAGGTAATCGAACCGTGCCCAGGGGTATTTGCGAAAGGTGACGATCCAGAGCAGATGTTTGCGGGTCGCCGACAGCAGGGAAAAGAAGGTCTTCATGGTTTCGAACCCGCCCATGGTCCGCGCGGCAAGTTGATGCCCCCCCTCCAGAATGATGATACGGCGGGGGCCGGCAAGCAGATGTTTGGTCAGGGCATCCACATCGGCGATGCCAGGTTCGAGTTCAAACTCTTCACAGAGCATACGGATCAAGTCGGGGCCATTTTTGAACCGCGTCTTGAGATCGATACGCAGGATCTCTTCTTCCGCACCGTACTCGCTGGCGAAACAGTTGATCAGAGATGTTTTGCCGCTCCCTTCCGGGCCGATGATTGCGGCGCTACAGGCTTTTTTCTCGCGCCAGCGAAGAACCAGAGCGTCGAGGGTCTCCATTTCATCTTCACGGGCAACGAGAAATTCGCGATTGCGCAGGGGGCCGAGGGTGAAGATCCGGCGGTAAAGGGCCGGAAGCTCTTCCGCTTGTTCACGGATCGCTTCGCTGGAGGGGAGGTCGGTGTAGGGCAACAGTGCATCGCGGCCATTACCGGTGCGGCCGATGAGATCCTGCAGGTTGCGCAGCAGCCCACCGGTCTGGTGCAGGCCGCTGCTGGCGGTACGCGAGACCTCTTCGCGTCCCAGATCAAGCAGTTCCGTGGCGCGCTCCTTGACGCGCGCTGTCGGCCGGCGCAGACGAATGGCAAGATGTCGGAAGGTCTGGTCGAGATGGCCGATGCGCGCGAGCTCCTGCTCAAATGTCGTCAGCCACTCCCGGTAGATTTTTTCGATGCTGCCGGGGAGCGAGGCGTAAAAAGCAAGGAGCGGGTCGAGGGTCTTTCCCAGCAGGCTCTGTCCGTTCTCCAGCGCATCGAGAACCTGGGCTGCCAACTCTGCCTGGACCGGGGCTTCGACTTTTGAGGCGGTTTTCTCCTCTTCCGCCTCGGCTTCGATAGTCTTCCTCAGTTCATCGAGAACGATTTCAAAGTGAAAACGGATGCCGCGCCACAGGTCGGCGAGATCGCTGAGGGTCTGGGCATGCAGTGCTTCATGTTTCTGAACCAGAGGATGTCTGCCCGGATTGTCGGGCAGCAGCTCCTCGGCCAGACGATGCGGAGACAGACTGATTTGTGCGAGGCGGTTTCGCAGGTGGCGGAGGAAGGGTGTTTCAGCCGCGGCTTCGTCGGCAAGCATCGGCGCGTCGGGCAGTCGATCGGTGATCTCCTGAATGCGATCGCGCAGTCTGATCAGCTGAGTCACCAGTGGTCGCCGTCTGGGGGCGAGACTGCGGATTTCACGGTCAATGCCCGGGCGCAGCTTACGGTTGATCCAGGTCAGTTGACCATCGATCTCCTGCATCACCCGGTCCCGGTCATTGGTCAGGTCCGGGTCAGCAAACAGTTCGCTAAGTCGCTCCCGGCTTTTGCTCAGCCCGTTAAAGACCTGATCCCGCTCTTGTATCAGGGCTTGTCCCGACTTTTCGAGTTGGGACTGGATGTTTGCCAGTTCCCGGGCCAGAACGACCTCAAACTCCTTGGCAAATGCGGCAAGAGTCAGCGGGGCCGGTTGCGGGTCTGTTGATGTGGAATTGAGACTCATCATCTTGTCCAGGGCAAATAATGCGGAAACGATTTCAGCTGGTTGGGGAGTAAGTTTATCATAATTTCGGAGGCTGCGGACCGACAAGGAATTCGGACAGATCGCGAGGGAGAAGTGTGAAACCGCGCATCCTGGTCCATAGCCCCTGCGCTGATGCTCCCGGCAGTTCGGCGCCGGGCTGGACGCTGGTTACCACTACACGGCCGACAATCTGTCGTCCTGATTCACCGAACCAATTTGTGGTCCGCACACCCCAGAGTGCGTGAAAAAGCAGCGGTTGACCGTCATCGGGACTGAGGCCGAGGTAGAGTCCGATATGACCGGGAAACCAGACCAGGGTGGTGAAGGGCCGGCCCTGAGTCTTCAGCACCTCCTGTTTCTGTTGCACAGACAGATCGTCGACAACAACCAGGTTGCCGGCTTGCCGGGCCTGCTCGGCGGAGTTGCGTGGCAGCCAGATGCCAAAAGGAGCAAACAGATCGCGCAGGAGGGCGGAGCAGTCACGATCCTGGTTAAGCCCGCCCCATCCGTAGGGTTGCCCCATCATACCGTCGGCAACGGTGGCCAGGGCAGCTGCGGTCAGTGGCAGCGGTTTGTCGATGGCGCTGGTGCTCGGCAGTGTCGCAGTGCGCAGCCTGGCCTGTCCGTCGGCGTCGCGCACCGGGACCAGCAGCTGATGTCCCGTCGCATCGGTTCCGGTTGTCGGAAAGATGTTGCCGATATGAGCCTCGGCGAGAAATTCACCATCAGCCCCGGTCAGGATCTGATGATCCTGACAGATGGCCGCATAGCGACCGGTCTGGTAGGCGGTGTGCAGCTCAGCGTCGGTCCAGGCCAGGACGTCGGCGGTCAGCCAGCCGAACACGTGCCCGGCTTCGACCAGATACCAGGCGCCATCGACCGAGCGGTGCGTAACCCGTAGTGGTGTGCCGGTGCTGATGGCCGAATTCTGGAAATAGTCGAAGGGATAGCCTTCGCCGGCCTTGGCGGGATTGAAGAAGAACGGATGTCGGGTCGGCATGACGCGCAGGTCAGTGTTGCGAATGGCAATGGCGGTTCGATCGAGCAGCGGATAATGATCGATCTGCTGGGCGAAGATCAGGGCCTGCAACGCGTCGGGTGTCCAGGGTTGCAGATCCTGTCCGTAGCCGATTTTAGCACCATATTCAGCCACGCCCCAGAAGACTGTTTCGGCCGGAAGCGGCGACGAGAGTGTTTGCCAGGGCTCGAAAAATCGTCGATCATAGTCGGCATTGAGCAGGGCTTGCAGCTCGGGGGTGATCAATCGCTGCTGTGATGTCGCCGGGTCGAGCAAGGGAGCGACCTGTTGCGGATAGCGGTGAAGGTCGGCTGGTGGACGCAGAAAGGTGCTGCAACCGGGCAGCACGACGGACATGACAGCCAGCGTAAGGAGCAGCCAGCCGGCGCAGGTGCATGGCGTTCTCTGATTCAGTATCATCGCGACCGTTTGTACCCGTCCGAAGTTGTGTTGACAGTTGAGCCTACTATAGCAGGTGCTTGGGTCCTGACTGAAGGACTTCGTGCAGCCCGAAACCGGCAACAGGTTGCCTGCTGATGCTCGGAAGCAGGTTTTGATCATCGCTGAGAGATGTCAAAATTCCGACGAGGTTCTGCTTTCGCTTTGAGCTTGGCGATATTTAATCTCAATAGACGATCAATTTTTGTGCGTGCAGCTGCGGTGCGATGTCAGCCGTTTTCACTGATTGGAATGGTCCTGAGCCCGAATGGTTTGTTCGCCGATAACCATTTGAAAACAGAGCATTCAGTTGCCAAAGAACTTTTTTTAAATGAAATTTCAAGAGGTGTTTATGGTTCTGGAAGGGCTTCTTTTTTCGACAGTTTAAGACGCTGGATTCTTGAGATCTGTGCTCATGGGAACAGGAGAAACGGTGATCAGCCCCTTGACATTTTAATGAATATGATAGATTTTAGATACGACGAAAATGGTCATAAATTGGGCGAGAGTTGAAACTCTGGCGACGACCAGTTTTTTGAGGAGAGTCGAAGCTTACAGAGTATGGAGGAGCGGGTCGTTACAAAATATTCTTGGTAAAGCTGCTTATTCTCTGGAGCTGTGTTTTCACAGCTCATGATGTTTAAGTGCCTTTGAAAAGAGCAAACCAGGGGAAACCCTGGGACGCAGAGCTTCGGGACTTCAGGACATGGTGATTGCCATGAACCGACTGTCGGCCGGGCCGCCAGAGGAAATTCTGGCGGCCCTTTTTATTTTTACGGTCGCTGACACTTTTGGTTGTTTTACTGCGCCGGCAACCGAATTCAATCAAAGGATTCTACAGGTATGACCGCGATAGCCTTGACTGATTTATGGATCTATCTGGCCTTGACGGGAGCTCTTTGGTGGCTGTTTGTCTGGCGAAAAAAACGGAGTGAAAGCCGGAATCTTTCGTTGCAAAAAGAGGCGATTGCGGCCGGCCTGACGGAACCGGCCTCGTTGCATCCCGTGATTAATACGAACCGCTGCCTGGGTTGCGGATCTTGTATCAACGCCTGCCCGGAGCAGGGCGGGCATCATGTCCTCGGCCTGATCAACGGCAAGTCGACCCTGATCGAACCGACCCATTGTATCGGCCACGGCGCCTGTGCTGTTGCTTGTCCTCAGGAAGCGATCACCCTGGTCTTTGGCACCGAGACGCGCGGGGTCGATATTCCCAAGGTCAAGCCAAATTTCGAAAGCAATGTTCCCGGGCTGTTTATCGCCGGGGAGCTGGGCGGGATGGGTTTGATCCGTAACGCGATTCGCCAGGGGTGTGCGGCGATGGAGTCGATCCGCAAAGTTGACGGCATCGGTCGCGGCGACCAGCTTGATGTCCTGATCGTCGGTGCCGGTCCGGCCGGGTTCGCCGCAACCTTGAGCGCCAAGAGCCACAAATTGCGTTCCATGACCATCGAGCAGGACACCCTGGGGGGGACGGTCGCCAAATTTCCGCGTGGCAAGCTGGTGATGACGGCACCGGTGGAGATTCCGCTGTTGGGGAAGGTTAATTTCAAGGAGACCACCAAGGAGAAGCTGATGGAGTTCTGGTTGGCGGCTGAGAAGCGGACCGGGGTCAAGATCAACTACCAGGAGCGGGTGGAAAAGATCAGCAAAAATGCTCAGGGTTTTGAAGTCAAAACCAATAACGCCAGCTATCAGACCCGAACCGTGCTCCTCTCTCTGGGGCGTCGCGGGACGCCACGGACTCTCGATGTGCAGGGTGAAAATCAGCCCAAGGTGGTTTACCAGTTGATCGATCCGCAACAGTACCGCGGCCAGAAGGTGCTGGTTGTCGGTGGTGGCGACAGCGCTCTGGAGGCGGCAACCAGTATTGCGGCCGAACCGGGGACCACGGTGGCCATCTCCTATCGGAGCGAGGCGTTCTCCAGGGCCAAGCCGAAAAATCTTGAGCTGGTGAAAGAGGCCGGAGCCGCTGGCCGGCTGCAGATTCTGCTCAAGTCCCAGATCAAGGAGATTACCGCAGACAAGGTCCGGCTTGAATTCGAAGGGAAAGAACTGGAGCTTGAGAACGACGCCGTGATTATTTGCGCTGGCGGTATTCTGCCGACCGGTTTTCTGAAAGAGAGTGGTGTGCTGGTGGAGACTAAATATGGGACACCATAATCTACGCCAGATCAGCCTGCTGTTTTGTGCGGCCTTTGTTCTGTTGTCGCCAACTCTGGCCCGGGCTGATCTGCCGGAAGGGATCAGCGCCGCGATCAGGGTGCGGGATTATTCCCGGGCGGTTCAGCTGCTCAGGCCTCTTGCCGAGCAGGGGGATCGTGAGGCCCA
>DDWE01000089.1 GCA_002345625.1 Desulfuromonadaceae bacterium UBA2294 | reverse complement strand
TGGCGAAGACCCCGGGCGCCTTGATCGACTGCCGACAGGAATCGACATCCATCATACCGCGATCGGTCAGCCACTCACGCGGAACGTAGGAGAGATCAGGGCGCTCACCGATAGAGATAATCACCATATCGGCTTCAATCAGCTCGCCGTCTTTGGTGTAAAGCCCTTCTTCTGTGATCTTCTCGGTAAAGACCGGCCAGCGAACTTCACCGCCGAGCGCCTTGACATGGTCGATTTCATTCTGAAACGCCGCCGGTCGCTGCACATCGATAGCAGTAACCTTCTGTGCGCCCATGGCGTAAGCACCGAGACAGACGTCCATCCCGGCATTGCCGGCACCGATCACAACCACGCGCTTGCCGACTTTCGGCTTTTTACCGGCGTTCACCGCTTTAAGAAAATCGAGCCCCTTGACCAGCCGTTCGTGGCCGACAAACGGGATCACCACCGGGTTGTGTGCGCCGGAGGCGATGACCACCGCGTCATTCTCTTTCTTTATTTTTTCGAACAGTTTCGGATCGACCTGGCAGTTCGCCTGAACATTGATGCCGAGCGCTTTGATCCGGCTGATTTCCGCACTCAGGGCATGCTCCGGGAGTCGCCCGGCCGGGATAACCTGACGCAGCTTGCCGCCGACATCCTTATCCGCCTCGTAGACGGTCACCTGATGGCCAAACAGACGGAGCTGCCAGGCGGCAGAAAGACCACCGGGGCCACCGCCGATCACCGCAACTTTTTTACCGCTGTTTGGCTTGGCTACGGGCGAGGCGGCATCGAGCGAGAGACGACCGAGCTCCTTCATCCCGACCGGCTTATCGATATAGCGGCGGCTGCAGGCATCCATGCAGAGATTCGGGCAGACTTCGCCGCAGACGCTCGACGGGAACGGCGAATAGTGCAGAACCAGTTCGAGCGCTTCCTTGATTTTTCCCTGCCGCAGCAGGTTGATCCGGTCCTGGGTCGGGATGTTCGACGGACAGGCGACCTGACACGGTGCGCCAAAACGCTTATCCTGCCAGTGTGGAATTTTCAACCGATCCGCACCGACGTTGACCATTCCGGCGACATGGCGGTAGTCATCGGAGATGATATCACCGAAGATCCCCCCTTCGACCCACTTCTGCTCATGGAACTCACGCATCGAGATACGGCTGAGAATGTTGCGCTCTTCATACGACTTGGCAACAACCTTCTTCCATTCGGAAAAGTCGGTCAGCTCTTTGAACAGCTCAGGCCGTTCGATCTTTCCGAGAAAAACCGGCATGTTGTCGGTCAAAAATGTCCGGTCGAAGTCGTCGAGATCAAGCAGCCAGACGTCGTTCGACAACCCTTTGACCGGGCCCCGGACATAAATCGTCCCACCGACCATCCCCATACAGGCGCGGTCACCGAGGACCGAATCGAGATCCATACGGCCGTAGCCGCAGATTACCGCAGTGCCGCCCCCCATAAATTCAAAGGAGAAAGAGCCGGTATTCTTCAACACCCAGAGTTGCGGCGCATCGTAAGCCGGGTCATGCTTCATCAGCGAGCCGGAACGGGTACCGACCCGACCGGCGACATAAATCCGCCCCCCCGCCGCACAGTGGGCGGTGGTGTCGCCACCGTCACCGAGAATCGTCAGGGTAGCGCCGGAATTGAGCCAACCGGCATCTGCACAGGCGCTCCCTTCCACAACAATCTCGGTCCCGTCGAGACCAAACGATCCAACCCGCTGCCCCGGATTCTTGACCCGGAATTTAAGCGGTGTGCCGTCTTCGGTCCACAACGGGCCGCCGATATTGTGGTGCCCGGAAGAGAGGACTTCAAATTCAGTCTCCCCCTGTTCAAGCTGCACGTAAAGCTCCTGCAGCAACTGTTGCGTCGAAATCCGCTTACTATTTTGATCAAAACCAGCAATTTTCACAGCCATGGTCACTTCTCCTTAACAGACATACTGAATCTGGAGCTTATCGGCGACCGCCTTGTCCGTTGCCACCAGGGCATCGGAGCGACCGACCGGCAGGGATGAGTTGCCGATCGGGGCCATCAGCTTCTTGAACTCCTGATCCATGGCCAAAAAGTAATTGACGATATTCTGCGCCACCCGCTCAGGATCGAGGCGGTGAACCAGCGCCGGCTCCTGGGTGGTGATGCCGACCGGACAAAGACCGGTGTTGCAGGCGTTGCAGCGCCCCTGATCGTTGCCGACGCAACCGGCCATCTGCAGAATCAGCTTGCCGGTGAAGACGCCGTTGGCCCCCAGCGCGATCATCTTGAAAGCATCGGCAGCCAGGTCACCGGTCTTGCCGAGACCACCGGCCGCCCAGAGCGGAATCTGTCCCTGCCGACCCTGCGCCGTCGCCGCAAGGTAACAATCACGCAGTTTGGAGACGATCGGGTGCCCGGTATGGTCGAGAGAGACCTCATGCGCCGCTCCGGTGCCGCCGTCGATACCGTCGAGAAACAGGCCGCCGACGATATTGTACGGATCACGGACGAGGTTGTTGTAAACGCTGACACTGGTCGCCGACGCCGCCACCTTGATAGCAACCGGCACACGAAACTTGAACGCCGCATTGAAAGAGAGGAACATCTTCTGCACACTCTCTTCGATCGAATAGAGCCCCTGATGGTTTGGCGGTGAAAGGAGATCCGCTTTGGGAACCCCGCGAATCGCCTGAATATGCTCGGCAACCTTGTTGGCCTGGAGAAGACCGCCGTCACCCGGCTTCGCCCCCTGCCCGATCTTGATCAGAATCCCGGCCGGATCTTCAACCATGTGCGGCATCGCCTTGACGATCCGGTTCCAGCCGAAATGGCCGGAGGCGATCTGCAGAATCATGTATTTCAGGTATTTTGATTTCAGCAGCCGTACTGGCACGCCGCCTTCACCCGAACACATGCGCACCGGCAGGCCGCACTCCTCGTTGAGGTAGGCGACCGCCATGGCGACCGCTTCCCACATGCGCCAGGAGAGCGCGCCGATCGACATATCACCGATGATCACCGGGTAGATCCAGTGTACCGGCGGTGCCGCCTGGCCGAATTCGAGCTTGCCGTCGGCGCCAACGTTGAGTGACATCTTCTTCGGCGGCAGAATACGGCCGAAGGGGGCGAGCATATCGAAGCTATGGCGCTGGGCGTCGAGGCTCGGGTCGGTCATTTGCGAAATGCGGGCGACACGGATCTTGTCGAGGGTGCGCATGACCGATTCGAGATTCTTGCGCCCACCGCGTTTGATCGAGTCGCCGCCGAGGCAGCGGGTGATGATCGGATGCCGGCTGTCGGGGTTGCGCACCGGGCCGATGGCGTCGTTCGGGCAGACCTTTTCGCAGATACCGCAGCCGCGACAGTAGTCCTTGACCGAGTGGACCTGACGGATCACCGGCACGGCGGAGAAGCGGCTCTGCGGATCGGGCAGGTCGCCCTCGGAGAAGACCAGGCGCCGGCGCTCGACTTTCGGCATGATGGCGCGGAAGGAACAGGCCGCGACGCAGGAACCGCACAGGGTGCAGCGGTGGGCATCGTAGCGGAGCTTCCACGGCAGGTCATTCGGGGTGACGTTGTTGACTCTCATTGTCTCCATCGCTGCACCTCCAGATTCTCGTCGATGGCGACGATTTCACGTTCATGCGGGTAGATGTCGGTCTCCCAATCACGATCCGGGAGGACTTCGTTGATGCCGCAGACTTCCGAGGAGAAGACCACCATACGCTCGGAGCGGCCGATGACCACCGGGCGCAGTTTCTTGGCATCGCAGCAGGTAAACAGGGTGTTGTCCGGCATAACGCCAATAATGGTGTTCGGGCCGTTGATCTCCAGGTGCGCCAGCGACTGACGGATAGCGAGGAGTTGCTGACGATCGTCTCGGCGCTCAATGTCGTCAAAGGTCAGCGGCGTGATAACGTGTTTGAAATAAGAGAGCGGCCAGCCAAGTTCCCGGTGCACGTAGTGCAGGGTGTAAAGGAAGCACTGCGAGTCGGATTCGAAGCCGATGTAGCCGCGATGCAGCTTGCGCTGGAACTCGAGGTTCTTCTGGTAAAAGGTGTTCTCGCCGTTGGCCAGCGCCGTATACCCCTGCAAGAAGAAGGGGTGGGCCGCGTAGCGGACGATGTCGTAGTTGGTGTTCTGCCGGCACTGGGCGGTGATGACTTTGGCGGTGAACTTGCTGTCCGCCTCCCACAGGTTGAAGTAGGTGCCGATATCCTTCGGATCGCCGATCTCCTTGAGGGTGACGACGTCGGGCCAGAAGGAATAGACAAAACCCATCTCGTCCTTCTCCAGCGCTTTGCGCAGCTTCAGGCGCATATCGAGAAGTAGATCCTCTTTCTCGCGCTGCTCGGCCTTCTTGAAGTGTTTCGGGTAGTCGAAGGTCTCGAAGACGTAGTTGGGCATGGCGTTGATATCGAGACCCGGCAGATTGCTGGTCTCCGGCACCCACTGCATGACGCGCTGGAAACCGGCGGCGTGCAGCATGTCTTCGGCCAGCTTGACCCCTTCGTCGGTACAGGCCATCGACAAAGTCGGCAGGTGTTTGTACGATTCGAACACGCCGCCGAGGTCGTGCATGACCATGGCGAAACCCGAGTTGTCATGCCCTTTCTGTTGCGACTGCATCAACAGCAGGGCCTGGCTCGGATGGACGTAATCGAGACTCTTGATCGCTCCAATGCGGCACATAGATCTATGATCCTCCTGATCGAGCGTGCGGTCGGGCGCCTGAGGCGCCAGAGCCGGTGAAACTCACGAAGCAGAACCAATACGCAAAGGATATGCCAAGAGGATTAGATTGTCCTGCATCGTGCGTATTTTGCTTATAACATGCCGAAAAAACAGATAAAAAAGGTTTGTATGTTGGGTTGGTTGTGCGGATATGGGAGTTGGGTAAGTGCCATTTTTTTTAGCAGTAAGCTGCCCGAAAACACGGCATAAGTAAAAAATCTACTTTAAATTACACATAGAGGTAAGCTAAATGGCATTTCAGGCATAATTTTAGTCAAAAACTCCCGGAATGACAACCGCATTCCGGGAGTTTCCTATTAAAAACAAGCGGATACAATTTATGGTTTGAGCGATTTTGGCCGGAAAAACGGTTAAAGCAGGTCGATCCAGCCGTGGGTGTCAGGCAGGCGCCCATATTGGATACCGGTCAGGGTGTCGTAAAGTTTGCGGGTGACGGCACCGGTGGTTTTGCCGTCGCCAAAAGCCACGGTCTGGTCCTTGTAGGTGAACTGGCCGACGGGTGAGACAACGACGGCGGTACCGGTGCCGAAGGCCTCGGTGAGTCGACCGTTCTTGACGCCGTCGAAAATCTCGTCGACCGACAAGGCGCGCTGCTCGACTTCGAGTCCGGCGTCTTTGGCCAGTTGCAGGATCGAACGGCGGGTGATGCCGTCGAGGATGGTGCCGGCCAACGGCGACGTCACCAGCTTGCCGTCGTAGATGAAGCAGATGTTCATACTGCCGACTTCCTCGATGTACTGCTTCTCTTTCGCATCGAGCCACAGCACCTGATCGTAGCCCTTTGCCGAAGCTTCACGGGCGGCAAGGAGGCTGGCGGCATAGTTTCCACCGGTTTTCACCTCGCCGGTGCCGCCGTTGGCGGCGCGGACGTAGTGGTCGGAGATCCAGATCTTCACCGGCGACAGGCCACCCTTGTAGTAGGCACCGACCGGGCAGACGATGACGTAGCACAGGTACTGGTCGGCCGGACGCACGCCGAGCATCGGCTCGCTGGCGATCATGGTCGGACGGATGTAGAGGCTGGTCCCCTCGTTGCGCGGTACCCAGTCGGCTTCCTGGCGCACCAGCTCGCGGATCGCTTCGAGGAAAAAGCCTTCGTCGACTTCCGGCATGCACATACGCTTGGCGCTGCGGTTGAAGCGGGCGACATTGTCGGCCGGACGAAACAGGGCGATGCGGCCGTCGGGACGGCGGAAGGCTTTCAGCCCTTCGAAGATCTCCTGGGCGTAATGGAGCACCATCGCCGCCGGATCCATACTGAACGGACCGTAGGGCTGGATCCGGGCCGAATGCCACCCCTGGCCGGTGGTGTAGTCCATGACGAACATCCGGTCGGTGAACGATTTGCCGAACACCAGCTTCGACTCGTCGTCGATTTTTGCCTTTTTTTCTTTCAGGGGGAGTAGGTCGATCTTCACGGCAAAGAACCTCCAGCGGGGAGAGTGATATAAGACACGGATTGCCTGTTCTAGCATATTTCCGTGACGCCAAGCAAGAGGCGTTGCAAGGATTCCGCAGGGTCACGCCTGGGGGGTTGGTGTCATGCTGTGAGGACGTCTTTTGCAACCTTCACGAGGTCGCGATCTCGCCACCTCAGGTAAAGCCGGAACCGGCGGTGCAGGCGTAGCAATGTTCGCCGGTGGCGATCATCGTGCCGGCAACCGGGGGTTCCGGCAACGCGTCAATCGTTAAGGTTTTTCCACCTAAGGGTATGCCTGCCGCCAGATTGAAATCGCAGTCGTAAAGATGGCCATCCCAGTCGACCGAGAGCAGGGTGCGGCACATCAGGCCGGTGACCGTGCAGGGATTGAAGGCCGCTTGCAGCCGTTGCAGGTAGTCGGTCTCGTTGCCGCTCTTTTCCAGCCAGCTGCGAAAGCGCCCAAGGGGCATATTGGCAAAGGTGAAGAGCTGGTTGAAGACGATGCCGAAACGACGTTGCGCCTCCTGCTTGAAGCGGAGCTCGGCGGCAGACTGATCGTCGGGGAGGAAGGCGCCACCGGGGTTTGCAACCAGGTGCAGCAGCAGACCACTTCCGGGCTGACCGTAGCCGCGGGTATTGAGCATCTGCAACATGGCAACGCTGCGGTCGCTGACCCCGACACCGCGCTGGGCATCGGCCTGGCGGGCGTTGATCGACGGAAATGAGGCGACCAGCGTTATCTTCAGGTTAATGATGAGTTCAAGCAGCTCGGCCCGCTCCGGGGCCATCAGCGCGGTGAGGTTGGTCCGCAGCATCAACTGATCGGTGTGCGCAGCCAGGCCACGCAGCAGGGTGCTGATCTCAGGCACAAGCTCCGGAGCGCCGCCGGTGACATCGATGACGGCAAAGCGATGCCGGGCGGCAAAAGCCATGACCGCGGCCATGGTCTCCGGTGTCATGACTTCCCGGCGAGTGGGACCAGCCTCGAGGTGACAATGGCGGCAGGCAAGATCGCAGAGGCGACCGACGTTTATCTGCAACGTGCGGGTTGACTCGCGAGTCAGCTCAAGATTGTGTGCGGCGAGGGTATCTGCAAAAGGGATTAGCATGCCGGTCCTTTGTTACATGCCGAGTTTATCAGCAACCTTACGCATTTGTATGCCATGGACCAAAGAGGCTCCACCGCGAATGGCATTGGCGACATGCACCGCCTCGGTCATCTCGCCGAGGTGAGACCCCTTCTCGAGACAGGACCGGGTGTAGGCGTCGATGCAGTAGGGGCACTGTACGGCGTGGGCAACGCCCAGAGCGATGAGGGCTTTCTCCCGCGCGGTCAACTCGCCTTCGGCGAAGACTGCACTGTAATAATCGAAAAACTTGGTCGCCAGCTCCGGGGCGTCCTTGCCGATTTCGGCGAATTTGTTCAGGTCGGCGGGGTTGTAATAATCACTCATATGGACTCCGTTTTGTGAATCAAAAGGTTCCTCATTCTACAAAGACGCCGTATAAAGTCAATCGATGCTTGGCTCTGCCTGTCGCTGCGTTGCGTTTCTCCTGTGCTGATATGTTAAAACCGGCGTGACTCGCCCCGCCAGGCGACCGACTTTTTGCCTAAGCGGCAGCAAAAAGCAGGCAAAAAGTGCCTTCCCCTGGTCCGCCGTCGCTCGTTGAGCTATGGCGTGACAAGCGCGGGGCACTTTTGTCGCCGGCTGGTTTGGCTTCGTAGCCGCGACACAGCAACGGACCGGGCCCGATGTCTTAGGGCCCTCCAGCCGGTTGGTGCGCTGTGTATTTTAGCCTTACGGTTTTGATTTGACCTTTCGGTTTTGATGTACCCAACCGTTGCCTCTTATGACCCTATCCATTCAGCGATGGTGACCACGTTCCCCTTTGCGCTTCGGCTCTGATCGGTTAAGCTTCAAGTGCCTTTTCCTTTCGCTTTAGGAGCGCTTTATCGCATGCAGAAGAAATTGTTATCCCGCCTGATTCTGGTGGCGATTGCCGCCGTTTTGGGTGTCGCATTTTTTGCTTTTGATCTCGACCGCTACCTGACCCTGAGCTATCTCAAGGATCAGCAGCTGGCATTCGCAGTCTTTTATGCCACTCACACAGTTTTGACCATCGTTCTGTATATGGCGATTTATATTATCGTCACCGCCCTGTCTCTGCCCGGCGCGACGATCATGACTCTGGCCGGTGGTGCTCTGTTCGGCACCGGACGCGGTCTGATCGCGGTATCCTTCGCCAGCACCATCGGTGCCACCCTGGCTTTTCTCGTATCACGTTTTCTTTTGCGCGACTGGGTTCAGCAGAAATTTGGCGCGCGTCTGACGACGATCAATGATGGCGTTGAGAAAGATGGCGGCTTTTACCTCTTCTCGCTGCGACTGGTGCCGCTCTTCCCGTTTTTCATCATCAATCTGGTCATGGGGCTGACGCCGATCAAGACCGGCGTTTACTATCTGGTCAGCCAGATCGGCATGCTCCCCGGCACCTTCGTCTATGTCAATGCCGGCACCCAGCTCGGCCAGCTCGAATCGGCGTCCGGTCTGCTCTCCCCCGGGTTATTACTCTCCTTTGCCCTGCTCGGCATCTTCCCGCTCCTGGCGAAAAAGGGGCTCGACATGGTCAAGGTGCGCAAGGCGCTGCAGGCCTTTCCAAAACCGAAAACCTTCGATTACAACCTGATCGTCATCGGCGCCGGCAGCGCCGGTCTGGTCAGTGCCTACATTGCGGCGGCAGTCAAAGCCAGGGTCGCCCTGATTGAAAAGCATAAAATGGGCGGCGACTGCCTCAACACCGGTTGCGTACCGAGCAAAGCTCTGATCCGCTGTGCGAAGATGCTGTCTTATGGCCACCGGGCAAAAGAGTTCGGCTTCAAACAGACCACCACCGAGTTCGATTTTGCCCAGATCATGGAGCGGGTGCAGAGCGTGGTTGGCAAAGTCGAACCACACGACTCCATTGAGCGCTACAGTGCTCTGGGTGTCGAATGCATCAGCGGTGAGGCGCGGATCACCTCCCCGTACACGGTTGAGGTCAATGGCCGCACCCTGACCACCCGCAGTATCATCGTCGCCACCGGCGCCTCCCCGTTTGTGCCGCCGATCCCCGGTCTCGACCAGGTCGATTATCTGACCTCGGACAACCTCTGGCAGCTGCGCGAACTACCGCCGCGTCTGGTGGTCCTCGGAGGTGGGCCCATCGGCTGCGAAATGACCCAGGCCTTTGCCCGCTTCGGTTCTGCTGTGACTCAGGTGGAGATGGCGCCGCGCCTCATGGGTCGCGAAGATCCGGATGTCGCCGACTTTATCCGCCAGCGCTTTGAAGCCGAAGGAGTGCGGGTGCTGACCGGACACGCGGCCAAGGAAGTGCTGGTGCAAGGCGGGGAGAAGCTGCTGGTCTGCGATCATCAGGGTGAACGGGTGGAGGTTCCTTTCGACGCGATTCTGGTTGCGGTCGGCCGCCGCGCCCACACCAAAGGCTTTGGGCTCGAGGAACTCGGCGTGACGATCAGTCGACGCGGCATCATCGACACCGACCCGTTTTTACGTACCAACTTCCCCAATATCCTCTGCGCCGGCGATGTCGCCGGACCGTACCAGTTTACCCATACCGCCGCCCATCAGGCCTGGTACGCGGCAGTCAACGCCCTGTTCAGCCCGTTCAAGAGTTTTCGTGCCGACTATCGGGTGATCCCCTGGTGTACCTTCACCGACCCGGAAGTGGCCCGCGTCGGCCTCAATGAAACCGAGGCGAATGAGCAGAAGCTCGATTTCGAGGTGACGGTCTACAAACTGGAAGAGCTTGACCGGGCGATTGCCGAAGGCGAGGAGGATGGCTGGATCAAGGTCATCACGCCGCGCGGGAAAGATAAAGTTCTCGGGGCGACCATCGTCGGCCCGCACGCCGGCGATTTGCTGGCCGAGTTTATCCTCGCCATGAAGCACGGTATCGGCCTGAACAAGATTCTCGGCACCATCCATCCCTATCCGACCCTGGCTGAAGCCAACAAGGCGACGGCCGGTGTATGGAAACGGGGGCATGTGCCGGAGAAGCTGCTCGTTTGGGTCGAGAAGTTTCATGCCTGGCGGCGCGGATAATGCTGCGGAGGGATCATGTGGCTTGGAGCCAGCTTCCGTCCAAGATTGTATTTAAAGATCCAACCATGGATAGCAGGAATCGACGGGGGCGTTTATGAAATCCCGAAAAGTCAGCTTTGAGAATCGAGACGGCAGCGCCCTGGCGGCGGTGCTGGAATTGCCCGAAGACCAGCAGCCCCTCGCCTTTGCGATCTTCGCCCACTGCTTTACCTGCAGCAAAAACAATCTCGCGGCAGTCCACATCTGTCGGGCCCTCAGCCGTCGGCAGATAGCCGTATTGCGCTTCGATTTTACCGGTCTTGGCGACAGTGAAGGCGATTTCGCGGCGACCAGTTTTTCACACAATGTTGCTGACATTATCGCGGCAGGACGTTTCCTGAGTGAAAGCTATCAGGCACCGACAATGCTCATCGGCCACTCCCTCGGCGGGGCCGCGGTGTTGCACGCGGCGAATCAAATGGAGTCGGTGCGTGCTGTTGTGACGCTTGGTGCCCCTTTTGACCCCCGGCATGCGCTGCAGCTTATCGCCTCTGCCCGGCCAGAGATCGAGGCGGACGGAGAAGCCCGGGTCGAGATCGCCGGCCGCCCCTTTACGATCCGTAAAGCCTTTGTCGATGATCTGCAAAAACAGGACCCGGCTGAGACCCTCCGCACACTCTCGGCCGCGCTGCTGGTGATGCATTCGCCCCGGGATACGGTGGTCGGCATTGACAATGCGGCCGCCATCTACCAGGCCGCAAAACACCCGAAGAGCTTTATCTCACTCGATCCGGCCGACCATCTGTTGACCCGCAAAGAAGATTCGAATTACGCGGCAGACATGATCGCCACCTGGGTCGGTCGCTATCTGGAGGGCGGTGCCGAAGTTCAGCCTGCGCCGGCAGGCATGGACAATCGGGTCACGGTTCGCACTCCTGCCGGTGGTTTTCGTAGCGATCTGTTTGCCAGCGGGCATGCTCTGGTCGCCGATGAGCCGGTCGCTTTTGGCGGCACCAATCAGGGCCCGTCACCCTACGATTACCTGCAGGCCGCCCTCGGCGCCTGCACCGGGATGACGGTGCAGATGTATGCGCAGCGCAAAAAATGGCCTTTGGCTGAGGTCGTTGTTCGCTTGCGCCACGAAAAGATTCATGCTCAGGATTGTGAACATTGCGAGGATCCGAAGCAGAAACTGGATCATTTCGAGCGCGAGCTGGAGTTATCCGGTGATCTGAGCCAGGAACAGCGCCAGCGACTGCTCGAAATCGCCGAAAAATGCCCGGTTCACAAGACGCTGCTCGACGAGATCAGGATTACGACCCACCTGCGGGAGCCGGAGGAATAGGGGCGCAAAGTCTCGCTGAAGGAGTGCGCGCAAACGGTCGGTATTGATCTGCCCCTCAAAGCCCAGGTTTGGGAGGATGTAAATGGTCAGGTCTGGCTCGGGTATAACGATCCGGCCTGATGGTCGAGCGCTTAGATTAGGTCGAGGAGAATTTCACGCCCGTTCGCGTTGCTCACTCAAGACGCAAAGGCGCAAAGAAAATCTTGGATTATTTAGGTTAGACTTGGCGGCTTTGCGGCTTTGCGTGAGACAAGGTTTTGCTTTCGATTGTAAGTGAATCGACTTCACCCGGGTTGAAACGATTTCGGGTTTTGCAATCAGGGCTCAGGTTGAGCCAAATGGATAACCGGAAAAAACAATAATCAAACAGGAGATTCTCATGCGTCGATTACTGGTTGTTATCTCTTCCCTTGTTGTTCTGCTTCCCGCCATCGCCTCCGCTGCACCGGCCGGCAAGGCGATCTTTGATGTACGGATCAGCAATCCGGGTCAACTGCTCATCGCCCTGAAGGTGATCGAAGAGACCGCCGAGGGGATCCGTCAGCAGGGTGGTACGCCGGAGTTTGTCCTCGCTTTTCGTGGCGGGACTTTGCCGCTGCTGAAGACGGCACCGAAGACCGAGGGTTATTCTGATGCGGCGATTCTGAGTGAAGTGCGGGAACGGCTTGCCGATTACCGTGAAAAAGGGATGGTGCTGGAGGCCTGCAATGTGGCGGCGCGGATGTTCAAGATCGAGCAGAAGGAGCTTGATCCCAATCTGCATCTGGTGGTCAACAGCCTGATCAGTGTGATCGATTATCAGGCGAGGGGGTATTCGCTGGTCCCCATGTACTGACCATTGTGGGGACGGCCAATGAAAATGTATTATCTGCGGCGATGATCTGATTCGCGTCATTGTTTCGGAGAAAACGTAATAGCTGATAGAGCTAATTCGGATGGCCGCTGGAAAGCAGAATATCGGAGCAAGTTTATGAAACGGTTGGTTCAGGGTTTTGGAAAAGTTTTGCTTCGGTTTTGCCTGTTGGCGATGGCGGGGTGGGCGACTGTCGCCATTTTTTATTCAAACCTTCCGGTTGCCATACGGCCCTGGGTGGCCGGTTTTTTCGCCATTGGCAGTGTACTGGTTCTGGTCGGCAGGTTCAGCACCAGGCGAACGCGTCTCGGCTTTTTGGCGGCCTTTACCCTGGTCCTTATCGGCTGGCTGCTCATCCCTCCGCGCAATGACCGGGATTGGCAATCCGATCTGGCGACTCTGGCCTGGGCCGATATTACCGGCGACAAGGTCACAATTCACAATATTCGCAATAACGATTACCGTACCGAGACCGACTTTACCGTCCATCACTACGACCAGACGTTTGATCTGTCGAAATTGCAGGGGGTCGATTTCTTCCTGGTCTATTGGGGCTCGCCGAAAATCGCCCACACCATGATGAGCTTTGACTTCGCCGGACAGGGCAACATCTGCTTCTCCATAGAGACCCGTAAGGAGAAGGGGGAGGATTATTCCACGGTCAAGGGATTTTTCCGCCAGTACGAGATCATCTACGTCGTCGCCGACGAACGCGATCTGGTCAGGTTGCGGACCAACTATCGTGAAAATGGCAAGGGCGAGGACGTTTATATTTACCGATTGAATGCCAGCCCGGAGGTGGCCCGTAAGGTGTTTCTCAGCTATATCGAGGAGGTCAACCGGCTCAAAGAACACCCTGAGTGGTACAATGCCCTGATCGGTAACTGCACCACCAGCATCCGTCAGCACACCATGCCTTACAACCCTGATGCCAAGCTTGACTGGAGGTTGATCGTCAACGGCTATATCGACGAGATGCTTTATGAAAGGCATGCGATCGATACCAGTTTGCCGTTTGCCGAGCTGAAACGGCGCAGTTACATCAATCAAAAAGCCCAGGCGGCTGACCAGGACCCGGCCTTCTCACAGTTGATTCGAGTTGGGCTCCCCGGATCGGAGACAGCGCAATGATGCCACGAATGACCCATTTCAGTTCAGGTGTCGCGCTGCTGGTTTGTCTGGCCTACCTGTCTGGTTGCTCCGCCACTCCGGTCGGGGTCAACAAGGTCTCGGCGCGGGAAGCCTATAATGATGCCCATACCAACGCTCTGAATTCAGCCGTGCTCAGCAATCAAGCCAGAATCGTGCTCAACCGCTACGATCTGCTGCAACAGTTTCAAAAAGATCCGGCAGCCATCATCGCGGTTCTGCATGAAAAAGCGCTGCATGATGATCGCGGGGATATCCTCTATGCTCTGGCCGAGGCGTCCTACCTGTACGGCAGTCAACTGGTTGAGAATGACCAGGACGACGAACAGCAACTGGCCGCCGACTATTTTCTGCTTTCGGCACTCTACGCTTCTTATTTCGTCATCAGCGAGCGTTCCAGTCAGCGTCTGAGCGTATTTGATCAGCGGGTTCGCACCGCAGTCGATCTGTATAATTTCGGTTTATGGCAAGGGTTCGCAACCGGTGACAGCGAAGGGCTGGTCCTGAAAACGGCTGAGCGCAAACTGCCGACCGGCAGCATCTCCATCGTTCTTGATCCGTCGCAGCTCCCCTGGCAAATGGACGAGTTCGAAGCATTTCTGTCGGCGAATCAGTACCTGGTTCGCGGCGTTTTTGTGCGCAACCGGACGGCAGGCATCGGGCTGCCGCTGATCGGCGTTAGAAAAAATCCGACAAAGCAGATCGCCAGCGGTCAGGCGGCGGCGATGACCGCCATTCTGCGAATCGACGGTGGAATCGATGCCCTCAGCGACGGCACGGCCAGTGCTGTTCTGGAGCTTTTCTCGACGCAGGACACCAGGATTGCAACGATGAAGGATGGCACCCCCCTGCCGCTGGAGAGCGACCTCACCGCCCCCATGGCCTATATGCTCGAAGGCTCTGAGCTGTTTGATCTCGGCCTGATGTCGTTCCTGGGCCGGGAGCCGAATAAAATCCCTGACGGGCTCTACATGACCGAGCCCTACCGCCCGGGAAAGATCCCGGTGGTCTTCGTCCATGGCACCGCCAGCAACCCGGTCTGGTGGACGGAGATGTTCAATACTCTGCGTTTCGATCCCCTGATCAGGGAGAAATACCAGTTCTGGTACTTCGTCTACACCAGTAACAAGGCGGTTGCCATCTCGGCCGGCGAACTGCGTAATGCACTTCAGGACAAGGTGGCGACCCTCGATCCGCGGGGACAGGACTTGGCTCTGCAGCAAATGGTGGTGGTCGGGCACAGTCAAGGCGGCCTGTTGACCAAGTTTGCGGTGGTTGATACCGGTGACAGTCTGGTGCGAGCGCTGACCGGAAAGGATCTGGATGAGCTGGAGATGCCCGAAAAGAGCAAGGCCAGGGCGCGAGAATTACTGGTTCTCAAGCCGCTCCCCTTTGTCAAGCAGGTCATCTTTCTCAGTACCCCACATCGAGGGAGCTTTCAGAGCAAGGAGTGGAACCGAAACCTGGTTCGTTGGGTGGTCAAGTTGCCATCCGCCATTGTCCAGAACTCCCTAGACTATTATGACTATATGACCGATGACGTTAAAAAGTTGATGGGGGGGGAGAAAACTTTTTTCACCAGTGCCGACGGCATGTCACCGGACAATCCGCTGCTCAAGACCCTGGCTGAAATCCCGCTGGCCCCCGGTGTGCAGGGGCATTCGATCATCGCGGTTGATACGGATGGCGATCCGAAACTCGGTAATGACGGCGTCGTCGAATACAGCAGCGCCCATCTCGACGGAATGGTGTCGGAATTGATCGTCAAAAGTGGCCACTCCAGTCAATTGAATCCGCTGGCCATCGATGAGGTGCGGCGGATACTGGAGGAAAATCTGGAAAAGGCAGCGCCGGACGTATTTTTGGCCCCCAATCCATAGGAAAGTGTCGGGTACAACACTGTCTGCACCCTTGCTCTAATCTGTTTGGAGGCGGCAGCGGATTGGAAACAGGTCTTAAATCGCAAAACCACTCCATACGTCGTGACCGTTCAAATGTGTTGAAATTAACCTTAGAAATTGCTAAAAAACAACCCACTGAATTTTTAGAGATTTTCAATCGATAGCACGGTAACCGTTATATCTGATAGCACGGTAACCGTCTATTCCCTGTTAGACAAAAATATGAAAATTTCTTTTTACATAATTGTAGCGGCTTTGGTTCTCGGTGGATGCACTCAAACGGTCCCGCTGGCTAAATATGAGAAATCAAAAGCAGACCATCAAAAATATCTTGCCTACTTAAAACTATTCGATGTGTCTGAAGATGTAACTCTATTGGAGCTTCTTCGTGAGGGAAAAACAGACGAAGTCATTGCGTTTATAGAGCATAATTTGGACGGGGATATTGTTGTGCTCAAAGAGACCTATTTTGAAAAAAGCAATGACGATTTCAAAAAAGATGCTCTACAGATGCTTCAACTTGCCAAAAAATACCGCGAAAAGCACCCAAGGGAACTAAGCGGAGCAAATGCTTCATCATCAGATTATGATGCAGAACGAAACATTTTATTGATTGTAAATGCTTTTAAAGAGGGAAGTGGCTTTGAAGATGCCCTTCAAAAAGTACAAGACAACACAGCCTCAGCCGCTGATGAAATTTTGCGTAATATTCAATGAGTTTGTCTAACCACGTGCTCAAGCGGACTGGGTGATACAGCGGTGGTTCGCGTAAAAGTTTCTACTCAATTGGAAGTGCCCGAGCCCAGTCCGCTTAGCTCAGGCCGTTGAGGCTGTAGATTAACCCCG
>DDWE01000056.1 GCA_002345625.1 Desulfuromonadaceae bacterium UBA2294 | reverse complement strand
GTCGATCTGTGAGTCGGGACGAGCGCGATACCATTTGTATCGAGCATATGCTCGAATGTATCGAACGGATCGAGCGCTATACGGGCCAGGAACGGGCCCGTTTTTTCGCATCTGATTTGGTTCAGGACGCGGTGGTGCGCAACCTGCAGACCTTGGCCGAGTCGAGTCAGCGGCTTTCGGAACCCTTCAAGAATGCCCACTCAAGTATTGACTGGCGGGCCATTGCCGGTTTTCGAAATATTCTGGTACACGATTACCTGGGACTTGATTTGGAAACGATCTGGCTGGTAGTAGAACAGGATGTGCCGGCGCTCAAGACGGTTCTTGCCCTGTGACTGGTTCGTTGCTTTACTGATCCCTTTTGATGTAGGGAAATGCGGGACATAATACCTGTTTTAATGTTGAGGGGGGTCGGGGTCACTTCATGCAAAGCATAGTAGCGTGCCGAAGGGGGCGTTTGCGCGGAAGGGGCGTTCCCGGATACCGATAGATAATAAGCCGCCGGCAGTGTGCCGACGGCTTTTTCTGTTCAGTGTCAGGAAGAGGGGCAGGTTCTTGCTTGATGCATTGAATGAGCTGATAGACGAAATTTGGTGTTTGCACTTGTCAATGCGGAGAAAACGACGCATAATCACCGCATATTGTGCGGAGATAAATGATGTTTATCTGGGAGCAGGCCGATTGGCCGCAGTGGCGTTGTGATCTGGAGCGGTTGGCGGAACCGTTGGCAGAGGTGCGTCACAAGCAGGGTCGTCTGCTTGGTCGGATGGAGTCGCTCGGGTTCAAACTGCGTGACGAAGCCGCTTTGGCAACGCTGACCCAGGATGTGCTCAAAACCAGCGCCATCGAAGGGGAGCGCCTGGATGCCGCCCAGGTGCGCCCTTCAATCGCGCGCCGGCTCGGTCTTGATCCGGGGAAGCCGGTCTCCGCAGATCGTTATGTCGAGGGGATGGTGGAGATGTTGCTTGATGCGACCCGCCATTATGATCGCCCGTTGACCGCTGAGCGTCTTTTCGACTGGCACGGTGCGCTGTTTCCGATCGGTCGCAGCGGTCTGGCGCGGATTCGCACCGCATGCTGGCGTGATGATGCCAATGGGCCGATGCAGGTTATCTCCGGGCCTTACGGAGATGAGACCGTGCACTATCAGGCTCCGCCCGCGGCGCGGCTTCCTGCCGAGATTGAGCGCTTCATCGCCTGGTTCGAAAATCGTGCTGCCGGCGGTGACCCGGTGCTGAAAGCGGGGCTGGCGCATTTTTGGTTCGTTACGCTGCATCCGTTTGATGATGGCAACGGCCGGATCGCCCGCGCCATTGGCGACATGGCCCTGGCTCGTTGCGAGCGGACGTCGCTGCGATTTTACAGCCTGTCGACGCAAATCGAGTCTGATCGCAGTGCCTACTACGCGATTCTGGAGGCCACGCAAGCAGGGGGGATGGATATTACCGCCTGGCACGAATGGTTTTTGCGTACGCTCAGTTGCGCCCTCGATCGCTCGGAGCAGACTCTGACCGCGATTCTGCGCAAAGCACGTTTCTGGGAGCGACAGGCGACGACGGTTTTGAATGAGCGTCAGGTGCAGGTGTTGAACCGGCTGCTCGATGGTTTCGATGGCAAGTTGACGACGTCGAAATGGGCGAAGCTGTGCAAGTGTTCGCAGGATACCGCCTACCGCGATATCCTGCAGTTGATCGATCATGAGATTTTGCGTCGAAGCCCGGCCGGCGGGCGGGGGGCTGCCTATGATTTGCTTGAACCGTTTTAACTGTTGCGTGGGGTCAGGTCAAGTAATGACGCATTGGATGGCCTGATTGTCCCAGCGCTTGCAGGATGTCGGTCTTTGCACTTGTCCTGACCATAACCCGGTAACCTTTATGCCCGATTCCTTTAACCTGACCGCTTTCCTGCTGATTTACGCCCTGGCGATTGTCAGCCCGGGGCCCAACTTTTTCCTGGTGGTCGGCACGGCCCTCGGCCGTTCGCGGCGGGCGGGGTTGTGGACGGCGTTCGGGGTGGCGACCGGCAGTGGGCTCTTTGCTCTGGCCGGCCTGATCGGCCTGATCCTGCTGCTCTCCACCCTGCCGCATTTTTCCGGCATTATTCGTTTCGCCGGTGGTGGCTGCCTGATCTGGATCGGCGCCGGACTGTTGCGCAGCTGGCTGGCGCCACCCGAAGGGGACAATCCCGCTGTCCGGCAAGCGCTGCCGCCACTGACCAGCGGTATCGCGTTTCGCACCGGGCTGTTGACCAACCTGACCAATCCCAAAGCCTGGGCCTTCTATCTCAGCCTCTTCACCCTGGTTCTGCAGCCGGGGACGCCGCTGATGCTGAAGATCATCCTCAATCTGGCGATGTTCGGCATCTCGTTGCTCTGGTATGGCAGCGTCGCCCTGCTGATTTCGCACCCGCGGGTGCAACCGCGTCTGGCGCGCATCCAACCGCTGGTGCAGGGGGTGTGCGGCCTGCTGCTCATCGCCCTCGGCGGGCGGCTGCTGTTCGGAGGGGGAGGGGCACCGCCGGGAGGCAATACAATGAGGCCACTGTTTATACCGACTGGCCAACTCAAAAGTAGCCCCATTCAACACGAAAGCCGCCCGCATAATGCCTGGCGGCTTTTCAAATTTGTGCTGCAGGGGTTTTTACATCAGGGGTTGTCCTGCT
>DDWE01000032.1:15221-17620 GCA_002345625.1 Desulfuromonadaceae bacterium UBA2294 | reverse complement strand
AGCTCCGGAGCAGATTCGCCGCATCATTGCCGCGATGCGGTCTGCCTGGGATGGACCGTTGACAGTCAAGATCCGCTCCGGCTGGGATGTCGAACAGATCAACTTTCTGGAGATCGGCCGAATCGCCCAGGACGAAGGTGTTGATGCCATCACCCTTCATCCCCGCACCCGCAGCCAGGGTTTTTCCGGCTTATCGGACTGGACGCATCTGCGCCGGCTCAAAGAAGAACTGACGATCCCGGTGATCGGCAGCGGCGACATCTTTACCGCTGAAGACGGGCTGCGCATGCTCGCCGAGACCGGTTGCGACGCGATCATGATCGGTCGCGGCGGCTACGGCAACCCCTGGCTGCTGGCTGAACTGACGGCGCGCTTGCAGGACAAGGAGTGGCAGGCGCCGACCCCGGCCGAACGGGCGCAAGTCGCGCACCGCCACCTCGATCGGGCTTTGGAGATTCTCGGTGAGCCCCGGAGTCTCGGTGAAATGCGCAAACATCTCTGCTGGTACGCCCGCGGACTGGCCGGCGCCGCCGGATTTCGCCAGACGATCAATCGCGCCGAAGAGATCGCCAGCATGCGCGCGCTGATCGATGCCTTCTTCATCGATGAGGACCCTAAGGCATGAGCAGTCACCATCCCCGGCAACGCGATCCCGAGCTTTATATCCAGGTCATGGAGAATATCGACCGGGCGGTCTTTGCCGTCACACGGCAATCGCGCATCACCCTCTTTAACGCCGCTGCCGAAAATCTCACCGCCATCTCCGAACGCCAGGCGCTCGGGCGGACCCTACCCGAGCTCTTTGCCGGCCATGAAGGGCTTTTGACCCTGGTCCGCGCCGCCCTCGATGAAGGACGCTCTTTTTCCGATTACGAAAATATTCTGCTGCGCCGCCCCATCGGCCTGCCCCTGCCGGTGAGCGCCTCAGCCCTCCCCCTCTTCAATCATGCCGGCGAACTCAACGGCGCCATCGTCATCCTTCGCGATTTGTCCCGCATCCGCGAACTGGAAGACGCGGTCCGCCGCAGCGATCAACTCGCCGTCGCCGGGGTCATGGCGGCCGGCCTCGCCCACGAGATCAAGAATCCTCTCGGCGGGATTCGCGGCGCCGCGCAACTCCTCGATCGCGAGCTCGACGACCGTGACGATCTGCGCGAATATACCCAGGTGATGATCCGTGAAGTCAGTCGCATCAGCAATCTTCTCGCCGAACTGATGGATCTCGCTGCCCCCCGCCCCTTGCAGCTGGTGCCGGTCCATTTGAACGCCATCCTCAACGATATCGTTCTGTTGCAGCGGGAAGAACATCGCAGTCGCGGCGTGGAGTTCATCCTTGATGTCGACCCGAGCCTGCCGCTGCTCCTTGCCGATGAAGCGTTGATCTCCCGCCTCTTCCTCAACCTGATCAAGAATGGCGCCGAAGCGATCGACAAGGTTGGCCGGGTGACGACGATCTGCCGCGTCGATACCAACATGCATATGCTTCGTCCCGGCAGCCGTTCGACACCGATGGTGCAGATCGAAATTCGCGACACCGGCCGGGGGATGAGCGCCGAAGAGCTCGAACACATCTTCACCCCCTTCCACACCACTAAAGAACAGGGAACCGGCCTCGGCCTGGCCGTCTGCCAGAAGATTGTCGATGAACATCGCGGCCTGATCCGCATCGAAAGCGTCCCCGGCAGCGGCACCTCGATTATTATTTCGCTGCCGCTGCTGCGTTAAAAGTCACCATAAAACTGTAGGTTGCTGTTGAGCAGACTCATCGCGAAACGCAACATTCGCGACGCAAGATCAATGAAAGAGCTGTCGCGTTTCGTTCCTCAACACGACCTACATTAATTGTCTGGTATTTTACCAAGGGGGTTCCACCATGCCAATCAATCGTATCCTCGTCGCTGACGATGAAGAGAGCATCCGCTGGGTCCTTTCCAAATCCCTCGGCAAAAAAGGTTTCACCGTCGATCTCGCCAGCAACGGTTCAGAAGCTCTCGAGCTTTCGCGCCGCTACCAGCATGACCTTGCCGTTCTCGACATCAAGATGCCGGGGATCAACGGTCTCGACCTCCTCACGACGCTGCAGAATGAGCGCCCCGGCATGCCGGTGGTGATCATGACCGCCGAATCGTCGATGAAGAATGCCATCGAAGCGATGAAACGCGGGGCCTACGACTATCTCCCCAAACCCTTTGACCTCGATCTTCTCGAAGCGATCGTGCTGCGGGCGCAGAAGGCGATCATCACCACCGATGAAGTCCATCGCTTGAAAGGTGAGTTGCGGGAGCGGCAGCGCAGCGAGCGCCCGCTCATCGGCAACGGCAAGGCGATGCAGGATCTCTTCAAGCTCATCGGCCGCATTGCCCCCTCTGACGCTACCATCCTCATCACCGGCGAATCCG
>DDWE01000032.1:6818-15169 GCA_002345625.1 Desulfuromonadaceae bacterium UBA2294 | reverse complement strand
CGAGCTCTTTGGCCACGAAAAGGGCTCCTTTACCGGCGCCCACGAACGCAAAGCCGGCAAGTTCGAGCAGGCCAATGGCGGGACGATCTTTCTCGACGAGATCGGCGACATGGCCCTCGATCTTCAGGCCAAGCTGTTGCGCGTCCTGCAGGAGAAAGAGATCACCCGCACCGGCGGCAACACCACCATCCCGGTTGATGTCCGCATCATTGCCGCGACCAATCAGGACATCACCCGCAAGATTGCCGACAATGAATTCCGCGAAGACCTCTATTACCGGCTCAACGTCGTCCCGATCAGCTTGCCGCCACTGCGGGAGCGGCGCAGCGACATCCCCTTGCTCGCCCACTTTTTCATCAATCGGGCCAACAATGAACTCGGCATCAACATCAAGGGCTGCACGGCCGAGGCAATGCAGTTGCTGTCTGGTTACGACTGGCCCGGCAACGTCCGGCAGATGGAGAACACCCTGTTTCGCGCCGCCCTGCTCGCCTCCGACCCGATCCTCTCTCCGGCCGATTTCCCCGATCTGCACGGCAGCTGCGGTGGCCGCGAAAACGGCACCTCTCTGGAGGACCTGATCGCCGGTAAGTTACAAAGCTCGCTGCTACCGATGGACGTCAACGAACTGGACAATCTGTACGAGATGGTCCTGCACCAAATGGAGCGGCCCCTGATCCGGATTATCCTGAAAAAGACCCGCGGCAATCAGGTCCGCACGGCAGAAATTCTCGGCATCAACCGCAACACCCTGCGAAAAAAAATCCAGACGCTGGAGATCGACACCCGCCGGGAAGGCGAGGATTCTTAAGACCGCATGCGTCGGCTGCTAACCCACGCCCGCCTGAAAACCAAGCTGACGGCGATCATCATGATGATCAGCCTGGTTGTTTTATGTCTGGGTGCCGGGTCCTTCATCCTCGCCGAAATCCTTTCCTATCGGCAGGCCCTGGTCAGCCGACTGGCCAGCACAGCTGGAGTCATTGGCGCCAACACCTCCGCCTCCTTGATGCTGCGCAAACGGTACGAAGCGGAACGGATTCTCGCGACACTGACCAACAGCCCGGATATCATGGCGGCGTTCCTGTTCACTCCTGACAAGGAACCCTTTGCCAGCTACCTGAACATCGAGAAGATCAGCAGCGGCGACCTACACCTCGTCGGGCTCGACAAAACCCTCCTGCAGTTTGCCATCGATGACCAGGGGACCACACACGACTTCAAAGGTCAGCAGGCTCAACTCTGCGCACCGATCGACGAAGGGCACCAACTCGTCGGCCTGATCTGCCTGCAATCAGACCTAAGCCCGCTCTATAGACTCATCAGCCAGTTTGCTCTCGGCACACTCGTTGTCTGTGTCCTGCTCGGCCTGATCGCCTACCTGTTATCGACACGCATGCAGGAGATGGTCACCGAGCCGATTGAACGTCTTGCACAGACAATCCGCGACGTCGAACAGCAGCAGGATTTCTCTGTCCGCGCCGACAAATCTGCCGACGATGAAATTGGCGACCTGGTTGACGGCTTTAATGCCATGCTCGCCCAGATCTCATCGCGCGACACACTCCTCGCAGATTATCGCTACGGCCTCGAACAGCAGGTGCACGAGCGGACCAGTGAGGTCCGAAAGGCAAACGCAGAGTTGCAGAAAACCATTACCGCTTTGCAGGAGATGAAACAGGCCGCCGAACAGGCGAATCAGGCCAAATCGCTGTTTCTGGCCAAAATGAGCCACGAAATCCGCACACCGATGATCGGCATCATGGGGATGGCGGAGCAACTCGTGCAGGCTGACCTCCAATCCGAACAACACCAGATGGCCCTGGATGTTCAACAATCGGGTGAAACGCTGTTGGGGATCCTCGACGATGTTCTCGATTTCTCCCGCATCGAGGCCGGGAAACTGGAGTTGGAAAACATCCCGTTCTCCATGCTTGCGGTCTGCGAGGAAGTTGCCGCCCTGTTTGCCAGCGCGGCTCTGGACAAAGGGCTCGCCCTGACCTGCGACGTCGCACCGACCTGTCGGGGACCGTTTTATGGCGACCCGGTCCGCATCAAACAGATCCTGATCAACCTGATCGGCAACGCCATCAAGTTTACCCGCCACGGACGGATCCTTCTCGATGCAGCGCCCTTGCCTGACGGGCGGATTATCCTGAGTGTCACAGATACCGGCATCGGCATTCCCGAAGTGGCGCAAAAGAGCATCTTCGATTCTTTCTCCCAGGCCGATAACAGCATGGCCAGAAAATATGGTGGTTCCGGCCTCGGCCTGGCCATTGTCGCCCAATTGACCGCGCTGATGAACGGAGAATGCCACCTGCAAAGTGTTATCGGAGAGGGGACCCGCTTTCAAGTGATCCTCCCGCTGGAAAAAGCCCCGCAGGTTGACGGGCTCACCTGGAAAAACCCGTCCCTCAACGTTAACAATGCCCTGATTATCGACCATAACCCGCAGGTGTGCACGGCACTGAGCCATGCACTGGGCGATGCCGGCATCGCCGTTCACTGCGCCTCTGATCTGGATACGGCCCGCAACTCTCTGCACGGCACACAACCTCCATTTGATCTCGTCCTGATCGATGAGAAAACGCTGTGCACCACGACTGAACTGGCGGCAGACCTGCGCGCCATGCCGGCGACTGCCCCCCCTATCCGCATCTTGTTGACTACGCAACCTTCAGGTCTGCCAGCGGCAGTCCTGGAAGGGGTCGGCTGCAAAATGCTGCTGCACAAACCGGTACGGATTGCCGAGCTGTTTGCCGCCATCGGCGCACCTGTACCAAGAGCACACCTTCAAAAGACTCTCATCAACGGCAACGGACAGATCCTGCTGGCGGAAGACAACCCGACAACACAACGTTTGATCCGGCTCATCCTGACCAGCGCAGGGTATCAGCTTGACCAGTGCATCAACGGGGAGCAGGCCATTATCGAAGCGTTGGGGAAACGCTACGACCTGATATTGATGGATTGTGAAATGCCGGGGATGAACGGTTTCGATGCCACGAACAACTTACGGGCAGCCGGCTACGACCGCCCGATCGTCGCCCTGACTGCCCACGTCGGCGGCGACATACAGGACCGCTGTCAACGGGCAGGAATGGACGACGTCCTTCACAAACCCTTCCGCCAGCATGACCTCTTAACCCTGATCAGCAAATGGATTCCTTCGATCCCGGGTGGGCCTCATGCGTCTTGATCCGAGGGTTGGAACACTGCTGCTCATTATCTTGTTTCTCGCCGGGCTGTTGATGGGCGTCTTTGCCTTATTAATTACGCCGGCAACAGCACCAGTTTCGTCCATGCACGTTGATCCGGTGCAACCACAACATACGGACTTCGGACGCGAGCTGACCATCGAATTAACCGGCGAGGGCTTGCCGTCCAATCTACGGGCATCCATCAGCCGCGACCTTAACAACCGCAGCCAAATTATCGGCTGGTTCAACCTGCCAGGAAATGCGCGGCGTTTTGCAATTGATGGTCAATTAGGCTACTTGGCTACCGGCTACCAAGGGCTGCATATCATCGACATCCGGAATCCAAGGTCTTTGCGGGTAATTGGCTCGGTAGCGAGCAACGGACTGGCGTGGGATCTGGTCGTTCGCGACCAGACCATCTTCCTCACCGCCGACGGACTGCAGATTATTGACGCAAGCCAGCCTTCCGCGCCCAAAACCGTGGCCACCCTGAACCTTCCCAACACGCATTTACTCGATCTTGCGATTATTGGGAATACACTTTACGCCGGGAGTCCAAAAGGGCTGCATATTTTTGACATCACGGATACGACCGCCCCGCGCCATATTGGCGTCATCCCCTTTGAGGGAGGCCCTTGGGCTCTTGCTATTAAAGACAATTTACTACTCCTGAGCGTGCACGAAAAAATGCGCGAATGGTTCAAGGTTTTTGACATAAGCAAACCGCTCACCCCGAAGGAACTTTCCGCCATAGCACTTCCGTCAAGATCGTGGGGAATTTCTGTACGGGGACAGCATGCTTACCTGCCGGTTGGGGAGGCCGGTATCCGCATCATCGACATCACCACTCCGGTCACACCCCAACTCCTGCCAGAAGTCGATTCGAGGATCTATACAGACGCGATCACTATCGATGGTGATTTTGCGTATTGCACGTCACGGCGCGGCGATTTCAATATTTACCAGTTTGGGGCAGACACCAAGCTTAGGCTGATCGGCTCAACCGGCCTCCCTCCTCAGTCGCGTCCAGTAGCGGTGAGCAATGGTGTCGCCTTTGTCGCCAGTGGCATCTACGGACTTTTGAGCGTTGATATTTCTCACCCCCGGCGGCTCACTCACAGCCTCGCACAGATCAGATCTGCCAGTATCTCATCCATTCTGGGCAGAGGCCGCTTTGTCTACCTTGGAGATGGCAATTCAGGGCTCTATATCGCTCGTCGGCAAAACAATGATGGTGAGCTCAAGATTCTCACGAAACTACCCGCCCCCCTCGGCATCAAGCATACTGTGAATATTGGTAATCTGCTGTGTGCTTTGGAAGGGCGAGGTAATCAAGCTCTTTTTATCGATGTCACCGACCCGAACGCGCCGCATCAGGTTGGCACTCTAACCAACGATATTATTTTTGCTGATGCCGTCGCCGATGAGGCTCTTTTTTACCTCATCGACAAGAACAAACTACTGATCATCGATGCAGCCAATCCGGCCCAGCCACAAACCCTCTCTACGACCCCGATAGCAGGTGCCCACAAAGTTCTGCTCCGAGGCACACGTCTATTCGTGGCGCGAAACGGCGACGAACTGCTGACGGTTCTCGACGTTTCTAACCCGGCAAAACCGGTTATAACTCATCATCTCCGGCTCCCCTGGCAACTGCAGAAGATGTTGTTGGTGCAGGACATGGTCCTGGCCAATGACCTGCTCGTGCTCTCCACCGGGCAACACGGACTACTGGTTGTTGACGTCAGTCAAGTGGACACACCGTCCCTGATCGGAGGCATTGATCTTGGTGATAGCTCAGCCGCCCTTGCTTACGACAACGAAATGCTTTATGCAACGACAGATTCCGGGGTTCTCTGGGCTTTAGAGCGGGAGGGGAAAACGTTTACTCGGTCCGCAGCTGCAGGGTTTATGGGGAGGCAAAGGGCTTTTATAATCGACCATGGGACTGCCATGTTGGCCGGCAACGGGAACAACCTGGCTTTGATATCCTTGCCACAGGCGATTCCGGTCAGCATCGTCACAGCACAGAAACATCTGCGATTGCAAATTCCGGCCGGACAGAAAGCTGGAGAATATCAGGTAAACCTGATTGCGGGAGGGAAGCTGACACCCCTAACCACCGTCACCATCAACCCACCGGCAAAAGATGAAAAAGCTCAGAAGTTATAACGCCCACCCAGCCAGAACTGTCGACCGAGTTCATATTCATCCGTTGCCGCGCCGACATACGTTTTCTTATCAAGCAGGTTGAAAATTTCGAGGGACAGGGTTAAAGCCTGCTCCGGGACTGCCGGTGGCGACCAATCGATCTTCCAGTCAAAAACTGTCGAACTCGGACGGCTGATTTCAACATATTTAGCGTAGAGCGTCCCGCCAATATCAATAGGGTCTCCACTATTCTCAATACTCCGATAACCCTCACGAAAATGCGTTGTGTTGGTAAATGTAAACCCGATCGGTAATTTCACCGAATAAACCAAACTGGCCACCCACGGCCGGTTAAAGTCGCTTCGCGGCATTTCATCCGGTGAGTAAAGCCTGCCGTTATACCAGATCCGATTGTCAAAATCGTTAACAAGAAACTGGTCAATGTAATCACCGTGGGTTGAAGTCGCCTCGTCGTATGCGGCATTCAGACTCAGAAATTGGGTTGGCCACTGTTTTTCCCAGGAGAGCCGGTAACTTTCATATTGGCTGCGGCCATTATTGTTGAGCCGTGCATAACGAACCACACCACTGACTAATGGATCGCGCTCCATGGCAAATTCATCCTTGCCATCACGCCGAACATAACGCAGGCTCGCAGTTCCGCCCCAAAGAATCTGGTCAAAACCGGCTACAATTTCATCAGTGTAGGGTGTTTTCAGCTTTGAGAATTGGTCAATTGAGAGAAAACGGCTGGCCGTTATCCACTCCACGTTATTATCGATGACCGAACTGCGTGATTGGGTTTCCAGGAATGCAATCTTTTCACGCAATTTGTAAGTCAGGAGGGTGTCTCCGTAGTAGCGACTCCAACCGGCGATGAGCTTCGTCCGGCCATTACCGGTCAGGTCAAAAGACCCCGACACCCGCGGTGCAACATCCAGATTCTCCATCAGGTCGTCATAAGAGACCCTGACCCCGGGGCGCAGCTCAATACGACCAAAGAGTAACTGGTCGTCAAGGTACACAGCATATTTATTGATCTTTGCCCGCGCATGGCTGATGCCGTATTTACTGCGCAATCGCAAATACTGTTCGCCCGGGACACAAGCAACATTGTCGGCACCACAAACTGTTGTGCTGGAAAGAATTGACGAACGATAGGAATAGGTCGGCTCATCTCGATCGTAGGAACCCTGAGTCAGCAGCCATTGTCCACCGAGATTCAACGTATGCGTAAGCGGACCTGTTCGCATCACCCCAGAGAGCCAATCGGCATTGGCTTCGTAGGAATCCTGGACAATATCCAGGTTGCCGAACCCGCCTTCCTTGCTTGTGGTGCTACCAATCAAGGCACCCCAGTTCTTGCTCGGGCTGTTGGTCCAGGCCAGGTAGTCCTTAGGTGCTTCGCGGGAGTTCTCACTTCTTCTGACCCCGGCCTTGAGGTCTAACGTCCCCTCACCAATCGCTTTTTGATACTTGGCAAGAAGGGAGCTTCCTCCCCCTTTCAAGGTAAAATCACTGTTCTTTGAATCCTTGGTGAAGTAATCACCCTTGTAGGGGCTGTAAATCCCCTGAAGTGTGATCTTCGACGTTGATGTCGGTTTCGCAACAAACTTCAGAAGGTAGTTCTCGTTTAAACGCTGCTGTTCTTTTTTGGTGTCCAAAAACACGAGCGGGATTTTCGAATAAACGGCCTGATATGAAAGAAGCAGACCGGCCGAAGCACTGATCGGCAACGACAAATCGAACCCGCCGTTGTGTTTGGTAAAATGAGGTTGCCGGTAATAGGTCGAAGAGCCTTCAAAGGCGGCTTGATTCGCAGGGGACACGTGAAATTGGGTCCAGGCATCACGCGTTGTTTTATAATAAAGTGATCCACTGACCTCGTCCGTTGGATCGATGGTCTCTATATCAACAACGCCCCCGGTGAAACCACCAAAACGAACCGGGACATTATGGTCGTAAACGGTAGTCGTCTTGACAAGATTCGCGTTTAGAAACAGCTCCTCCGGATGGCCGGGAAGGCGATCCACTGCATGCGGGTTGACATAAGCCGGATCAATCAAACTGTTGTTCCCCATACCATCGATCAGAAAATTGTTCTGGTACGGGCGTCCTCCTGAAATCGAGAGCAACGGAGGGAGAATCTCCCCGGCGACAAATGACGTATTCGAACCATCAGCAGCCTGAACACCAGGCATGAATTTTAAGAGATCTTCGATATTTCCATCGCCGGTGGGCAAGTTTGCAATCTGCTCCTTGGTGAGAGAACGTTTGCCGATCTCATCGCTTGCCACGGAGCCGACGACAACCACCGTCGGCAGAACAGTGGCTTCTGCCTCAGCCTCCAACGCTTCAATCGCAGATGCGGCATTGACCGGTGCAGACGAGTCGACACCATCGTCGGCATACCCCGGCGAAGCGACTGCCGGCAGCAGACCGAGACTGAGCACAAAAAGAGCCCACACAAAGTTGTGAAGGGAGGATGACAGAGCCAAGGAGATATCCCATCAAAGCAAGGGAATTCATCACATATTTACCGTAAAATAGCAGGGGTTAGCACCGAAGAACAACCTAAAATAATCTCACCAATTAATCATCCGCTTTATTTATCCGCCAACTTGCTGCTAACAAAAAAGTTGAGCAGGGATTGACCCGCAACTACTTTCTGTTTTATATGAAGAACAGGTTTCAGTTCGGCACCAGGTCACTGACGGATTTACCATGCGCGTCCCACCACTGTTCATCGGCCTGTTCCTCTCAGCTGCAACTCATGCCGCGTTGCTTCTGGCTGGAATTGATGGCGCAGCGCCAGTAGACCGGACCGTAATCCCCAGGGTCGAAGTTGGACTGGTTCGTGTCGCCACCCGGGAGATGTCGAACGCCAGCGCAGCCCCGGCCCCGGCCCCACAGTCACAGTCACAGTCACAGCCACAGACCCGCAAAGCCCCCGATCAGCCACATCCCGCACCCCGAAAACAGATAGAGGCGGCACCC
>DDWE01000032.1:1737-6800 GCA_002345625.1 Desulfuromonadaceae bacterium UBA2294 | reverse complement strand
CGATGACAGCAACCCCTCCCCCCCCTGAACAGATCAGACCAGAAGCAGAACGGTGTGTCCCGCCACCAACGGAGGCAGTACCGCCAGTTGTCGCATCAGCCCCGGCCCTGACGACTGCGGATCTGTCGCCCCCCCCTCGTCAGGTTCCAGCGACCAGTTCACTGTCGATGGCGCCGGTCTGCACGTTCAATCCGCCACCCGGCTACCCGGCATCCGCTTTACGTCAGGGCTGGGAGGGCGAGGTCCATGTTTATGCCTTGATTGGAGCCGATGGACGGGTGCAATCCACATCCGTAGAGAAAACATCAGGCTATCCGATTCTCGACCAGGCCGCCCTTGATGCCGTTGAAAGCTGGCGCTTTCAATCGATACCGGACGACGTTGGCCCCGCAGAACGCCCCGTATCAATTCCGGTGCAGTTCCGGCTCCGTCGCTCCTGATTGCATCTAAAACGCAAAATGACCGGGGCAATATCCCCGGCCAGACAATTTAGGATCAGACTGTAGACTGTGCTAAAGTCGGCTAGCGTGGTGATTAAAGGCCGCCGCCAACGATGCTATACGGTGTTCATTCATTGGGAGGGAGCCTCCTGCAGCGAGAAGCTCAAGCATATCGGCCCGACGCTCGGGGAGACCCAACACGTACAATGGATTTTTACGAATCGGATCAGAGCCGGGATCGACCCACCCGTCTCGGCGCCAGAAACTGCGAACCGCACCGATCTCAAGCAAACGGTCAAGCCGCGATGCGTCGACCTCGCCCTCCTGCCCATCCTGGAATATGACACGTATCATGGCTGGCCTCCGCACTAAAATGAACATTCTCCAATATTGTAGCCGAGGATTCCAGCTTGACAACCGGGTCATAACGCCACACCCTTATAAAACACCTCCTGATGACAAAGGCCCGCGTTGATGCCGCATATCCACGTCATTGTTGCCATGACCCGTCACCATGTCATCGGCAAGTCAGGGCATCTGCCCTGGCGGCTCCCTGCCGATTTGCACCTGTTCCGGCAACTGACCCTTGGCCAGACACTCATCGGCGGCCGCAGAACCTTTGCTGAAATTGGGCACCCCCTCGACGGACGACTCAACCTTGTTCTGTCTCGCGATGCAGATCGTGTCGCCGACTTATCTCCCTGTCGAACTATAAAGGAAGCCCTCGCACAAGCGGAAGAAGCCGGACGCGAAATCTTCTGTATCGGCGGCGCAGAACTGTATCGGCAGATGCTGCCCCTGGCCACCTGGCTTCATATTTCCTGGGTCGAGCAGGAATACGACGGAGATGTGTACTTTCCCGACCTCAACATGAGCGACTGGATGGAGACCACCTGTTCTCAACACCCCGGTTTTCGCCATTGCACCTATCAACGTCGTTCCGCTTGCGACTGACCCCCTTCTGTCCGCGCCGATCACTCAAATAAACAGCGCCCCGCAGCCTTTTGGCTACGGGGCGCGTCAATGAAGAGACTGCCAGACAAGCAGCCTAAAAGCTGTCTTGCCGTTTGCTCTGGTTTTCAAACCGGGTGTACTCACCACGGAAAGTCAGATGAACGGTGCCGATCGGTCCGTTACGCTGTTTGCCGATGACGATCTCAGCGTCCTTATCGTGCCCTTTGTCACAGGTCTTTTCACGACTCTTACAGGCTTCGCAGTAGACCGCATCCCGGTAGACGAACATGATGACGTCAGCATCCTGCTCGATCGCGCCCGATTCACGCAAGTCGGCCATGATCGGGCGCTTGTCGGTACGATTTTCCAGTGAGCGGTTCAACTGAGACAGGGCGACAACCGGCACCTTGAGCTCCTTGGCCAAGGCTTTCAGAGAACGTGAGATGTCAGAGATCTCCTGTTGGCGGTTCTCGGAGTTGTTCCCCGACATCAGCTGCAGGTAGTCGATAACGATCAATCCGAGGTTTTTTTCCGCCTTCAGACGCCGCGACTTGGCCCGCAGCTCAAGAACCGAAATACTCGGCGTATCATCGATATAGATCTCGGCATCGGAAAGCAGGCCGGCACCGGTGGTCAGTTTCGGCCAGTCCGATTCGCCAAGATGACCGGTACGCAAGCGGCTGGCATCAACCTTGGACAGCGAACAGAGCATACGCTGTACCAGCTGTTCCTTGGACATCTCCAGCGAGAAGAACAGGGTCGGCACCTTCCCTTCGCTGTGGATCGCCGCATTCTCAACAACATTCAGAACGAAAGCGGTCTTACCCATTGAGGGGCGACCAGCGATAATCAGCAGATCGCCAGCCTGGAGCCCGGCGGTCATCTTATCAAGATCCTCAAAACCGGTCGGGACGCCGGTAACGGCTTCCTTGCGATTGTACAGCATCTCGATGGTCTTGAAGGTATCTTTGAGAATATCACGGGTGGCAAAATAGGAAGGCCGCATCCGCATGCCGGCAATATCGAAGATCGACTTTTCAGCCCAGTCGAGAGCTTCTTCAACATCACCCCCCTCGAAACCGCGGGTGGCAATATTGGTGGCAACCGAAATCAAACGCCGCGCGACTGATTTCTCTTTCACCAGTTTGGCGTAATAGACGATGTTGGCGGCAGTCGGAACATAATCGACCAGAGTCGCCAGATAGGTGCTGCCACCCACCGCATCCAGCTCGCCTGCAGCCTTCAGGGCAGCGGTCAGGGTCACCAGATCGGCCGGTTCACCTTTTTCAGACAGGGTGATCAGGGAATTGAAGATTTTGCGGTGGGCTTCGCGGTAGAAGTCGTCCGGGCGCAGGACTTCCAATGCCTTGTTCAGAGCCTCGTTCTCCAGCAAAACTCCACCGAGAACCGACATCTCACCCTCAAGGCTTTGTGGCGGCAGTCGATGCGATGGCGTCTCGACCATGGCCTCTTTCCAAAGCGGGCCGCGGCAGGAAAACAGAATCTCCTGCCGCGACCATTAGATTGATACGTTTATTCAGCTGCGGCTTCGACGGTCACTTTCAAGGTGGCAACAACACCGGCATCCAGCTTGACCGGAACCTCGTGTGCACCAAGACTTTTGATCGGCTCGGCCAACGCAATCCGCTTACGGTCGATCTCCAGCCCGGCAGCAGCGAGCTTCTCAGCCAGCTCCATATTGGTGACACTGCCGAACAGCTTGCCGTCCTCGCTGGCACGGTGAGTGACGACACAGGCCAGAGCTTCGATCTTCTTCTTGATCAGTTCTGATTCCTGGGTCAACTTCTCCAGCTTGCGCTGTGCCTGCCGCTGCTGATGCTCAAACTCCTTGACGTTGCCCTGATTGGCGACAACGGCGCATTTGCGCGGCAGCAGAAAATTGCGGGCGTAACCCGGCTTGACATTGACCAGATCGCCGATGTTACCGAGCTTTTCCACGTTTTCCGTCAGAATAACCTTCATGACTATATCCTCCGTCCCAAAGACTAGGTTTTAAGTTTTCGATCTTTTCGAAAATTGATCCAGAGATCAAACAAGCCGACACCGGCAACGAGCAACGGCAGCGGATTGGCAAACAGCACCAGCAGATAGATCAAATTACGCAAAAAGGGGTGGACCTGGCGTTTATCAAACATATAGGTGACTACGGCCAACCCCTGCAGGTAGTAGACCAGAAGCAGGACCACCAACAGATTGGAACCGATCTGACCCGCCACCCCCTCGGCCAGAACATGCAAAAAACCGGCAACGATCAGAGGCCAGACCAGAAGTTCAGAAGCACGCCAATCGGCAAAGCGTCTGCCGGGCAGATAAATCCCGAATCGAGCCAAAAACCAGACGGTCAACAGGTTCATCAGCGCGGAAGCAACAATGGCCAAACCCGGATAGACAAGACCGAGAAAGCGAGCAAAATCGGCAAAAAAAACCTCGAGTTCACTCTGTTGCACCGGTGTCAGGTTGCTATCACCGAGGAGACTACGTGCCTGCCCTATTTCTGTGGCAATGTACGCATCGACCAGTTGCGGAATCGATTGACCTCTTTCAATTGACACAACCACAAGTGCCAGAGACGCCGTCAAAACCACCGCCAGAACGGTCACAGCTACGGCTCGATCCCAGGCCCAGCCCCGGCGTAAACACCAGGGGAGGAGCAGGGCGACAAGCCCGAACTGCATCAGGTATGCGACGACACCCGCGGCTCCGCCGACCCAACTGGCAGCGACTGCCGTAAGGAGCACGGCGCCGATCCCAGGAACAAGACCGGATCGCATCTGCACCCAGGCGGCCGGCACCGGAACCAGCAGAGTGAGCAGCGCCCCGGGCACCCCGAACAGGGTTCCGGCCAGCATCAACGCGGTCGAAACCAGTGCAGCACCGGCCATGGGCAGCAACCGTCCTGCGATGGGAGCACCCTGTGTCAGGGCCATGCTTACTTGTCGAGCTGGTGGCTGGCCGTAAACGGCAGCAGGGCGATATTGCGCGCACGCTTGATCGCTTCGGTAACACCGCGCTGGTGTTCAGCGCAATTCCCCGAAATACGGCGCGGGATAATTTTGCCACGCTCGGAAATGAAATAGCGCAGGTTACGAGTCTCTTTGAAATCGATGGTCAAGGTATTGTCGATACAAAAGCGGCACCCTTTACGACGGGTGAAACGACGACGCGGTTGAAAAGCCATATTTAAAATCCTCCGGATTGGTTACGTTAAGGTCGACTGTTTAAGTCTTACTCTTCTTCGTCTTCGGTCTTGTCAGAGCCCTCAGTGTCACGCTCCTGGCCGGCATCGGCCCCGCGATACGACTCTTCGGTTGCCACGGAGACAAAACTCGACGGCTTGTAACCACCCTCAGGCTGCACGGTCAAAAACTTGATGACCTTGTCGTCGATGCGCATACGGCGCTCGAGCTCACGAATGCCTTCTGGCTTCCCTTCGAAAGCCAATAGGACGTAGCTGCCCCGCTTCTGTTTCTTGACCAGATAGGCAAGTTTACGATTGCCCCACTCTTCGACCGCAATGATCGAAGCGCCGAGGTCGGTCAAGATACCCTTGAACTTTTCGACGACCTCTGTGTAGGCATCACCGGCCAGATCAGGCTGGACGATGAAAATGGTTTCGTAGTAACGCATGAGACCTCCTCTTGGGTTAGT
>DDWE01000032.1:0-1675 GCA_002345625.1 Desulfuromonadaceae bacterium UBA2294 | reverse complement strand
AGACGTTGAAGCGGAAGTGCATGACATCGCCGTCCTGGACAACGTACTCTTTACCTTCCAACCGTAAACGCCCCTTCTCTTTTGCCCCGGCCTCACCATTACAGGTGATGAAATCATTATAGGCAATGACCTCGGCGCGGATGAACCCTTTTTCAAAATCGGTGTGAATGACCCCGGCCGCCGCCGGCGCACAGCTCCCCTTCCGCACAGTCCAGGCCCGAACTTCCTTAACCCCGGCTGTGAAATAGGTGTAAAGGCCAAGCAGATCGTATGCCGATCGGATCAGACGGTCGAGGCCGGATTCTGCCAGACCGAGATCTGCCAGAAATTCGACTTTTTCATCTGCGGCCAGTTCGGCGATTTCGGCTTCAATCCGACCGCAAAGAACCAGCATACCCGCCCCTTCAGCCTCGGCTCGCTCACGCACCCGGCCAACAAAGGGATGGTCGCCACCAAGATCATCCTCGGAAACATTGGCGACATAAAGCACCGGCTTGGCGGTCAGCAAGTGCAGGTCACGCAGTCGGACTCGATCATCGCTGGACAGATCGAGGGCACGAACAGCCTGCCCATCGTTCAGCCCTTTGCGCACCCGAACCAGAACCTCAAGCAGGGCCTGCATCTCCTTATCGCCGCTCTTCGCCTGTTTTTCGGTCCGGGCAATCCGCTTTTCAACGCTGTCGAGATCAGCCAGACCAAGTTCGGTATCGATAACTTCGATGTCCCCGATCGGGTCGACCTTGCCGTGGACATGAACCACATTATCATCCTCAAAGCAGCGGACGATGTGGATCACTGCATCGACCTGCCGGATATGACCGAGAAACTGGTTGCCGAGGCCTTCGCCTCGACTGGCACCCCGTACCAATCCGGCGATATCAACAAACTCCATGACTGTCGGCAACACCTGCTGCGGGCGGACAATTTTCGACAGGGCGTCGAGACGCGGATCAGGGATCGCCACCACACCGACATTGGGGTCGATGGTACAGAACGGATAGTTGGCCGATTCGGCGCCGGCATTTGTCAACGCGTTGAAAATGGTCGATTTGCCAACGTTGGGCAGGCCGACGATGCCACACTGCAAAGCCATGGGGGTATCCTTTAAAGCGGAAAAAACCGGTAGCCGGAAGCGTATTGCTTCCGGCTACCAGTGATGCAGGTACGACTGACTAATAAAAACGATCAGATGGTCAGCAGCGGAGCAATAACCAGGGCCACAACACTCATCAATTTGATCAGAATGTTCATAGCCGGGCCAGACGTGTCCTTAAAGGGGTCACCAACCGTATCGCCGATAACAGCAGCGTCGTGAGCGGCGCCTCCCTTTTTCTCGCCATCAACCTTGCCCTGCTCAATGTATTTTTTGGCATTATCCCATGCACCGCCACCATTCGACATCATCAGCGCCAGAAGAACACCGGCGAGGGTGGCACCGGCAAGCATACCGCCAAGCGCTTCAGCGCCGAGGATAAAACCGACGGCAACCGGTGCAACAACAGCAACGACACCCGGGAGAACCATCTCTCTGAGGGCGGCAGCAGCCGAGATATCAATACATTTCTGGGAATCAGGCTTGACACCCTCCTTCCCCTCGAGCAGACCGGGAATTTCACGGAATTGGCGCCGGATCTCTTCGACCATCTTGCCGGCCGCACGACCGACGCTGGTCATG
>DDWE01000091.1 GCA_002345625.1 Desulfuromonadaceae bacterium UBA2294 | reverse complement strand
CAGGTGGTGCAGCCGTAGCCGACCAGGTTGAAACCGAGGGCGTCGAGGTCGGCCTGCAGACCGGTCTGCTCGAAATAGGCGGTGACGACCTTGGAACCGGGGGCGAGGGAGGTCTTCACCCAGGGTTTGCATTGCAGGCCGAGGGCACGCGCCTTGCGTGCCACCAGACCGGCGGCGATCATCACCGCCGGATTCGAGGTGTTGGTGCAGGAGGTGATCGCCGCAATCGCCACATCGCCCGGCTTCAGCGCGTAATCGGTGCCCGCAACCGACACGCCGGCCTGCGGCTCGTCGGCACCGATGACCGCTTCGGTCGCGGCCCGGATAGTCTGCAGGGTGACATGCTCCTGCGGCCGCTTCGGGCCGGCGAGGCTCGGCACCACGCTGTCGAGATCGAGCTCGAGCACCGCGCTGTAGGCCGCTTCCGGCGCATCATCAAAGCGCCACAGCCCCTGCTCTTTGGCATAGGCTTCGACCAGGGCGACGGTGTCGGCGCTGCGACCGGTGAGGTTCAAATAATCGAGGGTGACCTGGTCGATGGGGAACCATGCGCAAGTCGCGCCGAACTCCGGTGACATGTTGGCAATGGTCGCCCGGTCAGCCAGCGACATCTGCTTCAGGCCGTTGCCGAAAAATTCGACAAACTTGCCGACGACGCCAAATTTTCGCAGCATTTTGGTCACCGTCAGCACCAGATCGGTGGCGGTCANNTCCAGCCCCGGGCCGTAGAATTCGACGAACTTCCCCACCACCCCCTGCTGGCGCAGCATCTGGGTCACGGTCAGCACCAGATCGGTGGCGGTCACCCCTTCGCGCAGTGCGCCTTTCAGACGGAAACCGACCACCTCGGGGATCAGCATCGACACCGGCTGACCGAGCATGGCCGCTTCGGCTTCGATGCCGCCGACCCCCCAACCGAGAACGGCGAGGCCGTTGATCATGGTCGTGTGGCTGTCGGTGCCGACCAGAGTATCGGGACAGGCGATCTTCTCGCCGTCCTGCTCCACCACCCAGACCGTACGACCGAGGTATTCGAGGTTAACCTGATGGCAGATACCGGTCCCCGGCGGCACAACGCTGAAGTTGTCAAAAGCAAGTTGCCCCCAGCGCAAAAAGGCGTAGCGCTCGTGGTTGCGCTCCATCTCTTTTTTGACATTGAAACCAAAGGCGTCGGCAGCAGCGTAGCGGTCGACCATCACCGAATGATCGATGACCAGATCGACCGGAATCTGCGGATTGATCTTTTGCGGGTCGCCGCCGGCAGCGACCATGGCATCACGCATCGCCGCCAGATCGACCACTGCCGGTACGCCGGTGAAATCCTGCATCAGCACCCGGGTCGGCCGAAAAGCGATCTCGTGGTCGGAGCTGCGTGTTTGCAACCAGGTGAACATGGCCCGGATATCGGCGGCGGTGACCGTGTTGCCGTCTTCGTGCCGCAGCAGGTTCTCAAGCAGGATCTTCAAGGTCAGCGGCAGACGCTCGACACCGTCCAGGCCGGCTTTGGCCAGAGCCTTGAGGCTGTAGCAGGTGTAATCGTTACCGGCGACATTGAGGGTGCGGCGACTGTTGAAACTATTCTTTTGTGCGGCCATGCAGGAATCTCCTCTTTGTGTAAGTCGAAATCTTTTTTCACCACGAAGGGCACGAAGAGCACGAAGAAAGGCAGAAGAAAACCATCTGGTTTTTGAGTTCAAACCAAACAAGGTCTTGTGGTTTTAACTTCGTGTTCTTCTTGTCCTTCGTGGTAAAAGCTTTAAGTGCTTTTGCCTTAAAAACAGCACACCAAACCTTGTTCAATACTAACACAGAACCGCTCCGAGCAAAGTGCCGGCCTTGCATTCAACGCCGGGTTCTGTTATGAAATGTTCATTTTATGACAGGATTGACATGGAAACCCTGAACACTCTGCTCGACAGTACTTTTCTCGGCACCAGCGCCGGCCAGTTCGCCGCCGCTTTCGCTGTCTTCCTCCTCGCCCTGATCGGCAAACGGCTTTTGGCGCAGATTTTTGTCCGCGTTCTGCACCCGCTGGCGCAGCGCACCAAGAGCGATTACGACGACCTGTTCATCCAGGGGCTGCAGAAACCGGTCGAATTCCTGATTTTCACCCTCGGGCTATTCGGCGCTTTCAGTCTGCTCCAGCTGCCGATCGAGCCATTCGACCTGCATCGGCTGGCGGTGGCGATCTGCATGGTGATGGCGACCTTCGGTGGCGGCTGGATCCTGTTCAACCTGGTCGATCTGCTCGATGTCTGGCTCGGCCGCTGGGCGCAAAAGACCGAATCGACCCTCGACGATCACCTGCTCCCTTTTGTGCGCAAGTGCCTCAAGGGCTTTATTTTAATGATGGCCTTCATCCTCGCCATCCAGAACCTCGGCTACTCGGTCTCCGGCCTGCTGGCTTCACTGGGGATCGGTGGCCTCGCTGTAGCACTCGCGGCCAAAGACACTCTGGCCAATGTCTTTGGCTCGTTGATGCTGATTCTCGACCGTCCGTTCAAGCTCGGCGATTGGGTCAAGGCTGGAGACATGGAAGGGACCGTCGAAGAGATCGGCTTTCGCTCCACCCGCATCCGCACCTTTGCCAAGACCTTGATCACGGTGCCGAACAGCATCATCGCCAATCTGCCGCTCGACAATTTCAGCCGCATGCCGAAGCGGCGCATCAAACTGTCGGTCGGTGTCACTTATGCCACCACACCGGCGCAGATGCGTACCGCGGTCGATGCCATCCGTGACCTGTTGCGCCGCCACCCGGCCATCGATCAGGAGTTTTTCCTGGTCAACTTCACCGATTTTGGTGCGTCATCCCTTGATATCATGGTCTACTGCTTCACCGCCACCACGGTCTGGGGCGATTACCTCGACGCCCGCCAGGATCTTTGCTTGCAGATCATGCAGTTGCTGGAAGCACAGGGACTCGAGATCGCCTTCCCGAGCCGCAGTGTCTACCTGCACCCGACCACGACGCCGGCACCGGTCACACCCGGTGCGGAGACCCGCGTATGAAAGAAGCGATCCAGGAACTGTTTCAGACCGCCGCCAACGATGACCGCGCCCTGATCGACGGGCTCGAAGTTCTGGCAAATGAACACGGCGACATCGTCTACCAGGAGGTCTTGCGCCATCTGGTCGACAAGTGCTTCAGCATCGACCTCGCCGGGCGTTACTGGCGGGGGGCGATCGCCCACCGCGAACACGTACTGGTTCGCGAACGGATTGAGAACGGCCTGCGTCCGGCCCTGCTCGACTACCTGCACCAGATGGTGCACGAAATCAGCGACCCGCGCATTGTCGAGGCGCAGGATCTCGAAACAATCCGCAAGGCGTCGATGAGCGATGGGCTGACCGGCCTGTTCAATCAAACCTACTTCAAAAGCTACCTGGAAAAGCTGGTCGGACAACGACCGCAACCCGGCGAAACCACCACGGCCGTCGTGCTGCTCGACCTCGACCACTTCAAACAGTACAACGACCGTTGCGGCCACCTGGCCGGAGACGAAGCGTTGAAAAAAGTAGCCGAACTGATCCTTGCCGGCATTCGCCAGGGTGATGTCGCGGCCCGTTACGGTGGCGAGGAGTTCGGAGTGGTGCTGCATCACATCACCCCCGAACAGACCTTTACCGTCACCAACCGCATCCGGGCGGCAATCGAAGGGGAAGTCTTCGCCGGACAGGAGAATCTCGACCGCAACAATCTGACCATCAGCGCCGGCTTTGCCCTGCGCAGCGATCCATCGGAGAGTGCCGTAAGCCTGATCCGCCGTGCTGATGATGAGCTCTACCGCGCCAAGCTGTTCCGCAACGCCATCTCGCCACACAAGGAGATCACCCGGGTCGAACCGCGGATGCAACGTCGCTCGCTGGTTGAATATGCGCTGATCGGCAGTTGCGACTTCTTACCGGCCCTCAGTCGCAACATCAGCCCCTACGGAATCGCCATCGAATGTGAATATACCTTTCCGGTCGGCACGCCGCTGCAGCTACGCTTCCGTGAACCCTTCTGGCCCGGAGGCCGACTGGTCGTCGCCTCTGTCTGCCACGTCAGCAAGGAGGAACTCAGCCCGGCGCGAATCGGCCTCAAGTTCAACCCCGAGCATGCCCTGAGCCAGGAGTCCAATATTATCGATTTCGTCCGCGATGTCGTTGGTCGCTGATCCATTCCAGTCTGGAGGGCTTCGCATGTCCAGTCCCGTCTACTTCACCGACCTGCGCGCCGGTCACCGCGAAAACCTTTACGCTCAGCTGCTGCGCCTGATCGATCTGGCCGGTATCGACCGCATCATTGCCGGCGGTGATCTCACCGCTATCAAACTGCACTTCGGGGAAAAAGGTGGCCACGCCTATATCCGGCCGACCTTCGTCCGGCGCATCGTCGACCGGGTGCGAAGCCTGGGTGGCAAGCCGTTTTTGACCGACTCCTGCACTCTCTACCCCGGCGAGCGGAAAGAGGCGGTCTCGGCCCTGAACTGCGCCATCGAAAACGGCTTCGCCTATGCGGTGGTCAACGCGCCGCTGATCCTCTGCGACGGCCTGCGCGGCCACTCGGCGAAACGGGTGGCGGTCCCGGGCAAGGTGCTGCAGTCGGTCGATATCGGCATCGAGATTCTCGAAGCCGACAGCCTGATTGTTCTGAGCCACTTCAAATGCCACGAACTGACCGGCTTCGGCGGTGCGATCAAGAACCTCGGCATGGGCTGTTCGAGTCGGGAAGGGAAGATGGAGCAGCACTCGACGGTCGCGCCTCAGGTCACCAGCAAACTCTGCACCGCCTGCGGCGTCTGCCTGCGCGCCTGCGCCCACGACGCCATTGCCATTGCAGACAACGGCGCCGTGATCGACGCCGGGCGCTGCGTCGGCTGCGGCCGCTGCATCAGTATCTGCGAAGTGGAAGCGATCCGCATCCAGTGGAACGAGGAGACCGGCCAGACGATGAAGAAGATGGCCGAGTACGCCCTCGGAGCGGTCAGCGGCAAACAGGGGAAGCAGCTCTACGTCAATTTCGTCACCCAGGTGTCGCCGGCCTGCGATTGTTATGGTCACTCCGACGCCCCCATCGTCCCTGACATCGGCCTGCTGGTTTCAACCGATCCCGTTGCCCTCGACCAGGCCTGCGCCGATCTGGTCAATCAGGCCCGCGGCCTGGAGCAGACCGCTCTGGCCGCCGGTCACGCGCCGGGTGAAGACAAGTTTCGCGGCGTCTATCCGCACATCCAGTGGGAGACGACACTTGAACACGCCGAGAAAATCGGCCTCGGCAGCCGCAGCTACACCCTGAAGCCGCTGCAGCCCCTCGGCAAGGGATGGTAACCGCTCTTAAAGACAAGGAATAGCCATTATGATGGAGATCAGTTTCCCCGGCGGCGTCGCCGTCGATGCCACGTTTCGCGGTTTCACCGTCAGCACTGACCAACCTGAAGGGAGCGGTGGCGCCAACAGTGCCCCGTCGCCGTTCGAGCTGTTTCTCGCCTCTTTGGGGACCTGCGCCGGCTTTTACGCTCTGCGCTTTTGCCAGCAGCGTCAGATCGCAACCGAAGGGATGCAACTGACCCTCGACACGCTACGCGACCCGCAGACCAAGCACCTTGACCAGGTGCAGATTGTCCTGCAGCTGCCGGCCGGCTTTCCTGAAAAATATCGCGACACCATCCTGCGCGCTATCGATCAGTGCGCAGTGAAAAAAGCAATTTTCGATCCGCCGCAGATCAGTGTTGAAACCCGCTGAGAAACGCGGCACAACACCCGGCAAAGATTCCGGGACAGAATCAGGTCAAATAAGCCGAGATAAGATTCAGATTCAAATTCAGATTCCAGTAACAAACATGACGTGAACAAGGGGGGGGAGACGCATGCGCCATTTATGTTTTCTGCTATTTCTGCTGTTTTTTTGCGCGGGATCTGAGGCCGCCACGCTCAAAAAAACCACGTACATCACCCGGGCAGCGCAAAAGAACGAACCTGAATTAAAGATCCGCTATACCCATTCACCCAGCGCTGTCGACCTCGACTCCGTCTGCGACAATTACCCCTACCGATCGATCGACTACCGCAATTGCCGCACAGCAGCACGTGCCCTTTTCCGCGAGAAATGCGCCGCGGCGACCGCCGCCTTTTATGCGACCCGCACCTTTGATCAAGTCCGCAGCCGCGAACGGGACAAATGGTGTGATGCCGGAGTGCAGTTTCAGCCCTGAGGACCGACGAGACATCGTCTCTGCCCTTGACATTGATGACCAATGTGGTTATATATAGCCAGTGGGAGCCTTTTAATGTTCTTGCCCCCGGAAAGGAGTTTGGTCATGTTAAAAAAAATAGGAATGAGTGTTCTTGTCGCCCTGTTCACCTTCGGGCTGGCAGGGTATGCTGTTGCCGAGGACGACTATCCGAACTACGAACAAGGAAATATAACCCATCAGGAGATGGCCGACACGCACGACGTTAAAAGTAATGTCGCGCCTGAAGACAGCGCAACCGATGGCTCGATTGACCAGATCAATCCGCTGTTCTGCACCGAAGATCTGGTTCAGGAGAATAACCACATCGCAGCGAACACCTGTACAGAGGAAGATCTCTTCGTTCAGGGTGGTTAAAATGAACGGCCCATTGGCGGGACATCCCGCCAATGGGAGACCTGAAACCTTTGTTTCTTTCGAAAGTTCTCAGTAAACAAAAGACGCGGCGCCTCAAACTGAGGTGCCGCGTCTTTTTTGATCCATCCACACGGGCGGAGAACAGCCCCTTTTCGGCTTGGCACGCCCTATGGGTGGAGAATGAGCCCTGACCGGAACACCGCTCGCAAAAGCGAGAAACACACTTCTAGGTAATCTGCACCATCGGTTCGATCTGCGCTGCGACAATATCACCGGCGAGCAACAGCTGGACTTCGGATGCCAGCCGATCGCGTACCGATGGATCGAGGGCATCAAAGCGAATGGCCATCCCCGGCGGAATCGAGAAGACCCCGGCGTGCTGTTCCTTGGTATAGATGACCTCACCCATCACCATCATCAGCTCACGCTTGCCCAGCGGCAGATCGATCGAGATCCGCGTGCCGGTCGGCAGCGGCGGGTCCATGCGCAGATAGACCCCACCGGCAGAGAGGGTTACGGCAAAACTCTCGAAACCCGATTCCTCCGTGCGACAGAAAACACGCCGATTGATCGGCGCCCGCAGATGCTGTCTTTGTGCTGCCGGATTCGGTTGAAATTGTTGCAGGGCACGATACAGATGGTTCAGATCGACCGGCTTGACCAGAAAATCACGACACCCGAGCTGGCGGCACTCCGCTTCGGCAAAGGTAGATTCGGCGACCATGATTACCGGTGTCTGACTCAGGTCAGAGTCGCCCTGCAACCGGCGCAGAACCGCAATGCCACACTCATCCCCCATCACCGGATCCAGGGTAATCAGGCTCGGCCGGACAATCTTCGCCAGGGGCAGAACGTCACCGGCCGTGTCAACCGGCAAGACTTCAAAGTTCATGCGTGAGAGCAGGGTGGAAAAATACATCCGGAAGGTACTGCTGCCATCAGCGATAATGACGGTTGGACGGGTCGGCATGGTTGTTCCCCCCACATGGAACGGCATCGGATCAAATTCATTCTGGCAGCAACTATCCGACAGAGCAGGTCAACAAGTCAACGTTACGCAATGAACAAGGCGGCGGATGCGCTGTCGCCAGGGGTATCGGACTGACGTTCTGACAACAGCGGATCAAGACAGGTCAGCCAGGGCATGGTGATCGATGAGGTAGCGGGCAATACTCCGTTTCGGCGGCAGTTGCGGCAGCGCATCGATGGAAAACCAGCGCGCATCTTCCAGCTCTTTCTCCTCGACACAGACCTCACCGCTGACATAATCGGCGACAAAACCGGCCATGAGCTGGCTGGGAAAGGGCCAGCTCTGACTGCCGACATAACGGATGTTGGTGATCTCGACGCCGGTCTCCTCCCGCACCTCGCGCTCCACCGCCTCCTCGAGGCACTCGCCGAGATCGAGAAACCCGGCAACCAGACTATAACGCCCCGGCGGCCACTCGGCCTTGCGCGTCAGCAACAGTTCACCGGGGCGACGCACAATGACGATGACGCAAGGATGGATATGCGGGAAATGCAGGGCGCCGCAGCCGTTGCAGCGTCTGCCCCACTCACCGGGCATCGTCTGCTGTTCACTGCCGCAGCGTGAGCAATGACAGCTGTTCTCCTGCCACTGCAGCAGTTGCCGGGCCAGAGCGCCGAGGGAAAGCAGGTCAATCGGCAGCAGCGGGTCCGGTGCCATCAGGTTGTGCGCGACCCAGCCGATCGGCAAAGGCGCGTCTTTCGCCAGTGATGCGGTCCGACAGGACATCTGCTGCCAGCGGCCAAAATAGAGGGGGGCGGATAAACCGGGGAGAGCCGGGCTGGCGCCCACGGGAAGGGTTAAAGCGCCGCCGGTTTCCGGCAGCAGAAGTTCGGTCCCTCGCAGCAGCAGCCAGCAACCGATACCACCGGGATCGCGATCAGCACTTTCAAACAGAAACTGATCGTCCAAACAGGTGCTGTTGAACGGGAGATGCCGTGGCGAAGCATAACTGTCGGGCAGGCCGGTCATGCACAGACTCCTTCACGCACGGCGCAAAGCAGCAGCGCCAGCTGGGTCTTGGCGTCATCAATCTCGCCACGTTGCACCCACTTCACCGCTTCGACCAGCGGCAGAGTGAACGGCTCAATCCATTCGTCTTCTTCCGGCGCTGCCGGACAAGCGCTCAAGTCACGGGCCAAGAACAGGCCGACCCGCTCGCGGCTGTAGCCGACCGCGGCAAAATGGCTCCCCAGCGGCTCGATACGACCCGCCGTCAACCCCGCCTCCTCCGCCAGCTCGCGCTGCACACAATCGAACGCCGCCTCGTTCGCCTCCAGGCGCCCGGCGGGAATTTCGATCACCAGCCGCCCGGCGGCGGGACGATACTGTCGAAGCAACGTCACCCGGCTATCGGCGTGTAATGGCAGAACGGCGCAACCACCGGGCTGGTGAATGATCTCAAAATCGGCCGTATGACCATCGGGTAACCGATGCGTTTCGCGGTAAAGATCGAGGATTCTCCCCCGGTAGAGCAGCTGTTCGGTCTGATGCATAGTCACCTCACACGAATGAATCCGGTTTTTACGACCTCTGTCAGGCGGAAACAGCCTTTGCCTTCCGCAGCAGATCACCGACTGCGGCGGACGCCGGCAAGGGCATCATCACCCGCGCGTTGGGCTGAACCACCGTCAAGGGCTCACCGGCCTCAGTGTACGGTGTTTCGATCGTAAATTCCATGTGTCGCAGACCGGGACCGAACAGCTCGACCTGCTCCCCCGGGAAGAAGCGGTTGCGCCCCTCGACCAGACCGCGTCCGTCAGTATCAACCGCCAGAACCCGGCCGACAAACTCGTAACTGCGCCGATAACGGGAATCGTCGGCGTGGATATTGGCGTCATCGCGGCCGAAGAGAAAGCCGCTGCTGTAGGGGCGGTGACTGACTTTGTCGAGTTCGTCGCGCCAGCGCGGGTCACAGGACCACCCCTGTGGGTCGGCCGCGTAGCTGTCGAGGGCAGCGCGATAGACGCTGACAGTGGCGGCGACGTAATAGAGACTCTTCATCCGACCTTCAATCTTCAAACTGTCGACCCCGGCGGTGATCAGCTCCGGCAGATATTCGAGCAGGCAGAGATCGCGGCTGTTGAGCAGATAGGTGCCGTGCTCGTCCTGCTCGATCGGAAAGCTTTCATGCGGCCGGGTGGCCTCGACCAGATGGTAGTTCCAGCGGCAAGGCTGGGTACAGGCACCCCGGTTGGCGCTACGACCAGTCATCGCCGCCGACAGCAGGCAGCGGCCGGAATGAGCGACACACATGGCGCCATGCACAAACACCTCAAGCTCCGCGGTGCAACCTCGTCGGATTGCCTTGAGATCGGCCAGCGTCGATTCGCGTGCCAGATTGACCCGCGCCACGCCGTTTTGTTGCCAGAAACGGACCGCTTCGAGGTTGGTGGTGTTAGCCTGAGTCGATAGATGCACGCTGCGATCAGGATCGAGCTGCCGAACCAAAGCGAGCACTCCGGGGTCAGCGACGATATAGGCGTCGAAATCGAGTCCCCGCAAGCGCTCAAGATCGGCGGCCAGGACATCGCACTCGGCGCTGTCAATGTAGGCATTGAGGGTCAGGTAGAGTCGGCGGTCGAGGCGTGCGGCCAGATCGCGGGCCCGAGCCAGTTCATCAACGTTAAAATTTGCGGCCATGGCTCGCAAACCATAGCGCTCGAAACCGACATAAGCGGCATCGGCGCCATAAGCATAGGCCGTAACCAGTTTTTCATAATCCCCGGCCGGGGCGAGCAGTTCGGGCAGCAACATAAGATCTCCTTGCGTGGTTCGGCGAGGATATCATACCTCCACACCGAAGCAGCCCTTTTTCGTCGTGGTGACAGAGCAACCGCGGCACGTTTGCGACCTTGACAATCACCTGAAAAACCTATAATTTTTACGAGATTGTGCCTGTAAGTTTGGAAGGAGCGGAAATAGATCGTGAAAGTGCCTCTCTTCACCCGATACGCCACTGCCCTCTCGCTGGTCGCCCTGCTGGCTGGCTGTGCCATGCCCACAGCTCCGCAACCTTCAGCCCCGCCCGTCTCACCGGCGGAAGTGACTGAACTGCGTGAGCAACTCCAGCAGACCGATGCCCGACTCCAGAGATTACAGGACGGCATGGTGATGCTCGAGGTCCGCATCCTCGACCAGCAACGCCTGGTCGACACCCTGCGAAAGCACCTCGCCAGCAGTAGTGGCGTTCCGCTGCCCGCCGGAACAGCGAACCTTTACCAGAAATCTCCGGCCGAACTTTACCTGGCGGCCTTCGGTGACTACACCTCCGGACGCTATCGGCAGGCAATCGAAGGGTTCACTGCGTTTCTGCGCTTTTACCCCTCAAACGACTATGCAGTCAATGTCCGTTTTCTGCTTGCCGAGGCATTTCTTGCGCAAGGTGATTACAAACAGTCAGCGGTGGAGTTCACGCAACTACTGAAAGAGTACCCGCAGTCGGAGAAAGCGCCCGAAGCCCTGCTGAAACTGGCCGCCACACAACATGCGATGAAGTTGCCTGATCAGGCTGCCGAATCCTTGCGTCAACTCCGCGAACGTTATCCGGACAGCGCCGCCGCCCGCAAAGCGGCCAACGCTGAACCGTGATTTTTTCTCTGTGACAGACCTCTCACATGACAGGGGGTTCCATGACATTGCGTAAATCTTTTCTTCTGGCCTGTATCCTGCTTCTGCCACTGACGGCAATCGCCGGCCAAAACCCGCAGATCTACACCATTAAGAAAGGGGATACCCTCTGGGGGATCTCCGAACAGTTCCTCAAAGACCCTTACTACTGGCCGAACCTCTGGTCCAACAACCCGGAGCTTCTCAACCCGCACTTTATCTACCCGGGACAGAAATTGGCCATTTATGACGGCCGGATTGAAATTGTCCCGGCCGAAGCGCCGCAGGCTGAGGAGGTCGTCACCGAACAACCGGCGACGGAGTCTGCTGAAGTCGCTGAAGAACTTGAAGTTGTCGAACCGCTGCCCACCGAAGTGCAGGAGGAGATCACGATCAAAATTCCGGGTGGCGGAATCGGTTTCCTCGGGGTCGACGACCTGAATTCTGTCGGTCGCATCATCGATGCAACGGACAACCGTCTGATTCTCGGCACAGGCGACACCGCATTCCTTGAGATGGACAAACTCGGAGCAACCTATCCGGGCACCAGACTGAGCATCTTCAGCCTCGGCGACAAAGTTTACCACCCGGTCAGCAAAAAGCTTATGGGCTATCAAGTTTACGAACTCGGAACCATGGAAATTGTCGATGTACACAGCGAAGTTGCCTCGGGCCGTATTGTCACAGCCCTGCGTGAAATCCTGCGTGGATCACTGGTTGCCCCGTACATCATCGGCGATCCGGTTATTAGCCTGAAGCGGGCACAAAGCGCTGTATCAGGCTACCTTGTTGCCACCCAGCGCGGACAAAGCACCATCGGCCAGTTCGATGTTGTCTTTACCGACCTTGGGAGCAACGCCGGGGTAGAAGTTGGCAACCTGCTGCATATATCACGGCCACGCAAAGCATCAACAGCCAGCCTGGCCGACCTGAAACTGCCCGACATTCTGGTCGGAGAAGGTCTCGTCCTTTCTGCCTCCGCACAATCATCAGCGGTTCTGGTCCTCAAGGCCGTCGACACCATCGATGTCGGCGACCGGGTCTCAACCTTTATGGAATAACCGGCACCACTGCGGCGAACAGCACCTGCGGGGGCCCATAACCGGGCCCCCGGTTTTATATCCAAAAAGAAGCGCACAGACGATCTATCAGGTTTACCAGAGGGGGACAGTCTGCCACAATCCCCCTGAACTAGGGAGGGGGATATGTTAACGGTGACGGAACGCGCATGGCTGCGCCTGCACCTGACTCGCGGCCTCGGACGCCTCGGGCTGTTGCACCTGCTGGCCGCCTACGGCAGTCCGGAAGAGATACTCTGTCATCCGGTCAGCGAGTGGCCGCAGCCACCCGGCTGTCGTCGACTGGCCTTGCTGCAGGTCCCGGCAGAAAACGACCCGTACCTGCTGGAGGTCACCGCCACCCTCGCTGACAGCGGCATCCGCATTATCGGCTTCAACGACCCGGACTATCCTCCCCAGCTACGGACCATCCACGACCCGCCGGCTCTGCTTTATCAGCGTGGCTGCCCGATAGAGGGCGAAGCCCTTGCTGTCGTCGGTGCCCGCAACGCATCGGACTCCGGCAAATTCCTCACCCGTGAAATCTGCACAGACATTGCCAGCCGCGACATCACCATCATCAGCGGCCTCGCCCGCGGCATCGATAGTGCCGCCCACCGGGCGGCTCTTGCTGCCGGCGGCACCACCATCGCTGTCCTTGGCTGCGGTATCGACCTTGTCTATCCTCTGGAAAATACAGCCCTGGCTAAACAGATTATAGAACAGGGCACCCTGCTCTCCGAATATGCACCCGGCACACCTCCACTGGCCGGCAACTTTCCGGGACGCAACCGGATCATCAGCGCGTTAAGCTGCGGCGTACTGATTGTCGAAGCGACCGAAAAGAGCGGTTCGCTGATCACGGCCGACTTTGCCCTGGAGCACGGTCGCGAGGTATTTGCCATCCCCGGAGCGGTGACCGCCGCCAACAGCGGTGGCGTCAACAGCCTGCTCAAGCAGGGGGCACATCTGGTCACCGAGGCGCGTGACATCCTCGACATTCTCTGGCCCGAGCACGCCACAGCCCGACCAAATCCAGCAAATAACCCTGAAATTTCCTTTTCAGAACAGGAAGTTGGCATCATTCGCCTGCTCTCTTTCGAACCACAGCACATCGACGATCTGGCCCGGAAAAGTGGGTTGACACCTATAGAGCTTTCCGTTACTTTACTGCAACTTGAACTCCGGGGTGGGTTGACACAACTACCCGGAATGCGCTACATACGGGCCTCTCGGATTTGACGGGACAAGGCAGGAGAGCATTTGAGAGAACGAGTTCTGGCTATTGTAACCATTCTGGCGCGCTACTTCCTGGAAGAGCGTGATTTTGGCGCAGAGAGTGAGCTGGTCGAGGAGCTTCTCGCCTCCGGCTTCGACTCGGACGAGATCGATGCCGCCTTCAGCTGGATGCAGCGACTCTCCGCCACCTCCGACCTACCGGTCCCCGCCGCCACCTTACGCAGCGTCCCGACCATGCGGATCTTCTCGGCTGATGAGCTGCGACTGCTGACCACCGAAGCACGTGGTTTTCTTGTTCATCTGCGCAGCCTTGGCATTCTGGATGATACAAGTCAGGAGGAGATCATCGAGCGTGCGTTCCAGATTGGCGAGGATGAGGTCTCATTGAAGGAGCTTAAAGTGATGACTTCGCTGGTCCTGTTTGCCAGAGCCAACGAAGACTGGCGGCAGGCCGTCGATGCCCTGATGGGGGACGACTGGTCCCGGATGTTCCACTAGCAAAGACCGGGCTGCGGCTGATACCGCAGCCCGTTTCACTTAGTCGGCGCGATTACGTCAAGCGCCGGCGCCACGCGGAAAAATAGATACCTTATGTCAAACGCACTGGTCATTGTCGAATCGCCGGCCAAAGGCAAAACCATCGAGAAGTTTCTCGGCAAGGGCTTTTCGGTCCGCGCCTCTTACGGCCACGTCCGCGCCCTGCCGAGCAAACAGGGCTCCGTCGACGTCGACCGCGATTTTGAGCCCTCCTACCAGGTTCTGGCCGAAAGCCACAAGCATCTGGATGGGCTGAAAAAGCTGGCAGCCAATTGCGACGAACTGATTCTCGCGACTGACCCCGACCGTGAAGGGGAGGCCATCGCCTNNCACCTGCTGCAGGCTCTCGGCATCGACGAAAACGGCAGTAAGCCGAAAGTCAGCCGGGTCGTTTTTCATGAAATCACCGCCGGCGCCATCCGCGAAGCGATGGAGCACCCGCGGACCATCGCCCGCGATCTGGTCGATGCCCAGCAGGCTCGTGCCATCCTTGACTATCTGGTCGGCTTCACCCTGTCGCCGTTTCTGTGGAAAAAAATCCGCTACGGGC
>DDWE01000028.1:7865-8034 GCA_002345625.1 Desulfuromonadaceae bacterium UBA2294 | reverse complement strand
CTTTCGTATTTACTCTTGGCCATTGCGTCAACCTCCTTCGATTACTTGGAAATTAAGTTTCGTTCCTGTTAGCCAGTCTTTTATAATCTGCAACCAATACGGCCACCCCCCAAAGAAAAAAGAATGGAGCCCACAATCGGATTCGAACCGATGACCTCTTCCTTACCAA
>DDWE01000028.1:7617-7788 GCA_002345625.1 Desulfuromonadaceae bacterium UBA2294 | reverse complement strand
TCTAGCCAACTGAGCTACTCCCGCTCAAAACAGGGTCTACTTAAATTGTCGCACATCCGTGTGGACGTCTTTTTCGTTCGCCGCCCCAGTGCCTGCGGTCATCGACCTCCTGGGTTACGGCGCCCGAACGTCAGTCCGGTAAGTTTTTATGGTGGAGGGAGGAGGATTCGA
>DDWE01000028.1:0-7518 GCA_002345625.1 Desulfuromonadaceae bacterium UBA2294 | reverse complement strand
ATTGGAGCTGGCGACAGGAATTGAACCCGCAACATCCTCATTACAAGTGAGGTGCTCTACCTATTGAGCTACGCCAGCACAGGAGCGGATATATACATGAGCGCCGGGCAAATTGCAAGGAAAAATTTGGGCCAGATACCCCATCCCTTCCGTGCGGCAGAACGTATAAGCCATCTACACAACGCTGTCAACCATTTTATTCCTGGCATGTCACACTTTGCAGAGTCAAGCTTTCGGATATAGACACCATCGGGTGGCAGCTGCACAAAAATACCCCTTGACAACCATGACTGTTTTGGTTATAAATTGAGACACCTACCAAGTAAAACATTCGGGGCGTTCCTTCCCTCCTGGGAACGCCCCATTTTTTTTGCCCCGTATTTGTAACGCGATCGGGCACTGGATTGACGCCGGGCACCGAACGAGCCGCCTTACTTATCTTTTTCAACCCCTTTTGTAGGCACTCACATCTAGAACAGATAATCGGTCGACAAAAAATTACTGTGTCGTTCGTGCACAATCTCCCGCAACAACGTCTTGTTGGCTTCATTCTCCCTGGTTGCAACCAGCGTACGAATCGAGAAGGCACGCAGTGCATCACTGACCGACAGCGTCGCCACCGCCGAATCCTTGCGCCCGGTAAACGGAAAGACATCCGGCCCGCGCTGACACTGGCTGTTGAGATTGACCCGTGACACCTGGTTGACCAGTGGGTCAATCAGTCTCGCCATCGTCACCGGATCACGACCAAACAGGCTCACCTGCTGTCCGTAGCAGGACGCGGTCATATAGTTGATCGGTTCAGAAACATCGCTGAAAGTCACCACCGGCATGACCGGTCCGAACTGCTCTTCCTCATAAAGCCGCATCTCTGCTGTGACCGGATAGACCACTGCTGGCGTAAACAGCGTCTTCTCGGTCGCACCACCATCGGCATTGACGACCCGTGCGCCTTTTGCAACCGCATCAGCAATCATTTCACTCAATATCTCAGGCTTCCCTTCTTCAGGCAGTGGCGTGATCGCCACCCCTGCATCCCAGGGCAAGCCGCCGGGCAAGGCCGCGACCGCAGCGGCCAGTGCCGCAACGAACGGTTCAGCCACTGCCTTATGAACAAAGATAATTTTCAATGCCGTGCAACGTTGACCATTAAATGACAAGGCGCCGGCGACACACTCCCGCACCGCCTGATCAAGATCGGCGTCAGGGAGCACAATCGCCGGGTTCTTTGCCTCCAGCCCGAGGACCAGGCGCAGGCGATGCGGCCGTGGATGGACCTTCTGCAGGGAATCAGCGGCGCCGCTTGTGCCGATAAAAGCGAAGACATCGACCTCGCCGCTGGCCATCAATGGTGGGATAATGGTACGTCCGGCGCCAAATATGGCATTGACCACCCCCGGCGGGAAACTGTCGCGGAACGCCTCCAGTAAAGGAGCAAACAACAGAACGCCATGTCGTGGCGGCTTGAACACCGACGTGTTCCCCATGATCAGAGCGGGAATAAGAGTGGTCAAGGTCTCATTGAGGGGGTAGTTGAACGGCCCCATACACAGAGCCACCCCGAGTGGTGCCCGGCGAATCTGACCGATGATGCCATCGACGATGGTGAACCGCGAACCGGTACGGTCGAGATCCTTAAGGGCATCAATGGTGTCATCGATGTACGTAACCGTGCGATCAAACTCCTTCTGCGCATCAACCAGGCTTTTGCCGATCTCCCACATCAGTAAACGCACAACCTCGGTGCGACAGGCGCGCAACCGGGCGTTAAAGGCCGCTACATGACTGATCCGCTCGGCAACCGACAGCGTCGGCCAGTCACCACGGCCATGATCATAGGCTTTAACGGCCGCCGTCAGGGCATCAAGCGCGGTCGTGGCGTCGAGCAGAGGGAAGCTGCCGAGGGGGATGCGCTGCGCCCCCTGTGGCCCGGACAGACAGATCGGCGAAGTTACCTGCTGACACGGTCCGTCCCACTGCCGCAGCTCGCCATTAATCAAACAGGAACGCAAATCCTGCCGCGGCAATTGCCACGGCTCAGGAATGGACTCCAAGTTTTTCGGGAATACGCTCATAGCACCCTGAACTCGTTGCATATGTGATCCTCCACTGGCATAAGAGGAATCCAATACTATCACCAGTCGCCACCTTTGCAGCGCAGGAGTGGCAGAAACAAAAAAAGAGTCGCACTGTTTACGCAGTACGACTCCTGAACAAGGCCCAATGCTTGGCAACAGGAACGCGCCGTGTGGCGGCCGGAATGGTCAGGCCATAGTCTGTGGTGTTTTGCGTACTGATACAGATCGTGCTTCCGCCACAAGCAGCCCCCTCTGGCACTTATTTGGGCGGCAGAATTTCCAGCTCGCGTGAGCGCCAGGAGAGGATGGCGGTTTTGCGGTGCATCTTCTCGGCCAGCCTCGGAAAATCGCTACGGATCACCTCTGCGGCGTAATCAGCCAGAAAGCGGGATTTCAACTCGGCCCGCGCCTGATCAACACCGATTTCATCGTAGGGGACCGAGGCAAACAACAGAAAACCATCATCCGGGATGCGCTTCGAACCCATATTCGACTCGATGATCGCCGCTGCTTTGCGGATCGGGTCGGCCAGATCAGGGCTGTAGGGGCCGATAATCAAGGCGAGGTTGGGGGTATGGAGAAAATCGAACCCACGCCCCAGGCAGATCATCCATTCGCGATGTTCGAATTCGAGCAGACGGCAGGTCTGGCGCACCTGGCTGATCCATTGCAGATTGCCGCGCAACAGACGCAACAGGTCGGCATGCATCTGCTCCGGCATATCAGGGTAGAGGGCGGAGAGTCGCTGATCAAGGCTGACCGCCTGCTTCGGAGTGATGGTCGACAAATCGAGCACCTGATTGTCGACTCCGTGCAGCAACAGGGCATCTTCGTCAGTTTCAAAGCCGCAGATCAGTGGATAGACGGTACTGCGCCGGCTGCCGAAGATCTGTTCGGCCTGCTGCTTAATGGCGCTGGTGTGGGCGAGGGCACGCTCGGTATCGTAACCGAACCCGGCGCAACCGCGCTTGGTGTCACCACGGGAAAAGTGATAGGTGATAAAGATCAGCACCCGACGACCGTCGGCCACCATGCGCTGAATATGGCTGGCCAGCACTTCGCCCAGATGCGGCCACCCGAGGTCGAACATGCCACCCAGATTACGAAACGGCTGGATAATCCCCGGCGGCGTGTTGGTGACCACCGGGATATTGATCCGCCCATCCATGCACTTAAGGACCATGATCGCCGTCGGATGTGATGCCCGATAGAGGTCACGGGCCAGGCAGGCTTCAGGGCTGCGGAATTCCGCCGTATGCCGCCGTGCCAGATCGAGTAACCAGTCAATCCGTTGATCAATCGGCCGATGGTGAATCGTCATAGACGCCTCCCGTTACTGCGAGTTGTTTATGCCGTTTCTGTTTAATCAAGACTTAGCAAAAGGAGAGTCACTGTTCTTGCGAAAAAACCGCTGCACCCTGTCGCACCACCTCAAACAACGCGATCCCCGCCGCTACCGAAGCATTGAGCGAGGAAAGGTTGCCGTGCATAGGGATGGCGAGCAGGCCGTCGCAGTGCTTGCGGATGTTCGGGCGCATCCCCTCGCCTTCGCTACCGACCACCAGAGCGATGTTGCCAGAGAGATCGGTTGTAAACAGCGGCTGTGAGCCCTCGTCACCGGCGAGACCGTAGCACCAGATGCCGGCCTCCTTGAGCTGTTCAAGGGTGCGGGAGAGGTTGACCACCTGACACAAAGGTAAATGGGCCAGAGCGCCAGCGGCGGTCTTTTCCACCACCGGAGTCACCGGGCAGGCGCGGTCGCTGGCGACGATGACACCCTGACAGCCGGCGACCTCGGCGCTGCGCAATATGGCGCCGAAGTTGTGCGGATCGGTAATGCTGTCGAGGAGCAGGAAGAAGGCCGGGCGATTGGAGGCGCGCCAGATTTGCAGCAGATCATCGAGATCAGTGTAGGCAAAGGGCTCGATACGCAGCAGCACCCCCTGATGATGACCGTGGCCGGCGAGGCGGTCGAGATCACGCCGTTCCCGGGCGCGGATCGGCACCACCTGCTGTTTGGCCAAAGCCTGTAGTTCGTCGATGCGCGGCGAACGGACATCGCGGGAAAGAAACAGCTCGAGCGGTTTGCGCCCGGTACCGGAGAGGGCTTCGAAGACCGTGTTGATTCCGTAAAGAAAATCGTCCATCAGCGGGGGAGCGCGCCGGCAATTTCGGCCAGGATGGCATCGGCGGCAGCGACCGGATCGGCGGCGGCAGAGATCGGCCGACCGATGACCAGATAGCTGGCACCGGCGGCAATGGCGTCGGCCGGAGTCATGACCCGCTTCTGGTCGTTGGCGGCGGCAAAGCTCGGCCGCACACCGGGGGTGACAATGAGAAAATCGGGGCCGCAGGCGGCGCGGATCAGACCGACCTCTTTTGGCGAGGCGACGACTCCGTCGAACCCGGCCTGTTTGGCCAAAGCGGCGAGACGCGGCACCATCTCGGTTACCGGCCGGTCGATACCGACCTGACGCAGGGTCTCTTCCGTCGACGAAGTGAGGATGGTCACCGCCAGCAGGATCGGTCGGGGCACGTTGTTCTGCCCGCACCACTCGTTGGCTGCGGCGACGGTGGTCTGCATCATCTCCAGGCCGCCGAGGGCGTGAACGTTGAACATCCGGGCGCCGAGACGACAGGCTTCGACCCCGGCCATGGCAACAGTGTTCGGGATATCGTGATATTTCAGGTCGAGGAACACCTCGCCCCCCTCGGCGCGGATCATGTGCACAATCTCCGGGCCACAGCGGGTGAACAGCTGCTTGCCGACCTTGAACATGCCGACCTTGTCATGCAACTGCTTGACCCAGCCTTCGGCCTCCTCGAAGCTGTCGACATCCAGGGCAAAGATCAGGTGTTTTCTGGCGGTGTCGCTCATTCACTCCTCCCGACGAGCGCTTTGACCCGCTCAGAGATTTTCTGTACCCGCTTGATCAGCTCGTTCGACTCTTCGGTCGGCAGCTTTTCGCGGGCCACAATACACTCCATGTAGACCACTTCGCTTAAGGCATCGGCGAGCAGGCGCTTCTTGTCCCCCTCTTCGAGACCGTCGAGGTTGGCCATCACCCGACCGGCATCGACCGAGCCGTTGTCGCGCACATTGACATCGCGAAAAACATAAGAATATGGCGGCGGCAGATCGCGGATGAACAGTTGCACCTCTTCGAGGAAGGTGGTCTCAATGACGGTGATCTGCCGGGTCAACGAGACGAAGGCGCCGTTGAAGATGGCGATCAGATCACCCAGGTCGCCTTCAACCTCGGCGATGATCGGATCTTCGAGAATCATCACTTTCTTGCGCAGCAGCTGGTGGACGTTGCGCAGCGCTTCAAATTCGCCGAGACCTGAACGGCGTAGCAGTTCACGCACGTTGATCTCCGACTCGCGAATCAAACCGATCAGCAACTGCTCTTCATCCGATAGCTTCTGGCCGCGCTGATCACACAGCACCGGCACGGTATCGAGAGAACGGATATCGCGCATGTAGAGGGCGCGCTCATCAACGCGACGCAACCCCTCCATGATCAGGTTCTGGGTATTCATCGACAAGCGGACGACTTTTTCCTGGTCGGGTTTGACGGAAAGAAAGCAGAAACTCCCTTCGGAAAAAGAGAACAGATTATAGACCACCGTCTCAACCTGCTGCCGGGCGGCAAACCAGAGATCTTTCGGAGTAATCAGCCCCTTTTCGACCAGCACCTTGCCGGCAGCCGATTTGGCCAGACCGATATCCTGCATTTTCTTCAACATGACCTGATCGATCTTGCCGAGGTCATACAGCACCATAGCCAGGTTTTCACTCGACAAGGTGCTCTGGGCGTAAACAATTTCACCATCCTGAAAATAGAGCTCCTTGTTCCCCCCTTTGAGGGTAAAGAACAGGCAACCACTTTTGCGGAACATATTGTAGAAGGAGAGCAGATCGGTCACCGTCACGTCGCCGAGCCGGCCGGCGACCGAGGCGGTCACCCCTTCGCTGCTACCGAGCAGGACGTGATGCGGCGAGAAGGACGAAATCGCCATACGCCGGGCGCCCAGCGCGGCCATAACCGGCGATGGCAGTGCCACCCGTCCACTGCTGTCGATAACCTGATCACTCATGAAAAACTCGTTTCCTTGTTAGGCAAAGGGAAAACTCAGGCCGAGGCCTTCAGGGCGTCGCGCACTTTACCGGCAATTGTGTCTGCTGCGTCAGTTAGCGGCAACATGTCGCGCTCACCGCCAGCGCGCCACTGCAGCTCAAAAGCGCCCTCCTTCAGACCACGGCCACCGACCGTGACCCGTAACGGAATTCCGATGAGATCCGCATCGGCAAACTTGCTCCCTGGTCGCTCGTCACGGTCATCGAGCAGCACGTCAACCCCTTTGGCCAAAAGATCGGCATAGAGGGCATCGGCAGCTTCACGCACCGCATCATCCTTGGGGTTGAGCACGCAGATCAGCACCTGGAACGGAGCGATGGGCAACGGCCAGATAATACCGTTGGCATCGTGGTTCTGCTCAATGGCGGCGGCGACGGAGCGACCGACTCCGATGCCATAGCAGCCCATGACCAGGGTGCGCTCCTTGCCATCGGCATCGAGCACCCGGGCCCCGAGGGCTTCGGAATACTTGGTGCCGAGTTTGAACACGTGGCCGACTTCGATACCACGCCAAACCTCCAGCGTACCGCTGCAGCGCGGGCAGGGATCGCCGGCAACGGCTTCGCGTAAATCAGCGAATTCGGTGACGGTAAAGTCACGCCCGTGATTCACGCCGGTGTAGTGCAGATCGGCGCGGTTGGCACCGGTCACGCCATCGGCAATGCCACGCACGGCATTGTCGGCAATCAGGCGCAATTTAAGTCCGACCGGTCCGGCGAAACCGACCGGGGCGCCAGTCAGTTTCTGGACAACCTCTTCGTCGGCCAGCGCCAGCTCGTTGCAGCCGAGGTAGCGGCTGAGTTTGATTTCATTCAGTTCATGGTCGCCACGCAGCAGCACAGCCACCTGCTCGTCACTATCGGTACTGACAATCAGGGTCTTGATCATCTGCTGCGGTGTGCACTTCAGAAATGCCGAGACCTCCTCGATACTCTTCTTGCCGGGAGTCGCCACCTCTGTTAACGCCTGACTGGCCGGCGGTGTCGACGGTTGAGGGTCGCGGAGCTCGGCCTTCTCGACATTGGCCGCATATTCGCAACTGTTGCAGGAGACAATAGCGTCCTCACCGGAGTCGGCCAGGACCATAAACTCATGCGAAGCGCTGCCGCCGATATTACCGGTATCAGCCTCGACAGCACGAAAACGCAANNTCCGCCGATAGGCAAGATACATTTTATCGTAGGAAGCATCAGCCCCGGCATCATCAAGGTCAAAGGAGTAGGCATCCTTCATGATAAATTCACGACCGCGCATCAAGCCAAAGCGGGGACGAATCTCGTCACGGAACTTGGTCTGGA
>DDWE01000127.1 GCA_002345625.1 Desulfuromonadaceae bacterium UBA2294 | reverse complement strand
ATCCGACCGATCTGTCTGATCCGACGGATCGGTCAGTTCAGATTTAGGCCGGCTCGTTAAGGGCGGTCGGCCTAAGGGGCTTACACCTTACGGAACAGCACAAACCACAGCCCGGTCAGGCCGAAGAGGATATTGGCTGACCAGGTCGCAGCAAAAGGCGGCAGGATGCCGGAATAGCCGAAGGCCATGGTGATGGAGTGGAGGATGAAGTAGGTGACGCCGGTGGCGATGCTGATGACGATGCCGACGGCCAGGCTGCTGTTACGGCCGCGTTGCAGGGCAAAGGGGATGCCGAGCAAAACCATCACCAGGCAGGCGAAGGGGGCGGCGAGGTGCGCGTGCATATCGACCCGGTAGCGGGTCGGGTCGCTCCCTTCGCGCTGAAGCTGGCGAACCAGGCGGCGCAGGTCGTAAAAGTTCAGCTCCCATTGGCGCAGATCGGTGCTGTGAAAATCGTCCGGGGTCTTCGACAGGGCGAAGGGGGCCTGCTTTGCGTTGTTGCTGCTGGTCATTTCGCCAGTCTGTGGATCGAAGCTCCGGTCGGTAACATTCTGCAGACTCCAGGCATTATCCCTGAAGTTGGCACCTGTGGCATCGACGCGCCCAGTCACCCGGAACTGGGAGTCGAGAGTGAAGTAGGTGACCTGACGCAGCTCGCCTTTTTCGGGGAGGGCCTGGCCAACATGGATGATCCGGTTGTCAACTCGTAACCAGACCTGGTCCCGGGTCTGCAACTGCTGCTTACCGCGGATACGCTGGTCAAAAACCTCGCGGGTGAAGCGGGTGGATAATGGCAGCACCATCTCCTGCGTGAGAATAATCAGGGCGGTTATGAAAAAGGCCGCGAGCAGCAGGGGTCGGGTGATGCGCAGCAGGCTCAGCCCGCCGGCCCGCATGGCGGTGAGCTCGCCGCTGCGAGACAGGCTGCCGATGGTCATAAATGTCCCCATCAGCAGAGCCAGTGGCGTTAATTGGACAACAATCAGTGGCAGGGTGCCCAGGAAAAAGCTGAAATAGAGTGTCACCGGTGCGCCGGCGGCGATGAAGTCGTCAACTTTCTCAAAGAAGTCGATCAGCACGTAGATGCCGCTGAAGGTCGCCAGCGCCAGCAGGGTATTGCGCAGAAAGATCGACAGCAGGTAGCGGGTCAGTAGATGCATCGGCACTACCCCTGTTTGCTGCGGGTGAAGAGGGTGTGGATCAGGCGGTAGCCGCGATCGATGATCAGGATGCGGCGCTCACGCAGGGCATGGCGCAACATGATCAGACCGGTGGCCAGAAAGAGGGCTGGCGGGAGCAGGACGACCAGTGGTGTGATCCCGACATCCACGGCCAGGGTCTTGCTCAGGGAGTGCAGCATGTAGTAGATCAAAAAGACCAACAGGCCGAGGGCGAAACCGCCACCACGACCGGAGCGCGTCGTCTGGATTCCGAGGGGCAACCCGATCAGGGTGAAGATCAGCGGGGTAAAGGGGAGGGTGAGCCGGTGCAGAATCTCCACCCCCAGCTGGTTTTGTTTCGTGCCGGCTTCTTCCTGTTCATACTGCTGTCGCAGCTCGGCAAAAGAGAGTTCACTCTCCTTGCGCTTACGACTGGTGCCGGTCGGTAGCTGCCCGCCGATGTCGAGATTAACATCGTAGCGGGCGAAGTTGATGACCTGATAGGTCTCCTCGCCGCGGCTTAAGGCCTTACGATGGATTGACCCGTTTTCAAGGTGCAGGGAGAGAATCAGGTTCTCAGGGTCGCTAAAGATGCGGCCGCTGCGGGCAGTGATGGTCGACGGGACTTTGCCGAGTCTATCATCAAAGATGAAGACGCCGGAGAGGGCGCCGCTGGTTTCGTCGAGATCCGTGGTGTAGAGGACCAGTCCATCAAAGTCGGCATTGAACACCTGCGGGCGGATGCCGACGGTGGCGCGTTGGGTCAGTAGTTCGAACACCTTGCTGCGAAAGGCGGTGTTGCTTGCCGGGACCACCACCAGACTCAACAACGCGATCAGGCCGCTGATGGCAAGGGCGAGGAGCAGGGCCGGTTTGAGCATTTGTGCCAGGCTGATGCCGGAGGCTTTCAGGGCGATAATTTCGGCATCTGCCGACAGGCGCCCAAAGGCGATCAGGATGCCCATCAAAAAGGCGAGGGGGAGAGTGATAACCAGAAAGGCTGGCATCATGCAGGCGAACAGCTTGCCGATCTCGATTAGCGGCACCCCTTTGTTCAGGACCAGCTCGGCCAGACGCAGGATGCGTCCCATCAGGACGACCAGGGTGAAAATAAACACCCCGAGCAAGGTCGGCGCCAGAATCTCGCTGGCAATGTATCTCTGGATTCTGCGGATCGACATGGGCGGCATCTTAGTACAAGACGCCGCAGGAGTAAACCGGATTTCAGCCGATTTTACCCTTGTCAACCCTTTGCCGGCGTGGTATAGAAACGCGTTATTCAAATCGCACGCCCTCTTGATTCGCAAAACGGGTGTTTCGGCCGATGGCGGCAGGAATCGTTTCAGCGGAGCAGACGGGGGGCGGAGGCTAACCAACAGAAAGCAGGAGAAAGATTATGTCCGTCATCACCATGAAGCAACTGCTCGAAGCCGGCGTTCACTTCGGTCATCAGACCAAACGCTGGAACCCGAAAATGAAGCCCTACATCTTCGGCGCCCGTAACGGTATCTACATCATCGATCTGCAAAAGACCGTGCGTTACTTCCGTACCGCTTACGAGTTTATCAAGCAGACCACCGCCAACGGCGACAAGGTGCTGTTTGTCGGCACCAAGAAGCAGGCCCAGGACGCCATCCGTGAGGAGGCTGCCCGCGCCGATCAGTATTTCGTCGATGCCCGTTGGCTCGGCGGCATGCTGACCAACTTCTCCACCATCAAGGCCAGCATCGATCGCCTGAAGAAGATCGAGGTCATGTCTCAGGACGGCACCTACAACCTGATCACCAAAAAAGAGGGTCTGCAGCTGGAGCGCGAGAAAGCCAAGCTGGAGCGCAGCCTCGGCGGCATCAAGATGATGACCAAGCTCCCCGGCGCCATCTTTATCCTCGACCCGAAAAAAGAGGCGATTGCCGTCAAGGAAGCCCGCAAGCTCGGTATCCCGGTTGTTGCCGTTGTCGATACCAACTGTGATCCGGACGAAATCGATTACATCATCCCCGGCAATGACGACGCGATCCGCGCCCTGCGCCTGTTCTCCTCGAAAATGGCCGATGCCTGCCTCGAGGGTGTTTCGGCCCGTCAGACCGCGCTGCGCAGCAACGCTGAAGGGGCCGATGTCGCCGAAGCAGCTCCGGCCGCACCGGTTGTTGAGGCCGCACCGGTTGTTGAGGTTGCTCCGGCTGCCGAAGCTGCCCCGGCTGCTCCGGTTGATGCCGCAGAGTAACGCCTGAACTTTTGTAGCTCCTTATGGCGGCCGCACGCAGGTGCGGCCGCCATTTTAACGAAAAAAGACACATTGACACCGGGCTGTACAGCCCGCAAACACTTTTCTCACCTTACAACAGGAGGTTCCCGTGGCGAACATTACCGCATCGATGGTTGCTGAGCTGCGCGCCAAGACTGGCGCCGGTATGATGGATTGCAAGAAGGCCCTGGACGAAGCTGCCGGCAGCATGGATGACGCTGTCGATATCCTGCGTAAAAAAGGTCTGTCGGCTGCCGCCAAGAAGTCGGGTCGCGTTGCCGCCGAGGGGATCGTTGCCGTCGCCGGTAGCGGCAACCGCGGCGCTCTGGCCGAGATCAACTCCGAGACCGACTTTGTCGCCAAGAACGAGGCCTTCCAGGGTTTTGTTGCCGGCGTCGCCACCGTCGTTCTTGAGCAGGCCCCGGCCGATGTCACCGCCCTGTCGGCCCTGGCTTATCCCGGCACCGGTCGCACCGTCGCCGAAGAACTGACGCATCAGATCGCCACCATCGGCGAGAACATGAACGTCCGTCGTCTGGCCCGCCTTGAGTCGGCCGCCGGCGCTGTTGCCTCCTACGTTCATGGTGGCGGCAAGATCGGGGTTCTGGTTCAGCTCGACACCACCAGCAACGACGAGCGCGTTGCCACCACCGCCCGCCAGATCGCCATGCATGTCGCCGCCGCCAACCCGCAGTTTCTGAGCCGCGACGAAGTCCCGGCCGATGTGGTCGCCAAAGAGAAAGAGATCATGAAGGTCAAGGCGCTGGAGAGCGGCAAGCCGGCCAATATCCTCGATAAGATCATTGAAGGGCAGATCAACAAGTTCTTCGGCGAAGTCTGCCTGCTTGAGCAGGCCTACGTCATCGATCCCGACCTGAAGATCACCAAGGTCGTCGATGCTCTTGCCAAAGAGGTCGGGACTGAGGTAAAACTCGTCAAGTTTGTCCGTTTCCAGCTCGGCGAAGGGATCGAGAAGCAGGAAGGCGATTTCGCCGCCGAAGTGGCATCGATGGCCAAAGGCTAATAACCCGGTATAAGGAGAAGCAATGACGGCGACACCGAAATATCAGCGCATTCTTCTCAAGCTCAGCGGCGAGGCCCTGGCCGGCAATCAGGCTTATGGCATCGACCCTGAAGTGATTGCAGGCATTGCCATCGAGATCAAGGAGGTCGTCGCTCTCGGCGTTCAGATCGCCCTGGTCATCGGCGGCGGCAACATCTTCCGCGGCCTGTCGGCTGCCTCCAAGGGGATGGATCGCGCCAGCGCCGACTACATGGGGATGCTGGCGACGATGATGAACAGCCTGGCGATGCAGGACGCCCTGGAGTCGATCGGCGTCAAGACCCGGGTCCAGTCGGCCATCGAGATGCAGGAGATCGCCGAGCCTTATATCCGCCGGCGCGCCATGCGCCATCTGGAAAAAGGGCGCGTCGTCATCTTCGGCGCCGGTACCGGCAACCCGTACTTCACCACCGACACCGCCGCCAGTCTGCGGGCGATGGAGATTCACGCCGAAGTGATTCTCAAGGCGACCAAGGTCGATGGTGTCTACAGCGCCGATCCGAACAAAGACAAGTCAGCGGTCAAGTTTGAAACGCTGACCTACCTTGATGTGTTGCAGAAAAATCTGCAGGTGATGGACGCCACGGCGACATCCCTGTGTATGGACAACAACCTGCCCATCGTTGTCTTCGACCTGACCCGTACCGGTAATATCAAGCGGGTCGTGCTCGGCGAGACCATTGGAACCACCGTCACAGGAGGTTAAGCGCATGACCAACGAGGTTCTGAAAAAAACCAAATCTGGCATGGCCAAGGCGATCGAAGCCCTGAAGAAAGACCTGACCAGGGTCCGCACCGGCCGCGCCTCGGTCTCACTGCTCGATGAGATCCGCGTCGATTACTACGGCACGCCGACCCCCTTGAGTCAGGTCGGCACCCTGGTCGCCCCGGAGCCGCGCCTGATCACCATTCAGCCCTGGGAGAAGAATCTTCTGCCGGCGATTGAAAAAGCGATTCTGCAGTCGGATCTCGGTCTCAATCCGTCGTCGGACGGTGTCCTGATCCGCCTGATCATTCCGGCCTTGACCGAAGAGCGGCGCAAAGAGATGGCCAAGCTGGTCAAGCGCAATGGCGAGGAGACCAAGGTCGTGGTGCGCAACGTACGCCGTGATGCCAACGACTCTTTGAAAAAGCTGGAAAAAGATAAGGAAATCTCTGAAGACGAGCTGAAGCGCGGTGAAAAAGAGGTGCAACTGCTCACGGACGATTTCGTAAAACAGGTCGATGAGATCGTGGCCGTCAAAGAAAAAGAGGTCATGGAGATCTGACAACCCCTGCAAAACAGCACAATAAAATATTGGAGGACTACCAACATGGCTCTGAAAATTACTGAAGAATGCATCGCCTGTGGCAGCTGCGTCGCCACCTGCCCGGTTGCCGCCATTGAAGAAGCCGGCGACATCTACGCCATCAATGATGATTGCACCGAGTGCAAAGCCTGTGTCGACAGCTGTCCGGTTTCGGCCATCGTCGAGTAAGCACGCACCACAGTTTGAACACAAAAAGGGCGCCCCATGCGGGGCGCCCCTTTTGTTGTGCGCCGGATGATTGGTTTCGTCCAGAGGGTTTTAACTTGGGGGGACTGGAAGGGGGACGTTCAGTGGAAGGGGGACGTCCATGAAATTATGTGTTTCCTCTGTTTGAGCTTAATGTCATACTTTAGGAGGTCGGGATTTTGAAATATCAGTTTTTAGGATACCGGCACCACCACCTACAGCTACGATGAAGCCGGCAATCTCATCAGCAAGACCGACGCCAAAACTGTCAGCATTCAGTACCAGTACGACACCGAAAACCGCCTGACCCTGATCGACTATCCGAGCGATACCGACATCAGCTACAGTTATGATAGCTGCGTCAACGGCAAGGGGCGGCTGTGCAGCGTTACCGATCAGGCTGGCAGCAGCAGTTACGAATATACGGCAAAAGGGCAGCTGGCCAGGGAGATCAAAAACCTCCTCGGCGTCGACTACGTCACCCAATACAACTATGACATGAACGGCAATCTCACCAGCATCATCTATCCGGGTGGCCGGGTTGTTGTCTACAATTACAACTACGCCGATAATCGCGTCGCCAGTGTGCAGCAAAACGGCAGCAATGTCGCCACCGGCCTGAGCTACGCCCCGTTCGGCGGCCTCAAGAGCCTCACCTACGGCAATGCCCTGAGCCGCAGCATCGGCTACGATACCCAGTATCGCATCGCCAGCCTGCAGACCGGCGCGGTGCAAAACCTACGGCTACGACGCCCTCGATCGTTTGAGCAGCGCCGCCGGCCCCTGGGGGAGCATCGGCTGGAGTTACGACCCGGTCGGCAACCGCCTGACCCAGACCGACAGCAGTGGCACCGCCACCTACAACTATCAAAGCGGCAGCAACCGCCTCAGCGGCATCAGTGGAGCACAAAGCGCCAGCTACACCCTCGATGCCAACGGCAACACCACCGCCGAGAGCAGCAACGGTTACACCTACAACCAGAACCAGCGCCTGAAGCACGCGGCTGCCAGCCAGAGTGCCGACTACCAGTACAATGCCCAGGGGCAGCGGGCGATCAAGATCGTCAGTGGACAGGTCACGATCTATCACTACGATCAATCCGGGCAACTCATTGCTGAAACCGATGCCAGTGGTGCGTTGCAGGCTGAATATCTTTATCTCGATGGTCAGCCGCTGGCGAAGATCGATGCCACGGGGATCAGCTACATTCACCCCGATCATCTTGGTACGCCGCAACTGGTGACCGATAGTCAGGGGACGGTGGTGTGGCAGATTGAGGCGCGACCGTTTGGTGACAGTCCGACGATTACCGGCACCCAGAGCCTTAACCTGCGCTTTCCGGGGCAGTATTTCGATGCAGAAAGTGGATTGCATCAGAACTGGTTTCGGGATTATCAGCCGAATCTGGGGCGGTATGTGGAGGCGGATCCGATTGGGTTGAGGGGTGGGGGGCTGTTTGTTTATGGTAATAGTACGCCAAGTCAAAATTATGATTCTAATGGATTGTTCCCGAAAGTTGCTATGGAGCATTATAGTCGGGCATACAACCCTCACACTTATAAGGGGGGCGGCTCTGATCCCGGGATTTGGATTGGCGGAGATGCTACGGTTGGTGGGAATGCTGTGCTGTTTGGTGGTGCTGCTGGTGCAGGATCGCTTACCAATGTTTCCACAGGAGAGACTTGTTTCTATAAAATGGTGTGCGGCAAAGTTGGCTTGGGAATTATATTATCAGCGGGAACTAAAGTCTCTATATCTATGACAGGGCCACATTGTGGTAAAAATTTAGATGGTTATAATTTTTCGATAGCAGTTGAAGTAGTTGTTCCCGTGCCTGGTGCTGGTTTTGGTGGCAATATTGGTTATGGCGGTGGTGTCGGCGGAGGGGTGAGCGTCGGGCCAGAGGGTGGCGCCGGATTCTTTTTTGGTGTAGATATCTGTAAGATTGAAGTAATAGAATGTAAGTTTTCACCAGAAGATTGCAGAGGGTGTAATTAATGTCAAATCTTAGAAAAACATCATATGTCTTAATAATATTAGGATGGGTTTTGTATATTTCGCTTAGTCTTTATAGCCAGGTTAAGTTTGTCAACCTAATAGGTTGGTTTGTGCTGTTCGTTGGCATTGTTGTCTATTTCATAGATGCTAAAAGAACCATGAGAGATGGTGAAGAGTAAGAGGGTAAGAGGGGACGGTAAGAGGGGACGGTAAGAGGGGACGGTAAGAGGGGACGGTAAGAGGGGACGGTAAGAGGGGACGTAGTTGATATTTTGACATTTACTGGGTAACGGGGTCAGGCCTGCAAGACTGCAAGTTGGAGGGGGGCGGTCATGGCGCGAAAAATGCGCATACATTATCCTGGAGCGGTGTATCACGTAATTCTGCGTGGTAATGCCCGGCAAGAGATATTTTTTGATGAGTTGGATCGCAGCCGCTTTTTCCTCTTGATGCAAGAGGGTGTTGAACGCTTCGGTCATCGGGTTATGGCTTTTTGCTTGATGACCAATCATGTGCATCTGGCGATTCAGGTGGGCGAGGTGCCTTTATCGCGCATCGTGCAAAACCTGGCTTTTCGTTATTCGCGTTGGGTGAACTGGCGCAAGAAGCGGGTCGGTCACCTGTTTCAGGGGCGCTACAAAGCTATCCTGGTGGATGTCGACAGCTATCTGTCGGAGTTAGTGGCGTATATTCATCTCAACCCGGTTCGTGCGCTCATGGTTTCCGCGCCGGAAGATTACCCTTGGTGCAGCCATCGTGCTTATCTGGGGAGAGATTTCATACCCTGGTTGACTCCTGACCCCGTCCTGTCGCTTTTTGCATCTGATCACATTCTGGCGCGAAGGCAATTTGCCGCTTTTGTCAAAGATCGCCACAATGAGGGTCACCGTCAGGAATTTCATGGGCAAGGTGGCGCGGATAGTCGCGTGTTGGGTGAAGATCGATTTGTCGAGACGGTTCTCGAACAAGCGGAATCGCGGCCGGCAACCGGGTCTGGCGTCGATGACGTGTTGGAAATAGTCGGAATGGTCTGTGGTGTGACTGCTGCGGAGTTGGCTGCGAAAAGCCAGGAGCGTCGGCTTTCTGAGGCGCGGAACTTGGCGGCCTGGGCTGTTCGCGAGTTTACAAGTGTATCGTTGGCGGAATTAGCACCGTTGCTCGGTCGAGAGGCTTCAACATTGAGTTCGGGTATTCGTCGGTTGCAGCAAAAGGCGGTGGGGGAAGAGAAGGTGGCCGGGTTGATGGGTGAGGTGAAACTTGCGGTCTTGCAGGCCTGACCCGAATGGCCAGGCCTGACCCGAATGGCTTAAGCAGTGGTACACGAAAAACATAACTGACAAAATATACGATTATTTCCAAGGCGAGCATGAAGCAAGGATGAATAAATTTGCTGAAGAAAGCGAAGAATTTTGGAAAATGATGCAAAAAAATGGAGTTGGGTATCAAAGTATTCTAGAGATGAATGCCGCACTTGACTCTTATAATAAAAAAATTGGCGGCAGTGGCTATGTAAATAATAAATGCGAAAGTTGCAATTGAGAATATTATGGATATTAGTATTTACAATATGTTAATGATACTAGTTGTTGTTGTTTCATTTGCATTTATAGCAGTAGTGCATATTTTAAATAGGGAAAAGTCTGGTGATAAAAAATTAAGTAATAAATATAAATACAAAATTGAAGGAAAATCAATTTCTGAACAAATAAGATCACGAGAGTTTTTTGACAGTCTTAAGGAAAGCATATCGTTTCATGAACCTACGTCAGAAAAAGGCAAAGCTTTAAGTAGAGATGTAATCGGGACACTAGGCACTTTTCCTTTTGTAGTAATTATAGTGCTTTGTGCTGTTCTAATAACGATCCTAATGATTATATTTATATGAGGATAGGGGGACAGATAGGGGGACAGGCACGAATGGCGCTAGTTTAAGGCCATTTTGCATATGAAAACACCTGAAATTATTGGCTAAAAATGGCATAATTCGTCATGGAAAATACAACGCCAATGTTCCCGGGTTTTCACCTACAGACCCTTTGCCGCAAGCCCCGCTCACCCCAACA
>DDWE01000121.1 GCA_002345625.1 Desulfuromonadaceae bacterium UBA2294 | reverse complement strand
GCAACGGTTTCCCAGACGGCGCCGGTGAAGTTGACGTCGTTGGAAATCATCATATCGGCGCAACCGGAAGCATTGAGCTGATCGGTGCAGCTTAAGGTCAGGTTGACACCGCTGTAGTTGATCGGCATCGACACGGTTTCGTCAATGGCAATGCTGCCGGTCGGCGGCGTAAGGTCGACAATGTTGACCGTACGCTGGGCGGTGCCGGTGTTACCGGCCGCGTCGGTGACCGAGTAGTAGACCGTGTAGCTGCCCATGGCGGTCAGGTTGTTATCGACGGCGGAGGTGTCGGCGGTAATCGAACTGGTCAAATCACCACTATAATTATCCATGGCGGTCGCACCAAGATCGGTGTAACCGACCGAGTTCACTTCGAGATTGACCGTCGTCCCAGCGCCCTGCTTCGGTTCGATGACGGTGATGATCGGATCGATCTTGTCGTAGTCGATGCTGGCACTGTAACTGCCCGACTCATTGAGATCGGCGTCACGGTATTTGATGTAGACCGTGTTGCTGCCGTCGGTCGGCACCAGGTTCCACGGCTTGCTGGTGGCAACGGTTTCCCAGACGGCGCCGGTAAAGTTGACGTCGTTGGAAATCATCATATCGGCGCAACCGGAAGCATTGAGCTGATCGGTGCAGCTTAAGGTCAGGTTGATGCCACTGTAGTTGATCGGCATCGACAGTGCTTCGTCAATGGCAATCGTACCAGTCGGCGGCGTCGTGTCGACAACATTAACCTTGCGTTCGGCCGTTCCGGTGTTACCGGCGACGTCGGTCGCCGAATAAAGCACCGTATACTGCCCCATCGTGGTCAGGTTGTTGTCTACAGCGGACGTATCCGGTATCACATTGACGGTCAAGTCGTAATTATCGGTTGCTGTGGCACCAAGGTCAGCATAGCTGACAGAATTCACCTCGATATCGACGGTCGTTACCCCCGCACTGACTTCATTCACCGTTATGACTGGTGGCGTGGTGTCGACGATATGGACCAGACGGGTCTTCGGGTCAGCGACGTTGCCATTTTTATCGGTGAGGGTGTAGGTCACAGTGTAGTCACCGACAAGATGGATATCGACCGGGTTATCGACAACAATGTCAGCGGTCGGGGTCAGATCGTAGTTATCAGTTGCAGTGGCACCGGCATCAACGTATTCGCTATGAACTTCGAGGGTAACAGTTGTCCCTTCACCCGGCGCCACTTCAGTCACGGTAATCACCGGAGGCGTGGTGTCGACGATATGCACCAAACGGGTCTTGGGCACGGCGACGTTGCCGCCTTTATCGGTGAGGGTGTAGGTCACAGTGTAGTCACCGACAACATGGATATCGACCGGGTTATCGACAACAATATCAGCGGTCGGGGTCAGGTCGTAATTATCTGTTGCTGTTGCACCGGCATCAACGTATTCGTTATGAACTTCGAGGGTAACGGTCGTTTCACCCGGCGCTGCTTCAGTGACGGTAATCACCGGAGCTTCGCGATCACGGACGCGGACAGTACGACCGACCACGGTTGTATTACCGGAGGTATCGGTCACGGTGTAATTGATGATGTAATCGCCAACAACAGATGTGTTTACCGTACCACTTACATCTATATCGTTGGTCAAATCACCATCATAGTTATCTAAAGCTGTTGCATTTTGTTCAGTGTAAGTCCCGAAAACATCAATAATGAAATCGGCCTCTCCATTAAGGGTGATCACTGGCGGCGTCAAATCGACGATATTGACTTCGCGCGTAATCGGCAGGGCATTATTCCCCTGAGAGTCGGTAACATTATAGGTGACGAAAAAACGACGCAGGAGGTTGATATCGACCGTATTGTCGACAACAATGCTTGCACTGATATCGCCGTCTTCAAGGTCCGTTGCCTGGGCGCCGGCATCGTCGTACGGAAGAAGAACTTCCTGAGTCACCACTGCATCACCGAGCAGTGAGAGCACCGGCGGAGCACCGAGATAACGGAACCGCGCTGTGACTTCGGTTGCGCTGTTGACACTGACCGTACATATGTTGCCGTTGACGATCGGGCAGCCAACCCAGTCATAGAACACTGTTGACGGCGCGGTCGTTGTAGCCGTCAGGGTCACCGACGTCCCCTGATAATAGGTTTTGGAATTATTGATTGTATCCGTGTCGATAAAGCCATCGTTACTGACAACCCGACCGGTACCGGTTCCAGTGGGGGCGCTGTTACCGGAGTCGGCGACGTTGACCGTCAGAAGGTGAATCGCGTTGTTGAACGTCGCAGTGACTGTCTTGCTTGTATCCATGGCCACGGCACAACTGGTGCTGGTGCCGCAACCGGGCTCGGACCAGGCGGCAAGGATCGATGTCGGATCGGCGATTGCGCCGAGGTAGACCGTATCGGTCGACTTGTAGGTAAAGGTGTACTGGCTGTTTGACGTGTCAATTTTGCCATCAGTGCTCAGCACCTTGCTGGTAAGAATCGAATCCCCGTCGAGGGCAACGGTCAGAGTTCTGCACGGTGAACATTGGCTGCCACCGCAATCGATGGCGTCTTCCCCATAATCCTGAGTACCACTGAAGCAATGAGCAGCCTGCAGAGAAAAAGTACCAATATCAATAACTTCTGACGGATCGTTGGTCGGCTCGGCGATATGGTCACCGTCGGTCAGCACCGAAACCGCCAACACCGCCGCCTCCTGACTGCCACTGCTGACCTGCACTGTCCAGTCGCCATCAATGACCGGAACCCGGAAACTACCGGCATCGTCCGTATAAACAATAGAGTGAACCGTGCCGGAAACCGGCATCGAGGCCGAGCCGTTGTAGGCGTTATCGGACGAAGCGGTGACCGTGGCACCTGCAACCGGGAAATTCCCCAGATCGAGAACCTGGCCTATCAGGGCTCCGTCAGCCTTATAAACTGTAAATTCGGGAACACCAACAGGAGTGCCATCAGTCACGCCCAACACTTCCCGCCAAGGGCCGGGGACCACTTCATAGCGCGTGCCGTTAATTTCGGGCAAGGCTTCATCCATAAACAGGCCGACGCTCCAGTCACCGGCTGTAACCCCGATTTTGACATCCCCAGCCACATTGGTGCGTGATTCGGCCCAGATGCCGTTATAGGCCGGGTCAGGATGGTTAAACAATGTCGCACCAGCCGCCATCCCTTGTACGGAGTACAGGCCGGACTCATCGACAGCACTGGTGCTGATTGTCGCGGTGACCGGGAAGGCGTAGAGACCGACTGAATACTCCGTAGCACTAGCGGTTGGTACCGACACGCCCCATTGGCTCAGCAGATCGGAATCTTTGTAAGCATAGAAAAACGGTGAAGGCTGTGCCCGGAGCTGCCACTCAACTCCACCATTGACAATCGGCAGAGTGTAGTTGCCAGACCCGTCGGTGAGGGTCTCAACGCTGAACCCGCCGCCGGTTTGCGACCAGCCATCGGCCGACACCGGGGCAAAGGCCGCCGGACGAAGATCGCGGCGACTGCTGACGTGTCCGCTGAGCGTGGCATTACCTCGGGATAACTGCCCATTCATATCAACGATATCGCCGTTGAGGACAACCGGGTCGCTCTCGCTACCCATGAACACGCCATCATTGCGCATGGCGCTGAGCACGCCGGTCACCGGCAGATTTTCAGAGACTTGAATGGTGTAATAACCTTGAGCATCGGTATGGGCAAAACTGACGATGTGAAAATCGCCGTAACTGTTTTTGTTACCAAAAGCGACCAGGGCGCCGGCAACACCGGTGCCGGGCTGTCCGGCCTCTTCGAGACGGCCACTGATTGTCGCGGTGGTGCTACTCGCCGGCAGAACAGTCAGGAGCGCCGTAACCTCTTGCCAGTAACGGTCGGAGGCACGAACAATATACTGCCCAGGCGCCAGATTTCCCCAACGTGGCTCATGGCCGATGGTCGTCTCGATGCTGCCAGAAGTCAGGTCGGCATCGGCGGCCAAAAGAGCGCTTGCCCAGATGCCACCGTTGTCAATGACATATTCAGAGAACAGTGGCCACTCGCCCGTATCGATCAGACCATTGTCATTGGCGTCATAATACAGCTGAAACAAAGCGGAGCCAAAATCCTCGATGCCACTTAACATGATCTGCGCCGGATCAGAAGCGCTGATCGTACCGGAGGTCGACAAGATCAACGGGGCGGGATTATTGGCTAGCTGCGGTTCGGTCCCCATGACAAATTCTTGAAAATTTGTAAAACCGTCGCCATCCGGGTCAAGATCTTTATCGGCGACGGAAAACGGATTGAGTCCATTCCAGATTTCGTAGTTATCGGGCATGCCGTCGCCATCATGATCGACCAGACCGGCGCTATTAAAGTTTGAACCGTAAAAATAGACGCGCTTTCCGAGCATATCGCTGGTGTCGGCCGGCTGCCAGGCGACGCCGCTAACCTGGTCGACGTTGCGCAGGTTGGCGACCAGGTAATTGGCGTCGGTCGGATTCGGCGCAATGGAGTCGATCTGGTAATACAAACCGAGGACCTTGACATAATGGCCGACGGCCGCCGTACCATACTCCGCGGCCAGCCATTCAATGCTGGAACCGGAGACAGACGTGATCAGGGCACTGTTGGCGGCCACTTCTCCGACCGGCAGTATCAGTACCAGGTTTTTAGTCTCTTCATTGAAGGGGTTGATTGAGTTGTTGCCATCAACAGCCAAAAAGAAGTTGGTCTGCTCCGAAAGAACATGATTCTGTTGATTTTCGGCCCAAACCGTCCAGTTACCACCGAGCAGCGGCAAATAATACTGGCCATTCACATCAGCTTCTACCGAAGTGTATATCCCCTTGGTCGCCACATCAGGAATCAGCACGCCGTTATCAGTGGCGTCAAACGATTGCGCATGAATCCGCGCACCGGAGAACGGGTTGCCATCGGTGTCGTAAACAAAGCCCTTCAGGGCACCATCGCCAAAATAAGTGGCCATCTGCACGGCAGACGTTCCGCCCGTAGTCGTCACATTCTGGACGACACCGGGAACCAGTTCTTTTGAAACGCTTGAAATCTTGGTGTCGGCACAAGTCGTACAAAGACTGACCTGCCAATCACCGGCATTGACCGGAACCGGAGCGGTACCGAAATTATTCGAGTAACTTTCACTCGACAGACCCATCTGGATTGGATCGGTGGTGTTTATACGTGCGGCAGAGGCCAGAGCGGCCTCGACATAGCTATTATCTTCATTCTTAACAGTGACATTGATGGTTGATGTATTTTCGAACAGAATAAATTTAACGGGTGGCCCACTGAGGGTTGCAAAGCTCTTGCAGCCTTCAGGTGTATAATTCGGGTCGTCACATTTAAAAGCAAAATACTGGGAAGGGATATCGCGCTTGTCAAGACTGACTAAAAATTCAGTATTCTGAAACAGTGCAAGATCGAATAAATCGGCCCCATCAAAATGGCCATCGCCAAAATGGCCATCTGCAGCTTCAGCATAGACGCCCAATTCATGATTGACAGTGCCCCCAGAATCATCCAAAACACTGATTTGAACATAACCCTCCGCGGGAGCAACCTGAATTAATTGATCAGTTGTCCCGGTTGAAGGGATATTTATTGATTTGAAACGCGACACGTAATTCCATGGGTCGGTTTTTGCAATCAGAAACGCGGCGGGGTTCTCCCCGGCCGCCAGCTGGATCGTAAAAGCACCGGTTGATGCATCAGACATGTTAAAACCGAGCAGTTCCAACTGACCGTCGACCATCTCGCCAATAGCAACCAGCGTCGGTTCGACAGGGTTACCATTCTCAACATCGGACAAAATCCCACTGACGGAACGGGAACCGGCGACGGAAGTCACCGTAAAAGACAGCGTGTTGTATGTGCTGCTCACTCCGGTGGCATCAGTATAATCAAACCAGATCGTGTAATTGCCCGGCGCAAAAAACCGGCCAGAAAAATCCATATTGCTGACGACGCGACCAGGGGTGGGGTCGGTATCCGGCCCGAACCAATCACTACGATTGAGGCCGACATTATTGTCGTAGATCAGATCGGTATCGAGAAGACCCCAGCCGTGCAACTCGGCCAATGGATCATCAAGTTCTATGTAGGCCCGAACAACCGTGGAGGGGTAGACCGAATCCAGAGTCAAACTAAAATTGACCGCATTGGCGGGGAACGTCGTCCCGGACAGGGAGTTGGCGGCGTACACCTGGTCGGGACCGGTCAGCAACATCACACCGAGAACCAGCAGCAGCAGACGACTCAACCCTGCGATCAACCCCTGAATCCGCTTTTTCATGTTCGACTCCTTCTGTTTGGTCCGGGCCTCAACCCTTGACCAGACTTTCAGTTTGCAACCCGTCGGCTTTACGCCGGGAATTTCGGTCCTGATTAAAAGTCAATTCGCTTTATTTTTTCGCTATTTGCTCTCAAAAACACGGCATGGACAGGTGACTTCAACCAACTGAAAATGCCTCACTGCAAAAAACGTCCATAACTAACGCAACTTTTGCACACCACAATAGGGCGATTAGGTGCTGTTTCGGACTCATCGGCGATCAAAGCCGGCGGATAACCGGCTGAAATCGCTCTAGACACACGAAACTGAATGATCCTCTCCAAAATGGCGGGACAAGAGCCAGATCATTACGGTCGGATAAATGCAAAATCCAGACCAGAACAATAACCACGATGGTAAGCTAAAGAAGGCAGAGTGTTCTTTAACAAGCAAAGGAAGAGAAAAAAAGAAAAGGCACCTGCGCTAATTATCCGGCAAAGGCTCCGGCATCAACCACCGATATCGATCAGCGAGTTGTCACCGATATTCATTTTTCGTGATGCCCCGGCGAGAGTGACGCTGTCACCGAGAATACTGGAAGAAAGTATGACAGATTGAACGTTGGCGCCGGTGTTGATGATGGAATCGGAAATAATGCTCTGTTCGACCACACATTCAGAGGCAATGGAGACATGCGGGCCCAAAATACAATTCCGGACAGTAGCACCATAGCCGATATGGACCGGTTCGATCAGGACCGAATCGATGACCGTCCCGTGAGTGTGACTGCGCCCGCCCAGCAGGTAACGGTTGGTCGACAGCAGGGTTTCCGGCGTGCCGCAATCGAGCCAGGCATCAATTTCAGGAGCACGCAGTTTTTTTCCGGCACGGATCATCCGCATGAACACCGGCGGCAGGTAATATTCGCCCTTTACCGTTTCTCCATCATCGATACACTTCTGCAGCGAGCCCATGAAATCGAGCCCGTCCCGCAAATAGTAAAGCCCGACCTGGGCCAGCTTTGATACCGGCTGATCCGGTTTCTCGACCATGTCGGTAATAAAGCCGTTGCGAACAATATTGACGCCGAAGCGCTGATAATCTTCGACCTCTTTCGAGAAGACCAAACCATCGCAATCCATAGACAGAGATGCGATCTGCTGGACATCGGTGATGAAAATCGTGTCGTTAAAGACAATCAACAGATCATCACCGGAGACAACCCTCCCAGCCGCCAACGAAATGGCGTGGGCGGGGCCGAGTTTCTCCTTCTGCTGTAAGTAGGTGCAGTTGAGTTGCGGAAACTCACGATCCATCACGGCCCGGATCTGGCCGCCGTTTTCATCGGTGATAAAAACCACCTCGGTGGGATCGAGAGGGAGCAAGCGAGAGACAATATGCTCAAGAACGGTTTTACCTGCAACCTGGACAAGGGACTTGGCGCGGGTATGAGTGTGGGGGCGCAGGCGCGTCCCTTTGCCGGCGACCGGAAGAATGACTTTCATGGCACCTCAATGCGGCCAGGATTACAGGCTTAAACCTGGGCCGCGGATTATCGCGGATCAAATCAGTAAAACTTTTAGGGCAAAGGCTAATTGTCCGCGGTTAAAATCTGCTAAATTCTGATTTTGTAAAACACCTTAAACACTGATCGACTTGTGCCTTGTTTTCTAATCTGCGGCCAATGCCTTCAGGCCTGAAACCGTGCCGCTGATTACGTAATTAACGTGGTTAAAACCTCAGGACATGCCAACAGCATCTGATCACGCAACGCCGCTACGAACGCAACGAGAAATCAGGATGAGGGTAACAACCAGCTTGTTTAGTAATGTTTAGCACTGGTAACCGTTGTGATTGCATACGTTGCGTCGTTGCGTCGTTGCGTGAAATGTATTTTTGATTGAAACCAAACCATGGATTTTACATTTTGGTTTTAAGGCCCATCAAAAATCAGACTTTATCAGATTTTATCTGCGTCCCATTGCCCTCGGTCTTCAATCTGTGCCAATCCGTGAAATCTGCGGCCAATGCTTTTCAAGCTTAATAAATTCATTTTGGCTTTAAGGACCATTAAAAATCAGACTTTATCAGACTTTATCAGATTTTATCTGCGTCCCATTGCCTTTTATCTTCAATCTGCGTCAATCTGCGAAATCTGCGGCTAAGGCCTTCAGGGTTCTGAACCAGGCCACAGATTACACGGATTTTCACGGATTAAGTTCGGCAATTTCATGCTTGAGGTAAAGACAATTGGACGCTGATCACATCCGATGAACGCAGATTGAAAACCAAATTAAGCTTTTGGTTATAAGGTCAAAAGCATTATTAGCCGCGGTTAAAATCTGTCAAGATCTGTCGTTTAAAGCCAAACCCAAGGATTGATCGTTTTTGATTCTGCAGATGTTCACAGATTCTAACCGCGGCTAAATAGTTTTTTCTGCTTATCCACTTCGCTCCACCAATAAGCAATTCGATGAGGACATAGTCAATTTCACGCCCGTTTGCGTTGCTCACTCAAGCCGCAAAGGCGCAAAGAAAATCGTAAACTATCGGGTTAGCCTTCGCCTCTTTGCGTGAGACCAGATTTTGATTTAGACCGTAAGCTAATCGGCTGGCGCCGAGTTAAAATAGTTTCAGATTTTGCAATTAGAGCTCAGGTTGAGTCAAATGGATAACCAAAATAATAAATTCTTGTTGGTCCTAAAAATCAGAATTTATCAGATTTGATCTGCGTCCCATTACTTTCAGCCTCTTATCTGCGCCAATCTGCGAAATCTGCGGCCAGCTCGAAACTACTTTTTATGCAAAAATGGAATCCGCCACTGACGTTTTTTCCCGCCACTCACCGCCGTGTCATCCGAATCGACATATCCGCTGCTGTAGTAGCCGTACTGTCCATAGCCATATCGACCATAACGATCTTTGTAATAGCTGTAGTATTCCATCCCCTTACTCGATTTATCATTCAATACCATGCCGGCAATCGGCGTCTGTACGGTCTTAAGCAGTTCACCCATGCGTTGCGCGGCACGCACCTGAACACGGCCAATCTCCAGAACAACGACCAACATATCGGCATATTCAGACAACAGCGTCGCATCAGTGACGGCCAACAGCGGCGGAGCATCGAGGAGGATGGTGTCGTAGCGCGGACGAAGTTCATCGAGCAGTTGACGCATCTGTTGGGATCCGATCAGTTCCGCCGGGTTCGGCGGGGTCAGCCCGGCGCTGATGAAATCGAGCGAATGGATCCCTGTATAATGGATCGCTGCATCCAGGGGGACATCGCCGATCAAGACCTCCGTCAGTCCCGGTGAAATGGTGTGATCAAAAATCGTGTGCAGGGTCGGACGACGCAGGTCACAACCGATCAGCAGGACCTTCGAACCGGTTTTAGACATGGTTTCAGCCAGGTTGGCCGCGATGGTCGTCTTACCTTCACCGGGGAAAGAGCTGGTGACCAGAATAATTTTTTTCTGCGTATTCAATGATGCGAAATGAAGCCCGGTGCGCAAGGTCCGAAACGCTTCGGATGCGGCCGAGCGCGGATCGAGATGAGTGATCAAGGTCCGCTTGACCTTCTCTTCTACGTCGGTTTCGACTTTATCTGTTTGCGGCGCAAGGATATGCGGGATCACGGCCAAAACCGGAGCGCCAATTAATTGCTTGGCCATTTCGGCATCTTTGACCGTATCGTCAAGATACTCCAGAAAGAACGCAATGCCGATACCGGCCATAGCCCCAACGATCAGGGCCAGAAGAAGATTGCGCTTTTTATTCGGCTTGACCGGAACCTCAGGGACAATCGCCGGATCGATGATATTGATGCTGCTGATGGTCGCTGCCCGGGCAATGCGCGCCTCTTCATGTTTCTGAAGCAGGAAGGTGTAGATATCAGCATTGACCGTCGCCAGACGGGTCAGGCGGGCGAGCTGCTGTTCGGCCTCCGGCAAGGTCTTCAGTTGGGTTTCAAAGCGGTCAATTTCCAGTCCAAGGTCGCGGTCTCGCAGATCGAAGCCTTCTTTCAACGCCTGATAGCTGGCGAGCATTTTGCGCTGACCGGCAATCACCCGTTCATCAAGGTTGCGCACCATCGGGTGCGCCGGGGTCAACTCGTCAAGCAGGCCACGCCGTTCAACTTCAAGCCGTGCCAGTTCTTTGGCCATTTCAGCCAGAACAGGGTCTTCAAGCAGCGATGACGGTGAGTAACTGCGTCCATCTCGAATCGCGGTTTCTAGCGCCGCAATAGCAAACGCCGCCTGCCGACTGCGCAGGCGCACAGCACTGCGCTCGCGATCGACAAAGGAAAGACGCTCAATCAGGATTTCCGCTTCGCTGTCGAGCTTGATCACCCCCGACTGGCGCTTGTAGTCCTGCAAGGCTTTTTCCGCCGTATCGAGCAGCTGGCGAACCTCACCCAGCTGTTGCTCGATAAACTCGACCGATTTACGGGCCTCTTCGGTTTTCAACAACACATTGCGATCAAGATAGACCATCGCCAGGGTATTCACCACGGAACTGGCCAGAAGCGGATCATTGTTGCGGTAGGCGAGCCGGATGATATTGGTCCCCTTGCCCACCTCGCTGGCGCTGACCGTACTGCGCAACCCCTGCACAACGGCATTAAATGGCTGCAGGGTCAGTTCGAATCGGCTGCCGGCCGGGCCGGTCAACTGGTCAACAAGCAGACGCAACCCTTGGGCGTTGAGCAGTTTACCACTTTCACCTTCGACCGGCTTCGACCAGGACGCGCCACGGACCGTATAGCGGCCGTCGCCAATCAAGGTGAGTTTATAGACCGGCTCTTCATCGGACGAAACGAACTCGAGAAGGTTGAAGGAGACATCAGCGGCAACGTCCTGCCGGCTCCAGTTGAGCTGCAAGCGACGCACAACATCTTCGGCGTTGGTCCGCGATTTAAGAATTTCGACTTCGGTTTCAATGGGGTTATCCCGTGACAAACCGAGGTCGCCAAGCAGATCGCCACCTTTAACTCTCTCATCGCGCACATGCAGAGTCGCCGTCGCTTCATAAAGCGGGCGCGATATAAAAGTATAAAGACCGACCAGAACAACGATGAGCATGAAAACAATTGCCGCCGGTCGCCGACGACGGTAGAGGACATTCAGGTAATCCTGAAGATGAACTTCCTCGGTATGGGGCGGGCCGACAGGGCGGTCACTCGGTGTCATCATTATTTAATTCAACTCGCTGGATAAAATCTGCATGGCAGATTGGTCTAGACTGGTTCAATAACAAAAAACGATAAAAGGTCGCCAAAATTGCGACGGGTCGGACTGTCAACTGGCGGTTAATTATTGCTGTCCGTCAGATACTTGATTTGCACAAAGGGTTGCAGCAGGGCACTGAACAGTTGCAAAGAGGGCAGAATTTCAGTGACCGTTTCGTTCCAGTTGCCGATGCGACTACGCGGCACGTAAATCACGTCGCCTTTCGTCAGCGTGAACGGGAGGGCCTCGCCGCGGAGGATGGCATCGAGATCAACGACCAGCAGTTCGCCACGAACCGGGCTATAGGAGCGAATAATGCGGATGAAACCGATATGGCCGCGCACGTCGTTGAGGTTTGCCGCGGCCAGGGCCTGACTGAGGGTGAGAGAGCCGTTCGGCATGACAACCGGACCCGGTTTGGTCACGGCACCGAAAACAAAAACATTCTGGTTCTTGTCGTCGGGGACATAGATGGTATCGCCCCCCTGCAACCAGACATTCTGGGCCACGTCCCCCCCTTCAAGCAGGGCAAGAAGGTCGACCGGCATGGTCTTTTTGTCGCGCAACAAGCGGGCGCTGCGCAAATTGGCACTGTCGAGCAGACCATCTCCTTCGGAGACGCCCTGTAACAGAGTCATCGGACGGTCCATATAATAGGTGCCGGCGTTGCGAAACTGACCGATCAGATACAGAGGGTGACTGCGATATTCAGCGATCTCAACGACAATCCATGGGCGTTGCAAAAAAGGGGCATAGGCCTCAGTCAGGCGCTTTTCGACCTCTGCCAAGGTCAACCCGTCAACTTTGACAACACCGACCAGGGGCAGATGCAGCTGCCCTCGGCCATCGATCCGGGTCCCTTTCAGTTCGCTCGCTGATGAAATCGGGCTGCCGAGATCCGGACGGGACTGGACGTTGACATAAAGCACGTCACCCGTCCCGACGCGATAATCGGCATCAGGGGGGGTGGCATCAACGAAGGTCGGGATAGATACCGTCTCACTTGAGACAACTGCCGTACCGGTCACTTCCTTCACGGTCCCGGCGGGGAGGTCGCTAAAGGTCGAGGCACAAGCAGTCAGGCTCAGCAAAAAGCCGAGACAGGAGAACAACCGGACGAAACGGTTAGAAGCACGCATTAAAGTTATTTTCCCTCAAGAGTTGAAACCCGCATTGTGCAAATTGTTACCTGAATGACCAGAATAGTAACAGATTATCCTGAACCGGGGCAATCATCGACTGACAAAGTGCATAATTTTGACGATTCCTTTCGCAACAGATCGATTGCCGGCTGTAAAAAACGTCCGAGAGCCTCCGGGTGATGCGCATCTGAGCCGATGACAGCATACAGATCATGCCGTCGAAAGCGCTCAGACTGGCGCTGAACCGCCCCGCCATAATAGCCACCGATACTGCCGAGGTTACCCTGCAAAAGACACCCCATCTGCATCAAATCGGCAAGTGGCGTTTGAGAGAAAGCGTCAGGTGTGTCTTTCGACCGGCGTAAAAAGTCAACGGCATCCTGAAAAAAATTACCGGCAGGGGGAGGTGCAAGAAATGCAAGCCGTTCCGGATGGGCCAGCAAAGGGATATAACCGGTGCGGCGGAGAAAAAAAACATTCTCTTTTAGCAGGTCTAGGTCGGGCTGGGAAGGGGTTTCGACCAGGACCCATCGGCTGTTCCCCAGAGGAAGCGGATCGGCAAAATCGTCCTGGAAAAATTCGTCCAGGCAATATTCCATGCCTGGCAGGAGATGCAGTGCTACCCCTTCGCAATCAAACACCGCCTGCAATTCGGCACACGCCTCACGAACGGTGCTGGCAGGAATCTCGTACATCCCACGCAACCGATGCGGGGTGCAATGGACCGTGCGAAAACCGGCCGCAGACAACAACCGACCGATGGCCAAAGATTCATCGATATCTCTGGCGCCGTCGTCAAGGCCGGGGAGAATATGTGAGTGCCAATCGATCATAAATGCAGGTTTCAGGTTTCAGGTTTCAGACAAAAAGGTTTCAGGTTTCAGGTTTCAGGTTTCAGGTTTCAGATAAAAAGGTATCAGGGTAAATATACGCTGGCAAAGTTTCAGTGGTGACAGGTTCGGGCTTTTCCTGACACCTGATACCTGACACCTGGCGTCTGCCCCCAGAACTCGGCTATTTCTGCCGTATACGGGGATCAGCGATGGCGTAACCGACGTCGGCGAGCAGGTTGCCGATCAGGGTCAGACCGGCACCGATCACCAGAACCCCCATGATGAGCGGATAATCACGCATCATGACGCCGTCAAAAAAAAGCTTACCCATGCCGGGAATGGCGAAAATGGTTTCAAAAATGACGCTGCCACCGATCAGCCCGGGGACCGACAAACCGAGGATGGTAATCACCGGCAGCAGGGCGTTGCGCAGGGCATGACGGAGAATTACCAGCCGTTCCGGCAGACCTTTGGCCCGGGCGGTGAGGATATAATCCTGGCGGATAACTTCGAGCATGTTGGCGCGCATGTAGCGCGAAAAACCGGCCAGTCCGCCAAAGGCCGAGACAAACACCGGCAGGGCGAGATGGTGCAGGACGTCGAGGACCTGGCGCCAGCCAGATAGATACTCGTAGCCAAGCGAGCGGATGCCGACCACCGGAAACAGACCATAGCGGACGCCGAGCCAGTCCATCAACAACAGCGCCAGCCAGAAGGAGGGCATGGAGAAGCCGAGAAAAACCAGCAGGGTCGAGCCCCGGTCAAATAGTCCCCCTTGGCGGATGGCGGCAATAATGCCGATGGGGACAGCCAGAGCCAGTATGGCCAGAATCGACAGGCTGTTGATCAGGATGGTCACGGGCAGTCGTTCAAGAATCTTGTCCCGCACCGGCCGGTGATCGAGGGCGAAGGATTCGCCAAAATCGAGCTGTACCAGTTGCACCACCCAAAGCCCGTACTGAACCATCAACGGCTCATCAAGGTTATAGCGGTCACGCAACCGTTCACGCATCTCCGCACTCGCCTTGGGGTTGAGATCGGTCTGGATGTCGGTCGGCTCCCCCGGTGCAAGATGAATCACAACGAAACTGATCAGGGTAATCCCGATCAGAAGCGGTATCATCATCAGCAATCGACGGCAGATATAGGCGAGCACGAATCCCTTCCTTTTTCCGTTTAATCTTGCCACCATAACAGGCAAAAGCATTCTGACGCAGAGACGCTGAGACACAGAGTGAAATTCATGGTTTAACCAAAAGTCTTTAAGGTTTTCTCGGCGCCTCCGCGCCTCTGCGTCAAAACAGATTTTGGCCTTTCTTGGTGCCGTGGTTCCTTGGTGGCCAACCGCTCTGGCTTGAGTTCCAACCTGTTAAAAACGGATTAACGGGCGTACTTCTGCTCGTCAGCGGCAACGTACCAGCGGATGAAATTGTAACGGATCCCCGCCGGCGACGGTTCAATCCCACGAAACCGCGCTGCAACGACTGGCAGAGCCTCACCGACATACAAAAAGGTGTAGGGCTGCTCTTCGGCCAGAATCTCCTGGAAGCGGTCGTAGATTTGCTTGCGCTCCTGCTGATCGAATGTGCGACGCCCCCGTTCGAGCAGCGCATCGACCTCGCTGTTTTTGTAGTGGATAAAGTTCAGGTCGCGCGGACCGGTCTTGCTCGAATGCCAGATATTGTACTGATCGGGTTCCGGGCCGCCGCTCCAGCCGAGGATGGTCGCATCGAAATTCCCGGGAAATATAAACTCCTTGAGGAAGGTGGCCCACTCAACGACGCGAATCTGCACATCGATACCGACCTCTTTCAGGCGCCGCTGCAGAATCTCCGCCGAGCGGACCCGCAGATCGTTCCCCTGATTGGTGACGATGGTAAAAGAGAGCTTCTCCTCCCCTCTTTCGCGGACTCCGTCGTGATCGAGATCAAACCAACCAGCCTCTTCGAGCAGGGCCCTGGCCTGCTCCGGGTTGTAATCATAGCGCCGGATATTCGGGTTGTAGACCCATGTATCCGGCTTGTAGGGTCCGGTGGCCACCTGCCCCATGCCGAGGAGGACGCCGTCGACAATCTCCTGCTTATTGATGGCATAAGAAATCGCCTGCCGCAAACGCTGATCCTGAAACAGGGGTTTGCGCAGATTATAGCCGAGGTAACTGTAACTGAAACTCAGGTAACGGTATTTGTTGAAGCTGCGCTGAAAGGCCGGTGTATCTGTCCGTTTGCTGTACTGCAACGGGGTCAGACCCATGAAATCAAGTCCACCGGACAGCAGTTCGAGAAACTGGGTGGTCGAATCGGGAATAATGCGATAAACCACCCGGCGGATATATGGTGCCCCCTCGTAATAATCCGAATTGGCTTCAAGAACCAGCTTTTCACCCGATTGCCACTCGATAAACCGGTATGGTCCGGTACCGATCGGCATACGGCTTAAAGGGCTTTTGGTCACATCGACCCCTTCCAGCAGATGACGGGGGTGGATGGGGGTGCCCCAACTCTCGAGAGCCGGGGCATAAGGCTGCTTGTAGGTGACGCGTACGGTCCACGGGTCCGGGGTCTGCAGATCTGCGACCTGGCGAAAATCCTCGGCATAAGAGGTCGGCACCTGCGGATCGATATACATTTGATAGGTGAACAGGACATCGGCGCTGGTAAACGGGGCACCATCGTGCCAGACGACGCCGTGGCGCAGGTGAAAGGTCATGATCAGGCCATCGTCGGAAACTTCCCAGGATTCAGCCAACTCCCCTTCCAGACGCAGGTCGCGGTTATAGCGGATCAGCCCGCTGTAGACCAGACCATTGATTTCGGACGAAGCACTGTCCGAGGAGAGGACCGGCAATAAATTGCTCGGTTCTCCGATGGAGGCCTCAATAAAGGTATCGCCAAAGGCCGGGACGGTTATCCCTTGAGTCGGCACGGAAGCGGGTGGCGCTTGATCGCAGCCGGCCAGCAGGCCGGCTGCCAGAATCAGGATCACGAAAAAGGGGTTAAAAGCGCGAAGGGGCATGCCGTACCTTCAACCCTCAGGGGCGCCCGGGGAGCGGTTCGATGGTATAACCGGCCGGTGGCACCAGAACGAATCGGCTGGCCAACAGATCGGCATTCAATTCAGCACTGGAAAAATCCAGGGTCATATCGATGTCGTCGGGGGGCAAGCTTAACTGAATGTTATGGGGGAAATTATGCACATCGTCAAAATTGGCGTAAGAGACCAGCATCTGCCGAATCCCGGCGAGACGGTATTCACATGCCACCAGGTGCAGATGGCGGTCAAAGGTGAGATTTTGCACCAATCCGTAGGCGTTTTCGAGCATCAGTCGGGAGCGACCATCACTTTCATAAACCACTTCCGTGGTTTCCCATGGCAGTAGGAGCGGTTGTTGGAGCAGCAGGGAGACCAGGTCGGTCTGTTGCAGAGGCAGACGTAGCACCTGCTGTAAAAAACCGGAGGTGGCTGCACCTTGAAATGCCTTCGCTTCTCCGGGGAGCAGAACCGTCAACGCTGCACCATCCGTCGCCAGGATCATAACTGGAGAGCCGAACAGGCCGAGGATTTCCAGCCGAAGTTTATCAGGAGAACGGGCGATCACCACCTGACTAGCGGTCATCGATTCTTCACCGCGACGATATGATGCCTTGGCTAACCCCTTGAGGGAAAAGAACGCAGCGCGCGTTGCGTCAAGACGCTGTAGAAGTTCGTCCTGCGTCGGCTGTGGGTGCGGTAAGGTGCTGGGCAGAGGGGCACAGGCGCCGACCAGCAGGCAAATGACGAAAAGAGCAAGTCGTTTCATATTCAGGGACGATTCGTCGGCAGCGGGTTGATTTTCTGCTCGAGAGCACGGGGATTCAGGGCTTTTTCGGTCGCAAGGGCACGACGATAGAGGTCAACGGCCGCACTTGTCTCACCCAGTGCATGAAGGACATCCCCGTAATGCTCCAGGACGACCGGATCTGAACCATGGCTGGCAACTGCCTGTTCCAGTTCGTGGCGTGCCTCTTCAAACCGGCCGAGACGATAATAGACCCAACCGAGGGTATCACGAATGTACGGTTCATCACGCAGGGCAAGAGCCTTTTGGGCAAGAGTCAAGGCCTCTTCGAGCCGGAGGTTACGTTCGGCAAGAGAATAAGCGATCAGGTTGGGGGCGTCAGCATTCTCCGGATCAAGCTCCATAACGCGACGCGCCAGTGCCTCCGACTCATCAAATGCTCCGCGCTGGTCAAGAAGCAGTGCCAGATTCTGGAGCAGGTCAGCATCGTCCGGAAACGTCTCCTGGCCACGGCGCAACAAGGATTCGGCCGCATCCAGCTGCTGATCACGCTGGTAGAGCGTCGCGAGAAAGACCACCGCCTCAGGGCGGGCAAGGACCAGATCGATCTCCTTGGCCAACAGATCCCGGGCCTCGATTTTTCGATCCAGGGTCACCAACAGATAGGCGCGATGCATAATCGCATCAGCATACAGTTCGGAATCGGCCGGAATGGCACTAAAGGCCGCCAGAGCACGTTCCTGATCTCCACCGGCTTCAAGAGCGACACCCAGATCGTAACGATACAGGCTGTTTTCCGGATCGGTTGCAAGCAGAGAAGAGAAGACCTCCATCGCCCTGGGCCAGTCACGCTGCTGCAAATGAATCAGGCCAATTTTGCGTTGAGCGTCACGGTCTTCTTTATCTGTCTGCAGTATAAACCCGAGCTGTTCCAACGCAGCGTCATAGCGCGCTTCGTCAAGATAAATCCGCACCAGGCGGTGACGCACTGCCGTATCCTCGGCAGACTGCGCCAGGTAATCGAGGCAAACCTGTATCGCCGCGTCAGGATGTTGCAGGCTGACTTCAAGATCGGCGAGCTCGATGACGACCAGACCGTCATCTGGGGATTGTTGCAACAATGTACGGTAAGCGTCCAATGCCGGCAAAGGCTGCTCGTTGCCACGATAGAAACGGGCCAGAACCAACAGTGCATCACGGTTTTCCGGTTCGGCAGCAATCAGGTCGCGCAGAATCCGTAACGCTTCTTCCATATTACCACTGCGGGCACGGACATAGGCCAGACGCATGAGGACCGGACTTTGACCGGGCTGCAGGGTATTCGCTTTGACCAAAGCCGCTGTTGCCGCATCAATCTGATCGAGTGTGATGTGGATTTCAGCAAGAAGCAGATAAGCCGACTCCATGCCCGGGTCAAGATCCAGAGCGGCTTCGACCGCCTTCTGGGCAGCCGAGACCTCACCCAGTTGGACCAGAACTTCGGCCATAGCCATACGCAACTCAGCGGAGCCCGGGTCGGCGGCGATCCCCTCTTCAAGTGCCTGCCGGCTGCCGGCAAGGTCACCGTCAAGCCCCATAAGGTGAGCACGGGCAAAAGCCTCAAGAGCCATTGATTCGGCACCAAGAACCGGGTCATACTCTGGAGCTGGCTGAGAAACGACGCCAGCAGTACATCCGGCCAGAAGCAGGACGAGAACACTCTGGTAAAGTAAATAGCGCATTAAACCGTCCCACTTTCCCCGGACCGCACACCATGAAGGGATCATCAAAAGGGTTCTCCCTGATCAATACAAGCCGACCAGCCGGACATTAACACACGCCCCTCTCACCGTCAACGCGTGACCGGTGTTCATAAGCGCGCGTTTCACAGTCGACAGCGTCGCATATGACGATTATAATTGCCTTGCCTGTCGTCTTTTTACGCCAATAGGCAAACACTCTTCGCAACTGAGGCGATACCGATTTTGAATGATCGAAAAAAAAACCGGGATCTTGCCCGAGTCAAGGAAGGTTGGGGCCTTTTCTTCATTCTCGGGATTGTCATGCTCAGCTACCCCTTTCTCCATATCTTCAACAAACCGATCCATGTCTTCGGCATCCCGCTGATGGTTCTCTACCTTTTTATTGGCTGGCCAATCTCCATCGGCGTCATCTATCTCTTTGCCCATACTCTGGGGGCGCCACAACAAGCCCCCCCGGTCTCGTCACCCGATCATGATGAAGGGAATACCTGATGTCGATCATCAGTGTCGCCTTCGTCACGCTGCTCTATGTCGCGCTGCTCTTCGCCGTCG
>DDWE01000038.1 GCA_002345625.1 Desulfuromonadaceae bacterium UBA2294 | reverse complement strand
CCGCTTCGATCGCCGCGTTAAGCGCCAACAGGTTGGTCTGGCGGGCGATCTCCTCGATAATCATGATCTTGTCGGCGATCTGTTTCATCGCCACCACAGTCTCCTTGACCGCCACTTCGCCGGCCTGGGCATCCTTGGCGCCACGCGTGGCGATCTTTTCCGTTTCGCGAGCATTATCGGCATTCTGCCGGATATTGGCTGTCATCTGCTCAATGCTTGACGACGCCTCCTCGGCGCTGGCCGCCTGCTCACTCGCCCCCTGCGACAGCTCCTCGCTACTGGCACTCAGTGCCTGACTGCCGGCAGAGACCTGCTCGGAGGCCCCCTGGACCGTGCCGACCACATCGCGCAGGTTGACCACCATCTCCTTCAGGGAGAGGATCAGTTCATCCTTGCTGGATCGCTCGCGCAACTCGACGGTCAGGTCACCCTCGGCCATCTTGCCGGCCAGACCGACCACGTCGCGGGTCGAGGCGACCATCTTCTCCATGGAATCCAGCAACTGCCCGACCTCGTCTCGACTCTCTGCAACCACCGTGACAGAGAGGTCACCGATCGCCAGAGCATCAGCAACAACAACCGCCTTCTCCAGCGGCTTGACAATACTGCGGGTGATAAAAATGGCAATGCCAACCCCCAGGACAATCGCAACAATGCTGAGGATGGTCTGCGAAGTCTTCATGGTATCGGAGACTTTCAGAATCTCTGCCCCCATCGCCTGAACTTCATCGACCTGACTTTTGCGCAGTTCGGCAAAGCGGTTCAGCAGGGTCGTCGCATCCTGATCGAACTCCTTCATCTCCACATCGCCGGCCTCTTTCCCCTGCTTGGTATAGGCATCGACCATGCGCCGGGCAGTGTCGTGGTACTCATCAAGGGCACGCTTGATCTCTTCGGCCCGGCGCAACCCTTCGCTGTCATTCTCTTTGCGGAACATGCTGACAAAGGTACCAAGATCATCCTCGAACTCGCGGAACATCCCCTCCGCTTCGTCCATCGATCCACGGTCACCGGTCAGGGCAGAGTCGGTCACCAACTGCTGGATATTGACCGCCATCACCTGCATCTCATCGGCCTGCAGGGCAAAAGGGAGACTCTCCTCCACCACCTGCCGGGCACTGGCATCGACATCGCGCAGCGAGTTGATGGCAAACAGGGTCATCGCCAGCATCAACACCAGTACCAGGGCGAAACCACCGCCCAGACGTACACCTACCTTCAGATCCTTCATCGCCATGGTTCAGTCCTCCGTACCGAATAAATAGCGACGTTCCTGCCCCCGCAGCCGGATCGTCCACCGAAATTGTGCGCCAGGATCAGGGCCGCTCCCTCATCGCACCTGGCACAACACTTACGGAATATCAGCAACAAAAGTGCCATATTTGAACGGCGCCTGTAAAACCTCATTAAAACTCACGTTTACGAGCAGTTGCCGGGTTGATGTCAGGATGGGCCCTTTAGGTTGTTCTGTGCCATGACACAAAAAAAGTGTGTCACTGTTTCGCCATAGAGGACCAGAGAACGCTTGAATTTTCGCTGCTATTCAAGTTTAATAGGAAACCGCCCCGGCGTTTGCCGGATGAAGAACAACCCCGACTCCCCGCAGCTTCGCGCTGCACCATGAAGGACTTGCCCGATGTCATTCTCCGGTGATCTGGAACATCTACCGATTGTTGATGTCATCCAGTTGATGCACTCGACCCGCAATTCGGGCATCCTGCATATCAGCGGACGCAAGGGGGAGAGCCAGCTGGTCTTTAAAAAAGGCTACATCGTCGGTGCCAGCCATCTCAATAACGGCATCCGCATCGGCGATATCCTGGTCGCCCAGGGGGCCATCACCGAAGACACCCTTCAGGAAGCGCTTGGCATCCAGCACACCCCCGGACCGGAACGCAAACCGTTGATCATCACCCTGCTTGATCGGGGGATGGTGGAGGAGCGCGAAGCTTATGCGGCGCTGCGCTCGCTGATTGAGCTGACCCTGATTGAGGTTTTGACCTGGCGCAAGGGCGATTTCACCCTGGTGGCGAGCGACGAAACCACCAACGACGAATTCAAGTACTACCCGAACGAAATCGACCGCGAGATCAACGTCGATGTACAGAGTATCCTGATGGATGCCCTGCGCGTCTTTGACGAAAAGGTGCGTGACGGCGAAATCACTCTTGAAGAAGAGAGCGAGGCCGGCGACGACATCACCGCTGACCTGCTCGGCCTCGACGCCCTCGACCAGATCGAACGGAAGATTCCCGGCGTCTATCAGGGGCTGGAAGACAAAGCCGGCAGCACACCGCGCCCGGCAGCGAAAAAAGGGGTCTCCGTCGTCCGGCAGCTCAATGACTTTATCGCCGGGTTGCCGACCCTGACCTCGCCCCAAACCGTGGCACGGTCGGTCCTCCAGTTTGTCAATGAAATTCTCCCGCGCGCCCTGATTCTGGTCGCAAGAGGGAACGAGGCGGTGGCCGACCGCGCCCGTGGCATCAAGACCAGCTTCGGCGATGGCATCGACGAACCGCTCGGTTTCCATATTCCGCTCAACCAGCCGTCGCTGCTGCAACAGGCCCTGAGCAGCGGACGGATCTATTGCGGCCCCTGTGCCGACGAAATCCTCAACACCTACCTGTATCGCAAAATCGGAGCGCCGTCCGATGCCAGCATCCTTCTGCTGCCGGTCAAGCGCCATAACAAGACCCTGTTTCTGGTCTATGCCGACTTCGGCACCCAGGAACACCAGCCCGTACCGGTGGAGCTGCTCGACATGCTCGCCGAACAGGCAACCCTAAGAGTGGAAGCCATCCACTAACAGCATCGGGAACTCAACAGCACCCGATGACGAGGTCATTCGATGGACAGCAAGATACTGAATCAGATTCTCGCGATCGCTTTCGACAAGCGCATTTCCGACGTCCACTTCGAAGTCGATAACCCGCCATTTTTTCGCGGGCGCGGCCAGCTGATCCGCTCCAAGCTGCCGAAACTCAGCGCTGAAGATACCGAATACATCGCCCGCGCCATTCTCGAGCAGAACGGCCGCGCCCTGACCGACGACGTCAAGGAGACCGACGCCTCCTACGCCCTCGACAACGGCGGTCGCTTTCGCGTCAGCATCTTTCGCCAGCGCGGCTGCTTCGGCGTCGTCATGCGTGTCATTCCGCCGCACATCGGCACCTTTGCCGACCTCAAGCTGCCGCCGGTGCTGCAGGAGATCGTCAAGGCCCCCAACGGCCTGGTCCTGGTCACCGGGCCGACCGGAAACGGCAAATCGACCACCCTTGCAGCGATGCTGCAGCACATCAACCAGACCCAGCAGTACAACATCATCACCATCGAGGACCCGCTGGAATTTCTCTTCACCTCGGACAAAAGCTGCATCATTCAGCGCGAGGTCGGCGTCGACACAGCCGGTTTCAGCGCTGCACTGAAAGCGGCGCTGCGCATGGACCCGGACGTGGTCATGGTCGGCGAGATGCGTGATCTGGAGACCATCGACGCCTGCGTCAAGGCGTCGGAGACCGGCCACCTGGTCTTCTCTACCCTGCACACACAAAGCGCGGTTTCGACCATCAACCGCCTGGTTGGCCACTTCCCGGCCGATGCCCAGGATATTCTCCGCCAGCGCCTCGCCGACATTCTGGTGGCCACCGTGTCGCTGCGTCTGGTCAAGGACAAAAGTGGCGAGAACCTGGTGCCGGTGGTCGAGATCATGCGCACCACCACCACCATCCAGGCCTGTATCCGCGACGGCCGTCTCGATGAAATCGAAAAACACATCGAGAACGGCCGCAACGAATACTCAATGCAGACCATGGATCAGCACCTGGTACAGCTCTGCGAGCAGGGGATCATCAGTATCGACGGGGCGAAGCAGGTATCGCGGTCGATGGACCTGGAACGCAAGCTGATGTTTACTTAAGCGCAACTTCACATTCGTCAAACAACAACAGGCCGCTTTCGGTTTATTCCGAAAGCGGCCTGTTTTATTAATCGCGCAAGATACAGCCAGAAAGAGAGTACTCTGCCGAATTTCGACCCCTCTTGACTAGATTGAGGTGTCAACTCTATCGGGGAAGGTCCTCCGTCCGCTGCATTTTCTGGTTAGCTGCTTTTTGACTATTACCACTCGCCGTACTGTTCTGGATTTTCTCCAATAGATTGTACAATACGAGGTATTGAGATTTCAGGTGTTAAGAACTGTTTCTTACTTGTTTTGATGATCTTGAATAGCCAATTGTCGCCAAAGTCAAACAGGTAAAATAGCTTCAATCCGTCCAATGGGAAAATGTCGCACAGTCTTGCACTGTTAGAAATTTTGTATAATTTGTCTCTTTGGCTTTTCCCTGAATAAAATTCATATAAATGGTCATTATCAAATTCAATAATTTCTTGAATGTAATCGTGTAATTTGGCAAAGGTGAAGTCTTCTGGGACTTCAATGGTTCTTGACCATGGACATTCAGGGTCGTTTTCTGCAAAGGATATTTTTAAAGTATATATTTCCATCTTTTATAATTCCTGCAGCAAACGTTTGGACCTAAGCGGCGGCGTACACAGGTGCGATCATGTAGAATGTCAACGCGAACCGCCACTTCTTAACCGTCTGATCTCGTGGGATTCGTTAGAGGGTGCGTTTCCAGCACAGAAATTTAGCGTTGTTGGTAGAACCCATGGCCTTGATGACGGCTTCATTATCAAAGCCAGGCAATTGTTGAAGGCGAGACAATAGCTCGTTCATGCCCTCGGCCTCACTTGGTATCGCGCACCCTTTACCATCAGCCCCATGTAACATCCAGTAAACATCATCTACAATCGGCCCCTCGTCTGTGGTGAGGATGTTAACTTCAACCAGTTCGCCCCAGCGTACAACCTCAACATTTCCATTTGGGAGGGTTCGAGTAACACCTTCGTTATCGAAGGTGACTTCGTTCTTATGCTTTTTGTTTGTGCTGAAACAGTTTTCCGAAAAAACCCATAAGCCCTCTAACGCCCCGGTTCAGCGGCGGAGCGCAAGCTCCGTCCGCTGAAACCGGTTGTTAGCTTCAAAGGGATATGACGTCAATCAGTGATGACGTTGATCGCAGGCGGCACGATCTCGAACGGATCGCCTGTCGGCTGTTGCAGGCGTTTACCGCCCGTGCCTGGCAAGACCTCAAAGTCCATCGTGAAGCGGACCATCGAACTACGCAGCAGATCGAACGGTTCACGGCTGCCGGCGAACTTCGCCTTGCCCTGTTTGATCATGTCGTCGAAGGTGGCCTTGCCCATCATGATGGTATTTAGATCGGCGCGGTTAATGGTGATGGTCAGGTCCGGCTTGTCGACCTGGAACCCTTCAATATTGGTCAGGGTCGCGTTGTTCAGTTCGACGGCATACTTTTCTCCGTTATCGGGTGTGACCAGATTGATGGTGAAGTGTTTGCCATCGACCTTGGCGCTGTCGAGCTGCACGCCAAGGAAGTCGAGCCACAGCCCGGTGCTCATGCCGCGGATCATGTCCGGTCCGCTGGCTTTGGGCGAAGCGCCCGCCGGGATGCCGTTGCGTAGCTCGAAAGCGCCGGCCAGGAAGCTGTTGCGCTGGCTCGGGCTCTCCTTCTGGTAGCCGATCTGCTCATAGACATCGGCGAGCAGGTCTTTGGCCGGTTGGTTTTCGGGCTCGGAGAAGACCAGCTTGTTGAGAATCTCGACCGCATGGCGGTATTTCCCCTGGTCGTAGAGTTCCTTCCCCTTGGCGATGATCTTGTCCGACCCGCCCATCATCTCCACGTACAGCGGCGCCGAGTCGCGCGGCGAAAGTGGATCGAGGGTCGCCGGGTTGGCGTCCCAGTAACCAAGGTAGCGGTTGATGACCGCCCGGCTGTTATGGCTTTCGGAGCCGTGGTAGCTATGCGCGGCCCACTGGTCCTGCAAACTCTTCGGTTGCTTGTAGACATTCTGGATCTCGTTGATCGTCACCCCCTGGTTGGCCAGGTGCAGCACCTGGTTGTTCAGGTGGGCGTAGGCGTCGCGCTGGGTGCGCATGATCTCAAGAATGCGGTCGTTCCCCCAGCGCGGCCAGCTGTGCGAGGCGAACATGACCTCGGCGTCCTTGCCGAACAGGTAGATGGCCTTGTTGATCTGCTTCGACCACTCCAGCGCATCGCGCACCATGGCGCCGCGCAGGGTGTAGATGTTGTGGATGGTGGCGACGATGTTCTCCGCCGCCCAGAAGGTCTTGAGATCGGGGAACCAGGTATTCATCTCGGCCGGCGCTTCGGTCCCCGGCGTATTTTGGAACACCATCTTCACGCCGTCCACCGTTAGGTCCTCGATGTCCTCCTTGATGATGACGTTCGGTTCGATCAGTCCGAGATTGCCGGCGGCAGTGTTTTTGCCGATCGACTGGTCAACGTGCCCGAAGGGGCTGCGCGGCAGCAGCACGCCGTACTGGAAGAACATGCGCCGGGTCATGGCGTTGCCGGCCATCACGTTCTCGGCAATGGCATGCTGCATGAAACCGACCGGTGCAATCACCTTGACCTTACCGCTTTTCACGTCAGCCTCATCGACAACGCCGCGCACGCCGCCGAAGTGATCGCCGTGCGAGTGCGAGTAGACGACCGCCACCACCGGACGTTCGCCGAGCTGCTCATTGATGAACTTCAGGGCGGCCGCCGCCGTCTCCTTGGCGGTCAGGGGGTCGAAGACGATCCAGCCGGTATCGCTCTTGATGAAGCTGATGTTCGCCAGGTCGTAGCCACGTACTTGGTAGATCTTGCCGGGAACGACCTCATAGAGCCCATAAGCCATATTGAGGATCGCCTGGCGCTGGAGCGAGGGGTGAATGGAGGCAAAGTCCTTACCCTCCTCCAAAAGCCATTCGTAACTGCCCATATCCCAGGCCACGTTACCGGCCTCAGCCATGATCTGCTTATACTCCGGCGCGGCGATGAAGCCTTTCTTCGCTTCCTCGAAGTCGCGCTTGTCCGCGAGCGGCAGAGCCGTTTTCCGCATCTCGCGGAGCTTAATCGTGTAATCCGACGGCATCTTCCCCTTTGGGTCGAAATGCTTGGTCGGGTCAGCGGTAACAACTCCGCTGCCCTCCGCTGCGAAAGTCTGACTAGCCAGGGCCAGACCAAACGTACCGATTAGCATCCAATTTCTGATTGCCTTAATGATCATGATTCGTCTCCTTTCATTATGTTAATACTAACGAGGCTGTAGAAAAACCCT
>DDWE01000023.1:14644-16541 GCA_002345625.1 Desulfuromonadaceae bacterium UBA2294 | reverse complement strand
ATCAACACTGAGGGCGACCCGGACCATCCGATCAACCGCGGCACCCTCTGCAGCAAGGGGGCTTCGACCTTCCAGTTGCGTCACAACGAAAAACGCGTGACCGAACCGATGTACCGGGCCAAAGGTTCCAGGGAGTGGAAGAAAGTCTCCTGGGACTGGTCGCTTGACCAGATTGCCAAAAAGGTCAAAGCCACCCGCGACGCAACCTTCATGACCCACAACGCCAAGGGGAAACTGGTCAACCGAACAGATGCCCTCGCCTCGGTCGGCAGCGCGGCAATGGACAACGAAGAGTGCTACCTGTTTCAGAAGATGCTGCGCAGTTGGGGCCTGGTTTATATCGAACACCAGGCTCGAATATGACACTCCGCGACGGTCGCCAGTTTGGCGACCACCTTTGGCCGCGGCGCCATGACCAACCACTGGATCGATATCCGCAACTCCGATGTCATCCTGATTATGGGATCAAACGCAGCTGAAAACCATCCCATCTCGTTCAAGTATGTTCTGGAAGCCAAAGAAAAAGGCGCTAAGCTGCTCAGCGTCGATCCACGGTTTACCCGCACCAGCTCCAAGGCAGACATCTACGCACCACTACGCAGCGGTACCGATATCGCTTTTCTGGGCGGGATGATCAAGTACATCATTGAGAACAATCTTTACCACTCCGAGTATATGCAGCTGCACACCAACGCGACCTTCCTGGTCAACCCCGACTTTAAAATGCCGGGCGACCTCGATGGCCTCTTCTCCGGCTACAGCGCTGACAAGCGCAGCTACGACAAGGCCACCTGGGCCTTCCAGCGTGATGCGAACGGTATACCGAAGACCGATCCGACCATGCAGGATCCCAATTGTGTGCTCCAGCTATTGAAAAAGCACTTCTCCCGCTACAGCGTCGAGGTCGTCTCCGATATTACCGGCACACCACAGGACAAACTGACTGAGGTTTACAAGACGTATGGATCGACTGGTGTGGCCGGCAAAGCAGCGACCATCATGTATGCCATGGGTTGGACCCAGCATACGGTCGGCACACAAAACATCCGCACCATGGCGATTATCCAGCTGCTGCTCGGCAACATCGGTATTGCCGGGGGTGGGGTGAACGCCCTGCGTGGCGAATCGAACGTTCAGGGGTCAACCGACCACTGCCTGCTGTTCCACATCCTCCCCGGCTACCTGCCTACCCCGAACGCCGACTGGAGCGATCTGGCCACCTACATCGAAAAGAGCACGCCGAAAACCACCGACCCGGACAGCGCCAACTGGTGGAGCAACCGCAGCAAATACATCACCTCGTTGCTGCGCGCCCACTTCGACACCTCCCTGACCGCTGCCGATGATTTCGGTTACTCCCTGCTACCGAAACTCGACCCCGGGCAGAATGCCAGCTGGCTGATGCTGTTTGACAAGATGTTCAAAGGCGACATCAAGGGCTTCTTTGCCTGGGGACAAAACCCGGCCTGCTCCGGCAGCAACGCCAACAAGGTGCGCAAGGCCCTGGGCAAGCTCGACTGGATGGTTGCGGTCAACCTCTTTGACAATGAGACCGCCTCATTCTGGAAAGGGCCGGACATGAACCCGGCCGAGATCGACACCGAGGTCTTCTTCCTGCCGATTGCCGCTTCCTTTGAAAAAGAAGGAAGTATCACCAACTCCGGGCGCTGGGCGCAGTGGCGCTACCAGGCGGTCGCCCCGCTCGGGCAGAGCAAACACGACTCGGTAGTCATGAATGAGCTCTATTACCGCGTCGCGCAGCTCTACAAGAAGGAAGGGGGCGCCTTCCCCGACCCCATCACCAGGTTGAGCTGGAATTACGGTTTCACCGGCATCGATGGCAAAATCGACCACCTCGATATCCACGCCGTCGCCAAAGAGATCAACGGCTACTTCC